>JASHOU010000099.1 GCA_030038475.1 Terriglobales bacterium | reverse complement strand
ATTTGTGCTCTCCGCCGTGCGCGCCAGTGGCGCACAAGTGGACGACGCGCGCGCACTGGTAGCTACGCTCAACAACATGGGCATGATGCCTTATGGTATGTTGCCGCCGACCGGCTATTCGATGAAGGCCGAAACCTGGGTGAATTCTTCGGCGCTGTTGGCACGCATGAATTTTGCGCTTAGCCTGGCCGGGGGAAAAGTTCGCGGTGTAAAGGTGGATTCCGCAACCTTGGCAGGCGCAACCACAACATCGGGAGCGGCACCAGGAACGTTATCGGCGACGCCCTCTGGAATGATCGACGCCCAGCAAACTCTGGCGAACCTGGAAAACGCCCTGCTGGCGGGCGATATTTCACGGCAAACGCACGACACGATCAGCAAGCAACTCGAAGACCCCGCCATCAGTCAGCGCCGCCTGGATGATCCGAAGCGTCCGCCTAACGTGGCCGCGATTGCGGGACTGATCTTGGGGTCGCCGGAGTTTCAGAGAAGATAGCTATGAGCTACGAGCCACGAGCTGCGACCAACCGCGTTCGCTCGAAGCTCGCAGCTCGTAGCTCGAAGCGGAGGCAATTATGTCAATAACCCGTCGAGTGTTTCTTCGCAATGGAGCCTTAGCCGTAGTCGGCACAACCGCGGTGCCGAGTTTTCTGGCGCGCGCCGCCTTTGGCGCGGCCGATCCCGGCACTCGCAGCAAGCGCCTGGTCGTCATCTTCCAGCGCGGAGCGGCCGACGGCCTCAACATCGTTGTGCCCCACGGCGAGCCGGCCTACTACGCGATGCGGCCAACCATCAACATCCCGAAGAAATCCGTGCTCGATCTCGATGGCTTTTTCGGGTTGCATCCGGCGATGGCATCGTTTCAGCCGCTCTGGAAGCAGAACCATCTCGCCATCGTCCACGCCGCCGGGTCGCCCGACCCCACGCGCTCGCATTTCGATGCGCAGGACTTCATGGAATCCGGCACACCCGGTCTGAAGGTCACTGACGACGGCTGGCTGAACCGCGCTCTGCGCGATCTTCCCTCGAATTCTGCGCTCCACGATTCGCCTCAGTCGCCATTTCGTGCGATTGCGCTCGGCCCGTCGCTGCCGCGCATTCTCTCCGGCCAGGAGCCGGCCGTGGCCGTCAACAACCTGAACGATTTCTCGGTCGGCGGCAAGAATCCGAGCGCTGCGCCGATCTCAAACACCTTCGAAGCCATGTACGACCACTCGGTCGATACTGTGTTGCACGGCACCGGCGAAGAGACCTTCGACGCCGTCAAGATGCTGAAAAGCGCCGATCCCTCGAAATACACGCCCGCACCCAATGCGAATTATCCCAAGGGACGCTTCGGCGACAGCCTGAAGCAGCTCGCCCAAATCATCAAAGCCAACCTCGGTGTGCAGGTCGCCTTCGCCGATATCGGCGGCTGGGATCACCACGTCAACGAAGGCAACACCGAAGGTCAGATCGCTAACGTTCTCGGCGATTTCTCGCAGTCGATCGCCGCCTTCTGGAACGACCTCGGCGATTTAGCGGAAGACACCGTCGTTGTAACCATGTCGGAATTTGGCCGCACCGCGCGCGAAAACGGCAACCGAGGCACCGACCACGGCCACGCCAACGTGATGTTCGTGTTAGGCGGCCCCGTGCGCGGCGGCAAGGTTTACGGGCGCTGGCCCGGTCTCGATCGGTCGCAGCTCTACGAAGGGCGCGACCTGGCGTTGACCACCGACTTCAGAATGGTCCTGAGTGAAGTCGTCTCGCGATATCTGGGGAATAAGGATTTGAAAACAGTATTCCCGGGCTTCGAAGGCCAGCCGGAGCAGTTCGTAAAACTACTAGGCTAGGAAAACTCGTGCAGCGGCGGAGTGCTCTCGTCTTTCCCGGTCCGGCTAGATTCACAAATCGATCATCACGTCTCCGCCTTCAATCTTCACCGGATACACGGCAACTTTCTCTCCGCTCATCTCCTCGGCGCCGGTTTTTGGATCGTAGGCCCAGCCGTGCCAAGGACAAATCACCTTGCCGCCTTCGATCACGCCTTGCCCGAGCGGCCCTCCCTGGTGCAGGCAGACATTGTCCATCGCGCTGATCTCGTCATTTACATTCGCAACACAGATAGTCTTGTCGCCGCAGGTGAATTCTTTGGCTTCGTTCGGTCCGGGAAGTTCGGATTGAGAGGCCATTTTAGTGAACATTCCAATACATTACACCGGCGTCGCGGTCTTGCGCTTCGGACTGAAGAACGGCAACGGCACAACCGTCGCCGTGGTAGTCATGCGTTGCGCTTCGATGGTCAACTCCATTTGTACCCTGGTACCGTGCGTCGAATACTCAGTCGCCACGCTGGCCAGCGCAATCAGCTTCTTCAGCATAGGAGAAAAGGCGGTCGTCGTGGCCTTGCCTACTTGTTTATCCCCCGAATAGACCGGCACGGCAACCCGCGACGCCTGGCTCGGCGCCGCCGGAGACAGTCCGAATCGATCGAACTGCGCTTCCACTTCCACCCAATCGACTTCCAATCCCACTAACTGCCGCGCCACGCCATCCTTGTTATCCCGAGTTAGCGCTCGTTTGCCAATAAAGTTTTCCTTTTCGAGATGCACCATCTTGCCGAAGCCTAACTCATAAGGTGAGTATTTCTGCGATGGAATCAGCGCCTTCTTCGAGCTGATGTAATCCACTTCGATCAGTAACAACCCCGCCTCGACGCGCGCTACATCCAACGCCAACATTCCCGCAGCATGGATATCGAACTGTTTGCCCTTATCCATCAACGCATCCCACACTGTAAGTGCATGACTGGAATTACTAAGTGGAATCCAAATCTCGTAGCCGAGATCGCCCGTATATCCCGTGCGCGAAATATCGACCGAAACGCCGCCAATTTTGCCGCTCGTTTTGCGAAAGTATTTCAAATTCGTAATATCGGCTTCGGCAACCGTTTTCAAAAGTTTTGCAGACATTGGCCCCTGCAGCGCCAGAGCAGCCGTTTGCTCGGAGATATCTTCAATTCGAACCTCCATGTTCAGGCCGTTCTGCCGGAACCAGCGCAGACTGGGATCTGCGGCCGTCCAGCGATACTTGTTTTCTTCGAGCCGCGTAATCGTGCCGTCGTCGATAACCTTGCCCTCTTCATCGCACCAACACGCGTAAATCACCTGCCCGACAGCAACTTTATTAATGTCGCGCGTGACCACGCGATTCACCAGTTTGGTAGCGTCTTTGCCAGTGATCAGATACTTGTAGAGCGGCGAAATATCGATCAGCGCACACGCGTTGCGGATCGCGTTGTACTCGTGCTCGTGGTGCACTTCATACACGCTGACCGTGTAGTATCCCGACCACTCGCGGTAGTTCAGGCTCTGACAGAGCGCCAACGTTCTCTCGTGAAACGCAGTTCCTATCGGCAAGATTTATTCCTCGCGCGTTGCTTCAAATGCGGATTATATATGTAACGACGCGATTGTCACGGTGGACAATTATGTCTGCTAAAATGTGGTCTCAGTCCAGTCGATGAGCCGTATAATTCAATGGTCGGTCCTTCCGAGCGGTCTCTGATCCGCTGCCCGCTTCTCTGCGGTGGTATCCTCATTCGTCATCCCTGAGTGCGAAAGCTAAGAGCTAGAGGCCAAGAGCTAATGGCTGCTCCTTACGATGTAATCGTGATTGGCGGAGGCCACAACGGCCTCACCCACGCCGCCTATCTCGCCAGAGCGGGCAAGAAAGTGCTGGTGCTCGAACGCCGCCACATTCTTGGTGGCGCGGCGTGCACGGAAGAAGTTTTTCCCGGCTTCAAGTTTTCCGTTTGCTCCTACGTCGTTTCGCTGTTGCGCCCCGAAATCATTCGCGATCTCGATCTTCCCCGCCACGGACTCGAAATCCTTCCTCTCGACGGAACTTTCACGCCCATGCCAAGCGGCAATTACTTGTGGCGCGTGAACGATCACGGCAAAACGCATCGTGAAATCGCGCGCCACTCGCGCGTCGATGCCGAAGCCTACGACGAATTCGGCAAGGCGATGCAGGCCATGTGCCGCTTCGTCAAGCCGATTCTCGGCATGATTCCGCCCGATCCAGCGACGCTGAATCCAAAAGAATTGATGAAACTGCTTTTCATCGGCCGCCGCTTTCAGGGCATATCGAGCGAAGACAAATACAACCAGGTTCAGCTCATGACCATGAGCGCGATCGACTTTCTCGACCAATGGTTTGAGACCGATGTGCTCAAGGCAACGATGTCGGCCTCGGGCATTATTGGAACTTTCCTTGGCGTGCGCTCGCCGGGAACCGCCTACGTTCTGCTGCATCACTACATGGGCGAGATTGACGGCGCTTTCCGAGCCTGGGGATTCGCACGAGGAGGCACCGGGGCGATTTCGAACGCGATTGCCGATGCTGCGCGCGAAGCTGGCGCCGAGATTCGCACCGAAGCTCCAATTGCTAAAATTCTCGTCAAGAACGGACGCGCCAGCGGAGTTGTGCTCGGCAATGGCGACGAAATTTACGCCGATGTTGTGTCTTCCAGCGTCGATCCTCGGCTCACCTTCACCAAGATGATCGAGCCCGGCAACCTGCCCGATGAATTCATGGAAGGCGTGAAGCGCTACAAGTTCCGCGGGTCATCCGGCAAGGTGAATATGGCGCTCGACGGCTTGCCGAATTTCAAGTGCATGCCTGGAGTCGGCGCACATCTGCGCGGCGCTATCTCCATTTCGCCGAGCGTCGAATACATGGAGAAAGCTTATGACGAAGCGAAATACGGTCACTGGTCTTCGCGCCCTTATATCGACATGGTAATTCCGACGCTCACCGATACTTCGCTCGCTCCGCCGGGCAAACACATTCTTTCCTGCTTCGTGCAGTATGCGCCTTACAAACTCGCATCCGGGCTCGACTGGGATACAGAGAAAGATAAATTCGGCGACAACGTCGTCAATACCATTGCCGAATACGCGCCCAACATCAAAGACATCATTCTGCATCGCCAGGTCGTTACGCCGCTCGATCTGGAACGCACATGGGGATTGAGCGAGGGCAACATTTTCCAGGGCGAGCTTTCGCTCGAACAATTATTTTTCTTGCGCCCGGTTGCAGGCTGGGCGCAATTCCGCTCGCCGATCAAGAACCTTTATCTGTGTGGCTCGGCCACACATCCCGGTGGCGGCATCATGGGCGCGCCGGGACGGCTGGCGGCGCTTGAAATCCTGAAAGATGGGAAAGCGGCGTGATATCTCCGAAAGACAAATGAACGATACACGCGATGTTGTCATCGTCGGCGGCGGGCACAATGGCCTCGTCTGCGCTTTCTATCTCGCCAAGGCCGGATTCAAGCCTCTGGTGCTCGAACGCCGCGCGCAGGTTGGCGGAGCGGCCATCACCGAGGAGTTTCATCCCGGCTTTCGCTGCTCCACGCTCGCGCATAACACCGGCCCGCTGCGCGCCGACATTGTGCGAGATATGCAGCTCGAGCAGCACGGGCTCAAGCTTGTAACTCCCGATGTAAACACCGTTTCGCTGCTGCCCGACGGACGAGCGCTCGTTCTCTACTCCGATGCTAAAAGAGCTGCGGCTGAAATCGCGCAATGGTCCGAGAAAGACGCTTCTTCCTACGCAGACTTCGCGGTGGCGCTCGGCAAGATCGGCAAGGTGATTGGCGAAGCGCTCGCTCTTACTCCTCCTGATATCGACAGCCCGAGCAGCGGCGATCTTTGGGGAATGCTAAAGACAGGCCGCGCGATGCGAAATCTGGGCAAAAGAGATTTGTATCGCGTGCTGCGGTGGGGACCGATGGCCGTTGCCGATCTGGTCGCCGAATTCTTCGATACCGAGCCGCTGCGCGCTACCATTGCCGCGCGCGGCATCTTTGGAACTTTTCTCGGACCCTGGTCCGCGGGCAGCGCGCTGGTCTTGCTGTTGCGCGCGGCTGCGGATTCCGCTTCGAGTCCGTCTCCCGCGGGCAGCGTGCAATTTCCCGCTGGAGGAATCGGCGCTGTCACGCTCGCCATGGCTGCGGCTGCGCAACAGGTTGGAGCGGAGATTCGCACCGATGCCGAAGTCGCCGAAATTCGCGTGAAAGACGGCGTTGCAACCGGCGTTGTGCTCGCCTCCGGCGAAGAAATTTCCGCGCGCACTGTGGTTTCGAACGCCGATCCCAAGCGCACGCTCATGCGCCTGGTCGATCCGACGCACCTTGCGCCGGATTTCGTTCAGAAAATCAAGAACTACCGGTCAATGGGGACGGTCGCGAAAATCAATCTGGCCCTGGCATCGTTGCCGGAATTCGTCGCGCTCAAGTCTAGGTCGGAATCGACAAGCCAAAGCAATCTGCTCGCCGGCCGTATCCAGATCGGCCCTGAGATCGACTATCTCGAGCGCGCCTTCGATGAATCCAAGTACGGCAACTTTTCGCGCGCGCCGTATCTTGAACTTACTTTTCCGTCTATCTCCGATCCATCGCTGGCTCCGGCGGGCAAGCACGTGATGTCGATTTACATGCAGTACGCGCCTTACAAGCTCAAGGACGGCGACTGGGAAAACCAGCGCAAAGCGCTTGGCGAAACCGTGGTGAAGACCATCGCGCAGTATGCGCCGAATCTGCCGCAAAGCATTTTGCGACACCAGATCATAACTCCCAAGGACCTGGAAGAGACTTATGGACTTACTGGAGGACATATCTTCCATGGTGAGCTGGCGCTCGATCAGTTTTTCACCATGCGTCCGGTGCTCGATTGGGCACGTTATAAGACACCGATTGAACGGTTGTATCTCTGCGGCAGCGGCACGCATCCTGGGACGGGACTAACTGGCGGCTCGGGCGCGAACGCCGCGCGAGAAATCGCCAAATCTCTAAAGAAGTAAGTCTCGTTTTTTGTTTATCGATTAGTACCCCACCCCCATACCCCCCCTCGATCTTTAGAATCATCATCTTACATAGTGGCGCGTCGCCAAAATCTTGACTCGGCGAGAGTTACAGGCAAAGTCTTGAGCGCGAGGGAGTTAGTAAGGCAGCTATCAGCCGTCAGCTATCAGCCTTCAGTCAAATCATTGAAAATACTGATCTGACATTTTGCGCAAACTGCCAATTCACGGCAAAGTATTCCAAACATTCGGGTTGCACCCAACACCGAATATCTGTGTTAACTCGTGAGTTAACAAGGTTAGTGGCTCCGACTCGATTGTTAAGGAACGGAATCTTACTCGGCGAATCTTTGTTCGTCCGATTTGTTAACTATGAGTTAATTCTAGCATTGGCAGTCAAGTTATTTTGCCGGGCCAGCGTGCGCGAGGAGTGGGATAAGGATGTCGCCTCTGTGCAGATGGGCTTCTGCGGGTTCTTCTTGGAGTAGGTTCTCGATTCACAGGGGCTGTTCCAGCAGCGCTCGGAACGCGGAAGTTGCATAGGCCCTTCGCTTCGCTCAGGATGACATAGGTCGAAATTGCGGCCTTCGCTATTGACGGTCTTTTTCGGCAGGGCGATAATTGGCTCGCTCGGTGCGTGGTGTCTCCCCCTCGGAAAGTCTAACCGCCCTAGCTGAGACGGACTACGGTCGCGCTTAACGTGCCTGTCTTCTCTTTCCGAATTTGTTCGCTTGCCGGAGGCGTTATGAAGAATTTCCGCTTCGTTCCGATGCTCGTCGCCTTCGCGCTTGTCGCTCTGGAGGTCGTTTTGCTGATGGCCCAACCCGACCCTGTGAGCCGTGCCAGCCTGGCAGGCGGAGTTGCCGGTTCGCAAGAGCTTTTTGCCGGCACGGGAGAGCCGCTAGTGGTTCCCGCTTCGCAAGAGGTGAAGTTCGCGAACGCAGTGCCTTACGACTCGGGCGCGCCCTATGCATTTTCGATCGCGGTGGCGGATGTAAACGGTGACGGCAAGCTCGACCTTCTCGTAGCTAATCAGTGCCCCGTCTCTGGCCAGTGCGATGGAAACGGAACCTCCGAGGCTACGGTAGGGGTGCTGCTGGGCAACGGGAACGGGACCTTTCAAGCGGCGGTAGTCTACGGATCAGGCGGCATTTTTGCCTCTTCCGTAGCTGTCGCGGATGTCAACGGAGATGGTGTCCCAGATCTGCTTGTAACGAACCTATGCGACTCCTTTCCTTCATGCTCGGGCGACAGCACGGTGGGTGTGCTGCTAGGAAACGGCAACGGAACCTTCCAAACGGCAGAGACCTACGACTCGGGTGGGTATGGAGGCAATTCGATAGCAGTGGGCGACGTAAACGGAGACGGCATCCCCGATCTTATAGTGGCGAATGAGTGTGTCGGCTACGGCAACTGTGCGAACGGGGGAGAAGTAAGCATACTGCTGGGCAACGGCAACGGAACATTCCAGCCAGCTGTGACGTACGACTTGGGCGGGCTCGCGGACTCGGTGGCGGTTGCAGACGTAAACGGCGACGGCAACCTGGACCTGCTGGTGGCAAGCTTCTGCGCCACTGGCGGCAACTGCGCTGACGGCCAGACGATCGGCACCGTGGCCGTACTGTTGGGCAACGGCGACGGGACCTTCGAGCCCCCGACGAATTACGGAACGGACGGGTATGGGAACATTTCCGTGGCGGTGGCAGACGTAAACGGCGACGGCAACCCCGACCTTCTGGTGACAAATCAGTGCGGTACCGACACCTTCCCATGTCCGGACAACGGCACGGTCGGTGTGCTACTGGGCAAGGGCAACGGGACCTTCCAAACAGTGGTCACCTACGGATCAGGCGGGTATGAAGCCTTCTCGGTAACAGCTGCGGACCTCGACGGGTCTGGCAACCTCGACCTCATTGTCGCGAACCTGTGTGCCAGCTATAGCAACTGTGCAATCGGGGCGCCGCGAAGGGGAGCTGTAGGCGTCCTGCTGGGCAACGGCGACGGAACCTTCCAGACGGCGACGGCCTACGAATCGGGAGGATCCATTGCCCTGTCGGCGGCGGTGGCGGACTTGAAGGGAGACGGCAGGCCCGATGTGGCTGTTGTGAACGAGACTGCGAATAAGCGCGATCTCGATGGCAGCATCGGCGTGCTGCTGAACAAGACTTCATATTCCACGACTACGGCGCTCACCTCGTCTCCCAACCCATCGCAGGTCAATCAGTCAGTAACCTTCACGGCGACGATTACTCCGACCCCGCCCAACGGCGAGCTCGTAACCTTCTACAACGGCAAAACAAATCTCGGCACCGGCGCGACGACCAATGGCGTGGCAAGTTTGACCACATCGTTCTCCAAGGCTGCGACCTATACCATCAAGGCCGATTATCCCGGCGACGCTTTCCGCAAAGCCAGCCACGGGACGGTGAGTCAAGTGGTGAATTGAGTTACTTGACTGGGCAAGGGCCGAGCACCGAAGCCCGTCGTTGAAAACCGCGAAAATGGCGCATCCGGAGCGACGTGGCACCGTGGCTTACGCGCCTTCCTGCGTGGTGGTGTAGTCACTTCCGTAACCAGGTAACCAATTGCGCCGTGGGCGCGTTTCGGGTCTACTAGCAAAGAAAGCCCCCAAAAAACATACTGTGCGACCGCGAAGGAAGTGACTTTGCTCGAGGACCCCAAATGGGAGCTGGCGCTGTTGGCGACCGTGCAGGGCTTTTATTACCGGCTGCTGAGCGAACAGCTTGGAGGCAGTCTTCCCATACCCGCCGAACTTTCTTCTGAAGTGATCAGCCGCGACGGCGACGTGCGCCCGACGCTGGAGAAGATGCACCGCTGGATTCAGCTGCTCGACATGGCGATTACTCCGGCGATGCTGCGCGTGGGGGTGCAGTCGGACGATCTCGATCCCGAGATTGCGGAGGGTTTGCTGCGGTATTTTGCGCGGCACCGCGACGACTCCGGCGCCAACCGCGACAAGACCGACCTGGTGGCGACGTTTTTGTTTCGGCATCCGCGCGTGCCGGGGCAGTGGGAGCGGCGCGGCTATGGGCTGGATGGCTCGATTCCGCTTTCTCCGTTTGAAATTGCGCTGCTTGAAATTCTTTCCGAATCGGATGTGCCGGTGCTGCCCGAAGATCACGTGCAACGGCTGCGCGAATTTGGACCGCTGCTGGAGCAGGCGAATCGCTTTCAGGATTTCAGCGCGCTAATGGATTCGGGAATTATTCCGCGGGTGCGGGAGCTGAAGGCTTCGCTGGGAGAATCGATTTATCATCCGGGAGTGCTGGCCACGCTTGCGCCGTATAATGCCGCGTTTGGCGACCGGTTCCAGACGCTGTTTGCCGAAGCGACGGAAGAGATCAAGGGATTTGCGCAGCGGCTAGAGGAACTGGGCGGCAGCATTTTGAGTACAGTCGACGGGATGGAAGTTACCGTCGAACATATCAATGCGATGAACCGCGAAGCGCTGCTGAGGGTGGACTACAGTGCGGCGCTGGAAAAATTCCGGCGCGTGGCGCGGCTGAAAAAAGAACTGGAGCGCAGGCCGCCGATCCGGCGGACGCAGATGGAAGCGAAAGCCGCTGGGCGCGCGGTGGATGGCGGTGGGGCAGCGGCGGCTCCGGCGCTGGCGGCGGTTGCGAAATATGTTGCGCCGGCGATTACTCCGCAGGCGCTGGCGGCGGAAGAGGCGAAGTTGCGGCGCGTGGAAGAGTCGATCCGCATTTTTGTGCGCGTGGCCGATCCGAAGTTCCGGCAAATTGTGCCGATGCGGTATTTCAATTTGATGCTCAGTCCGGCTGAGGTGCAGGCGTACACCGCGGACTATCTCGAACAGACGGGACCGCAAGCCGACGCAGCGCGCATGCTGCTGAGAGTGGTCGGCGTGACGGCGCGCATCACGACCGAAATTGAGGAATTCAAGCGCACACAGAACTCGCGTTCGGTGTGGAAGCTGCACGCCGATTCTCTGGTGGCGCTGATCGATTTGGCGAAACGAATGGCGGAGGGCGTTGAGCGGATGGCTTCAACAGTGAGTAAGCAGACGGACGGGAAAACCGGCGGCGATGCGCTGCGGGGATCGCTGGAAAAGCTGCGCGCGCGGACGGCAGAAGCGGCGCAGTTGATCAGCAAAGCGACGTAGGCGGAGCGCAGGTTACGGCGACAATCTGAGGTTACGATCTAAAGCTATGATCCGGCGGCTACGGATTTTACGGTGATGGTGGTGCCGTCGACTTCTCCGGTAACTTTTGCTTTGGCTCCCGCCAAATCGTTGAGCTTATCGAGAGCGGCTTTATCGGAGGTCTCGAGAGTGTAGACGGTATCGCCGACAACGAGCGCATATTTCGATCCGTGCTCGATGCAGGCGCGAGTGCAGGCTGCGGCGCTACCGGGCATCTGGTGTTTGGCCCCGCACATGGCGTCGCTGACTTCGCCGGTCAAGGTTTGATTTTTGCCGGCGGCAAGGGCCGGAACGGTCGCTAAGCCAATTAGTATTAGGATTCCGATCACCGCAGCTGCAATTCGATTCGTCTTCATCTTGCGTATTCTCCTGTGGGAAGGGCCCAGAGCAAAAAGATTGGTTCCGATCATCTTCTCACCAGCATGATCGCAGAGGCCGAGACTGTTGCGCAACCACCGGAGAATGGCTCGGCATTCTCCAGCGCAATCTTCGATGCTACTTCTGGAGCGACTTTGGAAGCTACTGCTGTTTGAAGTGGATTTCGACGTCTACGGTTTTGTCTTTTGCCTCTGGCGTCGCGTGTGTGGTAACGCCCCAATGCACGCCGCGGGGAAGAATGTCTCTGGTATTTTCCAGAAACTGTCGCAGGTAATCGGCGTTGTAGGGCTGGCCCTCATGCAGAGTCCACGCGTTTCTCATGCGGGCTGTCGATTGCGTGTCCAGGCCTAAGATTTCTAAATCGCCCATGCGGTAGAGATCGCCTTCGACAATATTGAGGTCATAGTGGGCGGTGTTTTTCTGGTCATCGAGCTGAACTTCGGACTTGACTTGAACCATGATGTAGCCGCGGCTGCGGTAAAGTTTGGCCACATTCTCGATGTCGCTCAGAAGGCGAACCGCGTCAACGGGCTGGCCAGGCGTAAGGTGGATGAGCGGAGCGAGTTCGGCGGCGGCGATGACGGAGTTACCCTTCCAGTTGACGCCGGTCGAGGAATATACGTTGCCCGGCACCACGGATAGGATCGCATCGACCTGAACCTCATCGCGGGATTGCGAATCCGGCTCGGACGAAGACGCCGGCAGCACGCGCGCATCGGCGGGTGCAAACGAAGCCTTCAGATATCCACGCTGCAGGTAAACAGGCAAAAGGTCGAGTTTGGCCAGGGCAGCGAGGCTGGTGCGGTCGTAGTTTTGTCCGGTGGCGCGGCGCGCGGCGCTTTCGAGCAGGGCAGACAGATCGGGTGAAGCTCCAGGAAACTCGAGGTCATGAATCAGGATGGTGACTTCCTCGACGCGGTAGTCGATGGCGACAATGTCGCCTCCGTTCTGGTCTGGGGCTTCGCGCAGGTAATCCACGCGTCCCGGGAGACCTTTGTCACCGAGGGTAGATTGCAGCGCTTCGTTGACGCGATCGGGAAGGCTGCCGGTGAGCGGCAACGACTTCTTGAATAAGGGAACGCGGGATCGCAGGGCCGTGAGCAGTTGGTCGTCGGTGAACCAGACGAAGTTTTCGAAGTGCGCCGGAACCAGCTTGCTCGGGTCGATATCGGAGAGCTTCAATTCGAGTTTCACGCCGGCGCTCGAAGACGTATAGGAATAAAGGAGGTCGGCGAACATGCCGGAGTTGCCCAGACGCTGCACGGCTTCTTTAATATCGCCTTCGGCGGCGGGTTGGCCGATTTCAAGACCGCTGGCCGCTAGAATCTCCGCGTCGTTGTAGCGGGTGGTGCCGTTGACTTTCAGGACGACCAGCCTGTTCGCGGCGTCTGGCGCGGTGTTGCGACTGGTGGAGCGCTGAGCAGAGACAGCCGGAACGAGCAGGCAAAAGAAAAGGATAGAGCTGGCAATCCTCATCATTTGGATCGCTTCCCGCCTCCAGCGAGGGAAAAGTTCCGCTCCTTGACGGCGATATCGATGAAGGCCCTGGCGGCGCGGCTGAGAGATTTGTCTTTGCGGAAGACGAGCGCTAAATCGCGGCGGATTTGCGCGTCGGCCAGCGTAAGCGCAACCAGAGCTTTTGCGCGGATATCTTCTTCAATGTTGGAGCGGGCGATAAATCCTACGCCAACGTCGGCGGCGACGAAACGCTTGAGCAGTTCGCTGGAATCGAGCTCCATGGCAAGTTTTGGCTTCAGGTGATGGTCGTAAAACAGCGCATCGAGGGCATCGCGCGTGTGGCCGAGTTTGGGAAGAACCAGCGGGTAAGTGGAGACTTCGGCAACGGTGACGCTTTTCTTTCTGGCGAGCGGATGCAATGGCGCCGTGATCACGACCAGTTCGTCGCGATGAATCATCTGAGCTTCCAGACGATTGTCGTTCACCGGCAGCGAAACCACGCCAAAATCTACGACGTTTTCGAGGATTGACTCAAGAATCCTGGCGTAATCGGAGCGCTGGATGCTGACGGCGACATTCGGGTAGTCGCGTTTGAATTGCGCGAAAACTTCGGGCAGGATGTGGAGGCAGGTGCCTTCGTTCGCTCCGACGACAATTTCTCCACGAGGAACGCGCTCGGTTTCGGCGATCTCGGTGAGGATGGTTTTGCGGCGTTCGAGCGTTTCTTCGGCGTACTTGAAAAACAATTTGCCGGAAGCGGTGAGTGAAACGCGGCCTCCGGAGCGGTCGAGCAGCCGCGCGCCAACTTCTTCTTCGAGCGCGCGGATTTGGGAGGAGATCGCGGGTTGAGTGCGGAAACGCTTCTCGGCCGCGCGAGAAAAGCTGGAGAGTCGCGCCACTTCGAGAAAAATTTCGAGCTGATCGAAGTCCATCGTTCGGTCGCTTGCGCCGGCAGTCGCGCTCGGTCGCTCAGACTATAACGATGTTAGCGTAATCGCCCAAGCGAAATCGGAAGGCGCACCTGAAGCATCCGAATGACCTTCTACGCCATTATTCCGGTCTTTTCAAGTCAGGGACTTAGCGGGAAATATCCGCCGTACGCTCGGGTGCTTGCTTTCGCCAGGCGTGAAGGTTGACGGCACCGATGGCCATGCAAAAGACGTTGGCGGGAATAAATCCAAGTTGTTCGGTTCTGAAGCCAATGACGCACATGATGACGCTGTTAATCGTAGCCAACGCCCAGCCTTCCCAGCATCGGCGTCCAACCAATATTGTGGATGCAATGGTTAACACGCAAGACAGATAGTCGAGCCGCAACACAAAAATCCTCCGCTGGATTATTGTGACCGCGGAGCACGTTGTTTCTCTGTGATTTGGTGAATCGGCACATAACCAAAGTCACCGTGGGCGATCTTTTAT
This sequence comes from Terriglobales bacterium, assembly GCA_030038475.1. Taxonomy (GTDB): domain Bacteria; phylum Acidobacteriota; class Terriglobia; order Terriglobales; family Acidobacteriaceae; genus Acidiflorens. The sequence continues at coordinate 34,613 of JASHOU010000099.1, read as the reverse complement.
AGGAAAGTGTTACAGGCAAGGCAGGACAAGCAAATCCAAAATGAGGCAAAGTCAACGGATTCAAAGCACCTCGACGGCGAGTCGGGGCGTCTTAGTCCCGAAGCGATCTTCACGCCGATTATAACGCCGCGTGTGCGATAATTCCTGTCCTCCTATCCCTGCGCCGTCAAGTTTCAAGAAGTGTTATGGCAGAAACGCAATTTGATGACAAACTAGGCAAGGCAGCGCGATTTTGCGAGCAGAATCCAACTCTAGCTGGCGTTGGCCTGTTACTGATCCTCGGCCTTCCACTGCTGCTGATCTTAATATTCAGCGATTCTGGGTCCAAGCCAGGTTCAACGTCAACCGCATCGGGAAACTTTTCGAGCTATTACATTAACTGCAAAGATATGACGAGATCGCTGGTGAAGTACCCGTCGTCCTTTGACACTCCATTTGGCGACGTAATCGACAGTTCCGACTTCTACGACCGAACAGGTATTGTGAGAGTCCACTTCTCATCAAAGAATGCATTCGGTATGGAGATCGCTGGAATCTCGCGATGTAAAATCGTTAACGGTCAGTTGATATTGGCAGACGCGGAACTGGAAGATGGAACCAGAATCTACTAACGCAAGAATCTACTAACGCAGCAATTAGGGGTCAGAAGGAGGTGTCTCACATGGCGCACTTTGAGGTTTTGCAGGGTCGCGAAGTCCGCCTTCCTGCATCGCAGGAATCGGGCGGCTGGAGCCTGTGTCTGCAATGGGGTACGTATCATCTAGATGATGGAGGAAGAGAAACAGGGTATCGCCTTATCTGGCGCAGGCCCGACGATACCCTTCAGTCGCGACCTCCCGTCATTCAGACATCGGCAATGCTCTTTGAGCTACTGCGGAGGGCGTCAGAAGCGGGCTGGTTCGGAAGGTGTGAGCATGACGAGCAGCAGGTTGCCGCCTGAAATCAGTGCGCACGCTTTTGGTTCTTCCAACGCGCTTTCGCAGCCTTGGCTGCGACCTTGGGACGCTCCGCCTTGGTCATGGTTCGCAGGCGGCTTTTCCCGCCGATCTGACCGCCCTTTCGTCCAATGGCGGCCCTGTATGGGGAAGGGTCCGACCCGCTCTACACGTTAATTACGGCGACTAACTCCTTTACCGCCGTGGCGCTCTTATCGAGCGCGGTCTTTTCTTCGGGAGTCAGTTTGATTTCGATGATCTGCTCGATGCCTTTAGCGCCCAGCTTTACCGGGACGCCAACATAGAGCCCGTGAATACCGTACTCTCCGTTGAGATAGGCGGCGCAGGGGAGAATTTTCTTTTTGTCTTTGAGGATGGCTTCGACCATTTCGGTGGCGGCGGCAGAGGGCGCGTAGTAGGCGGATCCAGTCTTGAGATATTTGACGATTTCAGCGCCGCCGTCGCGAGTGCGTTGGACGATGCGATCGAGCGTAGCTTTGTCCATGAGTTCGGTAATGGGAATTCCGGCGACGGTGGAATAGCGGGGAAGCGGGACCATGGTGTCGCCGTGTCCGCCAAGGACGAAGGCGGTGACATTTTCGACGCTGACTTTGAGTTCCATGGCAATGAAGGCGCGGAAGCGGGCGGAGTCGAGGATGCCGGCCATACCGATGACACGCTCGCGCGGGAAACCGCTGATCTTGTAAGCGGCCTGCGCCATGGCATCGAGCGGGTTGGAGACGACGATGAGAATGCAGTTCGGCGAGTTGGCGACAACTTTGCCGACCACGTCGCTCATGATTTTGAAGTTGGTGTTGAGCAGATCGTCCCGGCTCATGCCCGGCTTGCGTGGGATTCCGGCGGTAATGACGACGATGTCGGAATTTGCGGTATCGGCGTAGTCGTTGGTGCCAATGACGTGCGAATCGCGTTTTTCGATGGGCATGGCTTCGAGCAGGTCGAGACCTTTGCCTTGCGGCACGCCTTCGATGATGTCGATCAGGACGACATCGGCGAGTTCTTTAGAGGCGATCCAGTGTGCGGCGGTGGAACCAACGAAGCCAGAACCAACAATGCTGACTTTCTTGCGCATGAGGACAGTCCTTTCGATAACACGCTGAGATTGATTGGATTGAGTAATTGAACGTCCTTGACTAGGTCGCGGCCGAGAGCGTGAAAATTACCCGATTACACAATTTCCCAATTCCTCAATCCAGCGCTTTGCGCCCCTTACGCGGTCGATAGGACTCCCGCGTTCATGTTCTCGATCATGCAGGTGGCGAACTCGCTGGTCTTGACTTTGGTGGCGCCATCCATCAGGCGCTCGAAATCGTAGGTCACTTTTTTCTGTTCGATGGTGCGCTCCATGCTCTGCTCGATCAGGTCGGCCGCTTCGGTCCATCCCAGGAAGCGGAACATCATGACGCCCGAGAGAATGACGGAGCCGGGATTGATGACATCTTTGTCGGCATATTTCGGCGCGGTGCCGTGGGTGGCTTCGAAGACGGCGTAGCCATCGCCGATGTTAGCTCCGGGAGCGATGCCGAGGCCGCCGACCTGCGCGGCGCAGGCGTCGGAGATGTAGTCGCCGTTCAGGTTGGGCGTGGCCAGCACACTGTATTCATCGGCGCGCGTGACCACCTGCTGGAAAATGGAATCGGCGATGCGATCGTTGATCATCAGTTTTTTCTTCCACGCGCCTTTGCCGTGCGTGGCGTAGATGGAAGTAAGACAATCCGTGACTTCTTTGAAAATGTCCTGGCGGAAATCCTCGGTTGCGAACTCGAGGCCGGGTTCGATGAGGTTGGCATTTTCTTCGACCGTCAGGCTGGGCTTCTTGTCTTTGTTGTCGATGATCCAACTTTCACGCTCGGTGACGATCTGGTCGCGGAATTCTTCCTTCGCGAGATCGTATCCCCACTTGCGGAACGCGCCTTCAGTGAACTTCTGGATGTTACCTTTGTGGACCAGCGTGACCGTCTTCAGATTATTTTCGAGCGCGTGCTGAATGGCCATGCGCACCAGGCGTTTGGTGCCGGTGATGGAAATCGGCTTGATGCCAACGCCGGAATCGAGGCGAATTTGCTTCTTGCCGCCCTTCAGCATGTCTTTGTTGAGAAACTCGATCAAGCGAGCGACTTCGGGCGTTCCTTCTTCCCACTCGATTCCGATATACACGTCTTCCGTGTTTTCGCGGAAGATCACGAGATCCATGCGCTCGGGGTGTTTTACCGGCGAGGGCACGCCGGAATAATACTTGACGGGCCGTACGCAACTGTAGAGATCGAGAATCTGGCGCAGGGCGACGTTGAGCGAGCGGATTCCGCCTCCGACGGGCGTGGTAAGCGGGCCTTTGATGGCAACGCGAAATTCGCGGATGGCGTTGACGGTGTCGTCGGGCAGCCAGGTGTTGAAGCGGGCTTTCGATTTTTCTCCGGCAAAGACTTCATACCAGGCCACGGAGCGCTTGCCTTGGTAGGCGCGCTCGACAGCGGCGTCGAAGACGCGGACAGAAGCTTTCCAGATATCGCGGCCGGTGCCGTCGCCTTCAATGAATGGGATGATGGGATGATTGGGAATGCGGTACTTACCGTTGCTGTATTCGATTTTCTGCCCGTTGGTTGGGATAGGAACACCATTATACGATGCCATGAACCTCCTCCTGAGCCTCAAAGGAACTAATCATTATAGATTGCTGAAGGGGAAACTAGGCTACCGATCACCGGAGCATGTGACAAGGCTCACACGGCATAAGAGTTCTGCTAGGCGTCCTGATCGGCTTCTATTTCATCTTCCTGCGGGGCGCCGGCGCGAACCAGGTCGTCCAATTCGCGGCTCAGGCCGGAACGGTTTTGGTCGAGCAATTCGAGGAAGCGGAAGGGCTGCAAGCATCCCTGGGTGGCCCACATGGGAAACAACATCTGGGCGCGGCCGCGGATGCTGGTGCAGCCGAGATGAAAGACAACCGTTACGCGGATGCCTTCGTCGAGCGGATTTTCGAGCGAGACAAGCCCGCCGTTGATGGAGAGCTGACTCATGCGCGCGCGAATCTGACGTCCATTTTCGAGCAGCACGAGAGCGAGGATGGAGCCGCCAAGCTTGACGCGCTTGCCGCGTTGTCCTTTTTGCGTGATCGCAGGCATTCTCCGTCAATTTTGCCTGAGACGCCGGTTACGCGGCAGATTACTAAAGTTCGGAGTGGGTTCAGGCATCGGGTTTGGTGCAATGGTTGAGCTCTGTTTCGTGATTTAAAGGCGATTTGACAGACGGGGGATTCTGCCGATCGGGTACAATGTTGGGCTGCGGGCTTTCCTTTTTATCTGATGCCATTGATTTCATGGATTTAGCTCTTACTCCTTCCCCGATTGCGCTGGCTTTCATTCTTGCCTCCAAGGGCTTGGTGCCTTACTTTCGCCAACATTTTCTGGACAAGACTTTTCAGGGGCTTTACCAGGTCAATACCTTCGATCTGACGCTGCTGATTCCTTATTTCATCGTGCTGACCATTTTGGCGGCATACGGAGCGCACCGCTACTGGATGGTCTACCTTTATTACAAGCACAGAGAGAATAAGACCACCGAGCCTGCGGCTCATTTTCCCGCCGACAACCTGCCGCGCGTCACGGTGCAGTTGCCGATTTTTAACGAGCAGTATGTGGTGGATCGATTGCTCGATGCTGTTTGCCGGCTGGAGTATGCGAAAGAAAAACTCGACATACAGCTTCTCGACGACTCGACGGATGAGACGGTTGAGGTCGCTCGCAGTTTGGTTGCACGGTACGCGGCGCTGGGATATCCCGTAGTCTACCTGCACCGCGACAATCGAGAGGGCTTTAAGGCGGGAGCTTTGGCGGAGGGGTTGAAGACCGCAAAAGGCGAATTCGTCGCGATTTTCGACGCGGATTTTGTTCCTCCGCCCGACTTTCTGCTGAAGTGCATCGATCACTTCACCAATCCCAAGGTTGGCATGGTGCAGACGCGCTGGACGCACATCAACCGCCACTATTCGGTGCTGACGGAGGTCGAAGCCATTTTGCTCGACGGCCACTTTGTTCTCGAACACTCGGGGCGGTCGCGCAGCGGGGCTTTTTTTAACTTCAATGGGACGGCGGGAATGTGGCGGCGGCGGGCGATCGAGGAAGCGGGTGGTTGGGAGCACGACACGCTCACCGAAGATACTGACCTTTCTTATCGCGCGCAGCTTAAAGGATGGAAATTTCTATATCTGCAGGATGTGGAATGTCCGGCGGAATTGCCGGTGGAGATGACCGCCTTCAAGACGCAGCAGGCGCGCTGGGCCAAAGGTTTGATCCAGGTTTCAAAGAAGATACTTCCGCGCGTGTTCAAGAGCGACGCGCCGCGGTCGGTGAAGATCGAAGCTTGGTACCACCTGACGGCGAATCTCAGCTATCCGCTGATGATTCTGCTTTCGGTGCTGCTGTTGCCGGCGATGATCATCCGCTTTTATCAGGGATGGTTCCAGATGCTCTACATCGATCTTCCGTTATTTATGGCATCGACGTTTTCGATTTCCAGTTTTTATCTGGTTTCGCAGAAGGAACTGTTTCCGAGAAGCTGGCTGCGCTCGCTGCTCTACCTGCCGCTGCTGATGTCGCTGGGGATCGGATTGACGATCACAAACACGCGGGCGGTGCTCGAGGCACTGGTGGGCAAGCAGACGGCTTTTGCGCGCACTCCGAAGTATCGCGTGGAATCGAAGAGAGACAAAGTGCTGGGGGCGAAATATCGCAAGCGGCTGGGATGGGTTCCGTGGATTGAGCTTTTGATTGGGGCTTATTTCGCGATGGCGGTGTATTACGCGATCAACAACGAGAATTATATTACTGTTCCGTTTCTGCTCTTGTTCGTGATTGGATACTGGGTTACGGGATTAATGTCACTGCTACAGGGGCGCTTCGCAGGGCTCTCGGTAGCATCGGAAGCGCATGGCAGTAAGCCGTTTCCGGTGGGTGTGTAGATTCGTTTGTTTCAGAAGTGGAAGTTAACCTCGATTGTGACCTCGCTCTTTACCGGCTTTCCGTCGAGCTCATAGGGTTTGTAGCGCCATTGCTTGACCGCTTCTACGACGGATGGCGCCAGCATCTGCGGACCGTCAACAACTTTCACTTCGCCGACGGTTCCATTTTCGTTCACAAGGGCGGCGACAACGACTTTGCCTTTGAGATGCAGCAGCCGAGCCTGGACGGGATAATCCGGCTCTACGCGGCGTATGAGTTGCCCGCCGGAGACGCCGGTAGAGAGCGGGGCGACCAGGTTCGGGAAAGATACTTTTGCGGTAAGAACGGTGGTAAGGGATGAGGGGTTCGTCAAACCGGCGGAGATCGCCGGCGGCTGGACGGCTTGATCGGTGGGATCGGGATGCACGGCGGATTGCGAGTCGGGAGTTTGCGATCCCGGCTGCGAGGCGGCGTTCGATTCGTTCGGCGAGTCCGCGCCCGAGCTAGACGCCGCGCGCATGATCGAGGGATCGGCGGCGACTTTGGCGGCATCGTCGGCCAGCAGGGCCTGGGCGTGCGAATCGGTTTTGTTCGCGACGATGACATCGACCTTGGAGGCGAACTTTACGGAAGTTCCGGGTGAAGGTTTGCCGCTCGAAGAAAACAGCAATTCTCCGCCGGGATTGACTTTCAGGAGCGGGTCATCGTTTTGGGGGTGCTGTTGAGGATGCTGAGCGTGAGAGCGGGGATCGGAAGAATTCGCGCCGGCAATGCTACCGAAGGCGGGATTTGTCCGCAAAGAATTCGCGCTTGACGAATTTTGCAGCGAGGCTCGCGCGGTTACCAAATTGCTGCTCGTTACCGCACTACCACTTGCGCCGGAATTAACTGGCGCTGCTGCATGCGGCCTGTCGACTTCATCCGGAGTGCGCCACCCCAGCCAGATGACCGAGGCCAGAAGCAAAATGGCCGCCACGCCGATGGCGCCTATAACCCAAGGCTGCGATCGTTTTCCCACTACGGCGAGGGCCACGTCTCCCACGCGATCGGAGGCGGGCAGCAGACCAGAGGATCTTGAGGAGTGGGCAGGCTGAGACGGTTCGTGGGCTGACGTTATCTTTGGTGCGGTAGGCGAGGCGTCATGCGGCTGGGCGGCGCGCGCCCGTTCTGCCAGCGCTGCCAGCTGCTCCAGCAGGCCGATGTGCACTTCGGTGAAGGCTCCGGGGCGGGTGGAAAACACTTCGAGAATTCCATTGATTCCGCGCCAGCCTTGAATCGGCAGAACCGTGATCGAGCGTAAACCGAGGCGGCGGCAAACTTCCACATCGACCAGCGGGTCGTTCTCGCTATCGGAGCAGTGCTGAACTTTGCCGGTGCGCAGACACTCGCCGGAGATTCCTGTGCTTGCGTTCAAGCGCGCACCAAGAGCGGGAGCCGTCTCGCCGCTGCGCGCGCGGCAGACCATTGCGCCGTCTTTCCACATGGCTAAGGCAGCGCCGGAAGCGCCGGTCAACTGCCGGGCTGCATCGGCAATCGTTCCCAGCATCGGCTCCAGGCGGTGGTTTCCGGCAGCGACCAACTGTTTGAGCGCCGACAATGCCTGGTTCTCATCGAGATTTCGGTCGAGATGAAGCGAGACAGAACCGGAGCCGTTGCCCGATTCGGACGAAGAAATCGGGGGCGCAGAGTCGCGATCGCGTGCACTAACTATTTTTCCGGAAGCAAACGGCTTGGACTGGGGCGTAACCACAGCTCTCTCTCGGCTGGAAAATGGCCGTCAAAACACGGCAAAACGCAAGCGGCGCGGGCGATTTGGCACGAAGTATGAGCCAACTTTGCGCGAGTGTCAAGGCGAGTCGTCAATAAGTAGTCCTCTAGTTACCGGCGTGTTCGTTAGGTGGTCAGAATCGTTAGCGAGCGGTCGTTGGCGCGGGTGTCAAGGGCTGCTTTTTGCCCGAGGGAAGCCGTAGGGGCGCATCCGGACTAAGTTGTCTTAAATTGACGCGAGCAAAAATTGTGCTGAGAATGGAAATCGCTTTGGGGTCAAAAGGAAAATCCCGGAAAAGGGCAAACGCCGTGGGGGCGCGAGCGAGAAATTTTTCCTCCGCGCGAAATCTTTCCTCGCCGATCGGGGCGGCTGAGACGGCGCTCGCCAAAAGGCCGGCGCCGCTGATGGTCCTAACCATCGTCGTAACGACAACCGCTTTGACGTTGCTGGTCTACATGAGAGTGGCGTGGTATCCGTTTGTGAACTACGACGACGGGCTGTACGTATTCCAGAATTCTCACGTGTTAAGCGGGCTGAGCTGGTCAACCGTAAGGTGGGCGCTCACGAGCTTTGACGCGGCGAACTGGCATCCTTTGACATGGATGTCACACGCGCTCGATTGCCAGATTTATGGACTTCATGCCGGAGGACACCATGTCACCAGCCTGTTGCTGCACATTGCGAATGCCGTGCTGCTGTGCATGTTGCTGCTGCGGGTTACGGGAGCACTGTGGCGAAGCTTTCTGGTGGCTGCGCTGTTTGCGATTCACCCTCTGAATGTGGAGTCGGTGGCGTGGGTCGCCGAGCGGAAAAATCTGCTGTGCACTTTCTTTTTTCTGATGGCGCTGGGAGCGTATGGGTGGTATGCGCGCAAGCCCGGCGTCTTGCGCTACCTGACGGTTCCGGCGCTTTTTGTGCTAGGCCTTGCTTCGAAGCCCATGGTTATTACGTTTCCTTTCGTCTTGCTGCTATTGGATTTTTGGCCGTTGGGGCGAATCGAAGGTTGGAGTTCACCGCAGGCACACTTCGCACTGCCTCAGGCTGGATTTTCGAGATTGGCGCTCGAAAAAGTGCCGTTGCTTTTGTTGTCGATCGCGAGCGGGGTAATTACTTTCGTTGCACAGCGCAGCGGAGGAGCGGTGCCGTTGGCTGCAGGGGGCTGGACGGCCGGCTGGCGGATTCAGAATGCTGTCCATGCGTATGCGATGTACCTGTGCAAGTTTTTCGTTCCCGTCGGATTGGCGCCGTTTTATCCGGGTGCGATGCTGCATTGGTGGGAAGTGGGTTGGGCTGTGCTGCTTCTATTGGTGGTCGGTGGTGTGGTTTGGAAACTTCGCGCCGGCAAACCCTACCTGATAACCGGTTTTCTCTGGTTCCTGGGCACGATGGTGCCGGCGATTGGAATCGTGCAAGTGGGGAACCAGGCGATGGCTGACCGGTATGCTTACATTCCCATGATTGGGATTTGTGTCGCGGTGGTGTGGGGATTTTCTGAGATTGCTGACGTTCTATTGATCGGCATCGGCTGGCAGTGGGCGGCGGCCACGGTCGTGCTTGGGGCAATGGTCCTGCTGAGTTGGCGACAGGTGGGTTATTGGAGCAGTAGCGTCGCTTTGTGGAGTCACGCGCTGGAGGTCACGCGCAGCAATTCGCTGGCGGAGGTAAATCTGGGCATAGGCCTGACGGATGTGGGCCGCGAAGACGAGGCCTATCTCCACTTCCAGAAGGCGCTGGCGTTGGAGCCGGACGATCATATGGCGCTGTGGGGCAGCGGGATTTACTTGGTGAAACACGGGCACTACCAGGAATCCATTGAGAAATTGGAAAGGTCTCTTCGCACGAGCCAGGACAATGAGGAAATCACCGCTACTTACCGGGCTCTGGGGGTGGCTTACGACAAGTTGGGAGATCGGGCGCAGGCTCGCGCTAACTTTGTTCACGCCACGCAGACGACGCCAAACGACTGGATAGATCTGCAACGGCTCGGCCGGTTAGATATGGAAGATGCAATCGACAAAGTGAAGCAGTCAGTGGCCGCTCACCCCAGTGCTCAAGGCTACGTACAGTTGGGGCAACTTCTGCAAGAGAACGGCAAAGTTCCCGATGCGCAAATGGCCTATGAGCGGGCATTGCAGCTCGACCCGCGGTTTGCGCAAGCGCAACAGGCGCTCGAGGCATTAAAGGGCCGTCAGCAGGAGTGAGGAACGCACAACGAGCACTTGCAGCAAAACATTTTCAACACGGCATTCGCAACAAAACATTCGCAGCAAAACATTTGCGCCAGACCCTTCCACATTTGCACCAAACTAACCAATAATCGAGTTGCGGGCGCGATGCTACGCTGATAACGCTCTGGTTTCTCGCACACCTCCGCAGGGAGCATTGCAGGGAGCCAATCTCAAAAAGCTACTGAAAACCGTCGAAGCGCTGGCGGATCTGGGGCCTGCACTTACCGCAGACCGTGATTTCCGTGACACGGCCCGCGTAATGCTGGCGGCCGTGATCGAAGCTTCGGGCGCGCGCGAGGCGGTTTTGTTTTCTTTTGGCGAACGGCCTTCGCTGCTGACTTCGATCGATGCGCAGGGATTCGCGCTGCTGCCCGAGCCGTCGCTGATTCCTTTGCTGCCGCGCCATGTTCACTCCCTGACCGCAACCGCCGGTCCGGTACTGCTCACGAGCGCCACCCACGACAGCTTTCTGAGTTCGAATGGCAATGTAGCGCCGGAACTGTTCAAATGCATTTGCCCGCTGAAAGTTCGGGGGAAGCTGGTGGGAGTGATCGCGCTGGGCCGGCGGCTTGGCGATGCGTTTTACGAAGAAGACGCGCTTGACGCATTTGAAATGCTGAGCCACTACGTGGCGCTAGCGATTCAGAATCACAATCTGAGCCGCACGCTGGCGGATCGCGTCTCGGAAAACCTGAGACTGCTGGCTTCGCTGCATGGCTTTTACGACAACGCGCTCGAAGCTTTCGCGACCGCCATCGACGTCAAGCACGTGAACATTCACGGACACTCGCTGCGCGTGGGGCGGTACGCGCAGGCGATCGGAGAAGCGCTGGGCATGGATCCGAGCGCGGTGGCGTCGCTGCGCTCGGCCGGCTATCTGCACGATATCGGCAAAGTTGCCGTCGATAAACGGCTGTTCGGCAAAACTTCGCAGCTCGACGCGCAGGAATCGCGCGAGATGCGCGACCACACGGTGGTTGGGCATCAGATCGTGAGCCACGTGCAATTTCCGTGGCCACAGATTCCAGAAATCGTGCGCTGGCATCATGAACGCGGAGACGGTTCGGGATATCCGGACGGATTGCATGGCAACGAAATGCCGCAGGCGGTGCGCATTGTGGCGCTGGCCGATACGTTTGACGCCATGACCAGCGAACGCCCTTATCGCGAACGGCTTTCCGTCGGAGTCGCGCTGCAGGAATTGATCCGCATGAGTCCGCAAAAATACGATCCGCAGGCGCTGCAGGCGTTGATGATCCAGGTGCGGCGCGATGCGGTTGGAACCAACCGCATTCCGGTGATGGAGTCGACGGTGATGAATCTTTCCGCTACCGATGTGGATCAATTGGCCGCAACCCTGCAACACAGAATCAGCCAGGAGAAGACTTTTTATACCTGAAGTCCGATCCCGTTCGCACGGCCCACCCGCCCGCTACGGTTTTTAATCTCGATGTAAACTTAAAATCGATACAGCAGTGTATCTATTTGCCATTCTCTTCATCTAAATTCGCTAACGGGGTAATTCCGGGCTGATTTGCAGGGACAAGGAGAACATCGATGGCAGTCAGTGAGCAATCCGTCGCGACCACCGGTACGCAACTGGACTTGTTGTGCATCAATACCATTCGGACCCTTTCAATGGATGCGGTGCAGAAGGCGAATTCGGGGCATCCCGGCACGCCGATGGCGCTCGCTCCCGTGGCTTATTGCCTGTGGCAGCAGTTTTTGCGGTACGACCCCGCAGATCCGCTTTGGCCGAACCGCGACCGATTCATCCTCTCCAACGGCCACGCTTCGATGTTGCTGTATTCCTTGATTTACCTAACCGGTATTCGGGAAGCGAGTCGCGACGGCAAGATTCTTTCGACGCCGGCGCTGTCTTTGGATGAGATTAAGAATTTCCGGCAGATCGGGAGCAAGACTCCCGGGCATCCCGAATACGGATTGACCACGGGCGTTGAAACCACCACCGGGCCGCTCGGCCAGGGTGTGGGCAATAGCGTGGGCATGGCGATTGCGGAGCGCTGGCTGGCGGAGTATTTCAACCGTCCGGGATTCGAAATCTTCAACTACAACATCTGGACGTTCTGCGGCGACGGCGACATGATGGAAGGAATTTCCTCGGAAGCGGCCTCGATCGCCGGACATTTGAAACTTTCGAATCTTTGCTGGATCTACGACAACAATCACATCACCATTGAAGGCAATACCAATCTCGCGTACGACGAAGATGTGGCGGCACGATTCAAGGCGTATGGCTGGGATGTGCAGCACGTTCACGATGCCAACGATCTTGGGGCGCTGGCCGATGCGTATAGTCACGCGCTCGGCGTGAAGGATCGGCCGAAGCTGATCATCGTTGACAGCCTTATCGGTTATGGCTCGCCGCACCGGCAAGATACGAAAGAAGCGCATGGCGAGGCGCTCGGCGAAGAAGAAGTGAAACTGACGAAGCGCTTTTATGGGTGGCCGGAAGACGCGAAGTTTCTCGTTCCTGATGGAGTGCGGGAAAATTTCCGCGACGTAATGGGCAAGCGCAGCGGCCAGTTGAGCAGCCAGTGGAATGCGCTTTACAGCAAATACAGCGCGCAGTACCCGGAGTTGGCGGCGCAGTATGAACGCATGAAGCGTCACGAACCGGCCGAGGGGTGGGATAAGGAACTGCCTGTGTTCGCTGCGGATGCGAAGGGGCTGGCGACTCGCGATTCGTCTTCGAGAGTGCTCAACGCAATTGCGAAGAATGATCCCTGGCTGATGGGCGGCTCGGCCGATTTGTATCCATCGACGAAAACGCGGCTCACCTTCGATGGAGCGGGAGATTTTGAAGCCAATCATTACAATGCGCGCAACTTTCATTTCGGAATTCGCGAGCACAGCATGGGCGCGATCGTCAACGGGATGGCGCTGTCGAAACTGCGCGCGTACGGATCAACTTTCTTTATCTTCACCGACTACATGAAGATGCCGATTCGGCTTTCATCGCTGATGGAGGTGCCGTCGATCTGGATTTTGACTCACGACTCTATCGGCCTCGGCGAAGACGGACCCACGCACCAACCCATTGAGCAACTGATCACTATGCGGGCGGTTCCCGGTTTGATGACGCTGCGTCCTGCCGATGCCAACGAGGTGCTTGAGGCGTGGAAAGTCATCATGAAGCTGAGGGAGCAACCAGTGGCGCTAGTTTTGACGCGGCAAGCGGTGTCGACTTTTGACCGCACAAAATATGCGCCGGCGGCGGGCGTGGCGCGCGGAGCTTATATCCTGGCGGATGCCGAAGGCGGTAAGCCCCAGGTCATTCTAATGGCCACGGGCAGCGAAGTCTATCTCTGCATCGACGCCTACGAAAAACTAAAAACGGAAGGTATTCGCGCGCGCGTCGTTTCCATGCCGTCGTGGGATTTGTTCGAACGTCAGGATCAGAGTTACCGCGACCAGGTGATTCCACCCGATATCAGTGCACGAGTTGCGGTCGAGATGGCATCGGTTTTTGGCTGGTCGAAATATGTTGGACCGAAGGGGCACGTCCTGGGCATGACGACTTTTGGAGCGTCGGCGCCGATCAAGGATGTGCAGAAGAAATTCGGTTTTACAGTTGACGCGGTCGTGGAAGCTGCGCGTAGGCAGCTTGGCAAGTAACCATCAAGCGGATTGCGATTTCTTGCTGAATCATGTTGTTGTTGCACCAGGTTGGGACCGACTATGCAATAACAATCTATTAATCTCAGGCAAATATTCTGCTGCCTGGTTCAGATGAGGAGAAGTTATGAATCCTGTTGGCACTCTCGAAACTGCAAAAGCCGTTAATCCTCTCATTCAGCTTCAAACCTTTGGCCAGTCGATCTGGCTGGACTACATTCGACGCGACCTGCTCGAAAGCGGAGAACTCAAGCGCTTGATCAGCGAAGACGGCCTGCGCGGCATGACTTCGAACCCTTCGATTTTCGAAAAGGCGATCGCTTCCAACGAATACAAGGATTTTCTCGATTCGCTCACCGGCCGGTCGGACCTCGACGCCAAAGGCCGCTACGAGCTGCTGGCGATCCGCGATATTCAGACCGCGGCTGACACGCTTCGTGCGATCTACCAAAACACGAAAAAGCGCGACGGCTATGTGAGCCTGGAAGTGTCACCGTATCTTGCGCACGATACCAACGGAACGCTCCAGGAGGCGCGCCGCCTGTGGAAGATGGTTTCCCGTGACAATGTGATGATCAAGGTGCCGGGAACGGCCGAGGGCATTCCGGCAATTCGCCAGCTCATCAGCGAGGGCATCAACGTCAACGTCACGCTACTGTTCGCACAGGAGGTCTACGAAGAAGTCGCGGCGGCATATATCGATGGGGTCGAGAAATTCGCTTCGAGCGGCGGCGATATCAGCAGAATAGCCAGCGTGGCGAGCTTCTTCATCAGCCGCATCGATACGCTGATCGACTCGCAGATCAACGACAAGCTGAAAAAGGAGACCGATGCGGGACGCAAAGCCAAGCTGGAGAGTCTGCTTGGCAAGGTTGCGATTGCCAACGGCAAGCTCACGTATGAAGCTTACGGCCGCATCTTTTCTGCTGCACGCTGGAAGGCGCTGGCTGCCAAGGGCGCGCAAACGCAGCGCGTGCTGTGGGCGAGCACGAGCACGAAGAATCCGAAGTATCGCGATGTGATGTACGTTGAAGAATTGATTGGTCCCGATACGGTCAACACGGTTCCACCGGCGACGCTCCAGGACTTCCGCGAGCATGGCAAGCCGCGGCTGAGCCTGACCGAGGATGTGGGCGGAGCGCGCAAAACCATGGGCGATCTGGCCGGTGCTGGTATCGTGATGAAAGAGGCGACCGACAAGCTGACAGCCGACGGCGTGAAGCTTTTTGCGGAGTCCTTCGACCAATTGCTTGCGGCGGTCGAGAAGACGATGAAGTGAAGCGGTTCGCCGCAGGGTAGCGCGCAGTTCCCAGCATGACAAAACGAGGAGCAATGGCCCAGACAGAAACCCTGCCAGCAGCCGTCAAACCTCGCACCGGACGGATCGCCGATCCGTGTGTGATGGTGATCTTTGGATTCTCCGGCGACCTCACCCGGCGCAAGCTGATTCCCGCGCTCTACAATCTCGCCAGCCAGCAATTGCTGTCGCGTGAATTCGCGATCATCGGTCTGGGCCGCACTCCGCGGAGCGATGAAGACGAGCGCAAGAAGGTTACGGAGGAGTTCAAGAAGTTCGCCACCGGCCCGATCGACAACGATTTGTGGGAGTGGTTTGTCTGCCGCATCAGTTATATCAACGGAGATTTCAACGACCCTGCCACTTACGAGAAGGTGAAAGAAAAGGTTGCCAAGGTTGACCAGGAGCACAACTCCCACGGCAACTATTTTTTTTATCTCGCTACCGCGCCCAATTATTTCGGCAGCATCGTGGAGCATCTGGCGAAAGTCGGCCTGATGAACGAGGAAAACAGCCACTGGCGGCGCGTGATCATCGAAAAGCCCTTCGGCCACGACCTGGATTCGGCGAAGGATCTGAACCAGCATCTCTTAAAGGTCGCCGCCGAACACCAGATCTATCGCATCGATCACTATCTGGGAAAAGAAACGGTGCAGAACATTTTGGCGCTGCGTTTCGCCAATGGAATCTTCGAGCCGATCTGGAACCGGCGTTATATCGACCATGTGCAGATTTCGGTGGCGGAGACTGTCGGCGTCGAGAAGCGTGGCGGCTACTACGACCAGGCGGGAGCCACGCGCGATATGGTGCCGAACCATATCATGCAGCTCATCACCTTGAGCGCGATGGAACCACCGGTTTCATTCGAGGCGAACGCGGTGCGCGACGAGCAGGCGAAAATCCTGCACGCGATTCAGCCCTTCAGCGACGAGGACGTGCTCAGCAAAACCGTGCGTGGGCAATACGGCGAAGGCATGGTCGACGGCGAGCGCGTGCCCGCCTACCGCTCCGAAGAAGGCGTTCCGCCGGACTCGCGCACCGAAACCTTCGTTGCCATGCGCCTGCTGATCGATAACTGGCGCTGGGCGGGAGTTCCTTTTTACTTGCGGACCGGCAAGCGCCTGCCCGGGCGCAACACACATGTCGTCATCCAGTTCCGCCGCGCACCGTTCATGCTTTTCCGCGACACTCAGGTGGAAAACATGATGCCCAACCAGCTCGTGCTGCACATTCAACCGGAGGAAGGCATCTCGCTGCGCTTCGCCGCCAAAACGCCGGGAACGACCATGCAGCTAGGCGAAGTCAATATGGATTTCGAGTACTCCGATTATTTCGGGGTCAGTTCTTCGACGGGCTATGAACGCCTGCTGCACGACTGCATGATCGGAGACGCCACGCTATTTCAGCGCGCCGATATGGTGGAGGCCGGCTGGAGCATCGTTAATCCCGCGCTCGACGTGTGGAAGGCGCTGCCGCCGCGCAATTTCCCCAACTATCCGGCGGGGACCTGGGGTCCGAAGGAATCCGACGAACTGCTGGAGCGCGACGGCCGGCGCTGGCGAGACTTCGAAAAGTGATGCACCGGAACCTCTCAGATATCAGCGGGCTGGATTGGAAGTCGGGGCTTCCGCCGGATTTTGGTTCAGGAAGTTGCAGCAGCGGACAAGAGGGTCCGCTCGACCGACACTCAGGCCGCGTATCCGCGCCAATCGGCGATTTCTTTGAGACCTTCGCCGCGGGCATGTTCGAAAAGTCTGACTTTGTGGCGAGTATGCTCGAATTCATGGATATCGGCCCAGACTTCGGCCTGCCATGATCGCTCGTGCACCGCGGCCTCGCCGCAACTGGCGCAGCGGGTGTGAAAAGTTACGCCCGGCCTGGGAGGGGTTTGCACATCCTGTAGCTCGATGAAGATGCAGCGCACCTCTTCGATCTCCTCGTCGGCGCCGAGAATGTGCTCATAGCGCAGCAGGTAGCCAAAGCCGAGCTTGCGCGCTTCGTTCTCAGCTTCTTCCCGAGTATGGAATGGCCCGTATTCGGCGCGGAGATTCTCAGTCGAATCGCAGGCCATCCAGAAAGTATCTTTGTAACCCATACCCATGCGAAAACAAAGTGGTTCGCCAGCAGGCGAGCAATTTGATTACCGGGAAGGGAGCAGCCGGACGCATTCCGCGCGGACAGCTGCATTGTCACAACACAATTCTATTTACCTGAAAACAATGTTATTTAGAAACGGCGCTCGACGGCAACGCAGCTGGCACCGACGGAGTTGCGCCCGGGCCGCTGTGCAAACTGTTTCCGTCGCGGATAGCAGGCCAGTACACTTCCAACCCGACCTGACCTCGGTTTCTGTAAACCGCGGGTGGGGGCGGTGCAGCTTTAGCGAGTCGCTCCCGAGACCGCCGCGGAGGTCTTGATTGCCCGCGTTCTCTCCGCCGCAGCAATGCCATCACCTCCGGGTGCTCCCCAATCTGCCCCGGCGGGTGGCAGCAGCCCATTGCCCAGTTGGCCGCGCCAGTTTGCGCCGCCGTGGCTGGCCACATAGAGGGCCAGCTCGAGCCGGGTCCACACTCCCAGTTTGTCGAAGGCGGTGCGCAGATAGTTTTTGACTACCTGCTCGCTGGTAATCAGCACCCGCGCAATATCTTTGTTGGTGAGACCCTGCCACACCAGGGTCGCTACTTGAATTTCTTTGGCGGTTAGCCGATCACGTGGTTGCATGGTGGCATCTGCTCCTTGATGAACATAGCGGTGGCCAGCTTCACTCGCTTGCGGCCTTCTTTGATGCCCGCGCGCAAAAACAGCGTGCGCAAGTGCTGTTTCACGGTACGCGGACTGATGTTTAAATGGCTGGCGATTTCTTTGTTGCTGCAGCCCTGCACCAACAAGCGCAGCACCTGCTGATCGCGCGGCGTTATCTTGATCTCATTAAGATTGATCATTGGCTTTTTTGTCTGCTCCTTATCGTTCAGTCTTGGGGTCACGACCCGCCCTACCCAGAAGCAAGCTGTTCGCCAATTTTTCGCTGTTCGGGAATACCCGTAAAAGCACGTACTTACACTTCTAACTTACACTTTCCACGCCAAGTCTTAGACCTTTCTCATGAAGGCTGTCCAGAATGGCGCTCCCATTTGGGAATCCGTCCCAAAACCGCCTCATTTTTCTTGCGTTCCCACGGCCCCGGAATTGCACTACAATTAAGATGAGTGCAAGTGTTGCTCGTCCCCCCAATGCCATGTCCGTCACCGGTTCTAACCTGACACGGCCTCAGCCGAGGCTGGACGAGCAGTCCTTTCAGGATCTGTTGGCTGCCGCCTTCACCATCCAGGAACATAACGACCGCCGGAGACTGGCTCAAACTCCACCAAGAGAACCCGAGGCCGTTCCCGAAGCTGAAGCCAAAAACGTTTGCCCGCATTGCGGAGCGCAGAAGCCGACCGGCGCATCGCGCTGCCCGACCTGTAGTCTTGACGAGTTTCGTCCGGGCGAGCGCTTGCAGCGCAATTGGGCTTCGATGTGGCTGATGAGTCAGGAGCAGGGGTGGCTGGAGCCGGCAGCCGAGCCCATCGAGGCAACGAAAAAAATTGGTGAGGTTAGGCCAGTTCGGTCGCCACGCGATTCTGCCAGAGATGGCCTTGCCGTTCCAGCTCCAGCAAAAGAGATAGCCCGTGAAACGAAAGCTCAGTCCATGCCCGGAAACGTGCACGACGTTTTCGAGAAGCCGGTTTTCGCCGATCCCGCGCGCGACGCATTCGCATCCGTAGCGAGTAACGATACGATTGCCAGTGCTCGCCCGCAGTCGATGCCGCGAGAGTTAGCGCAGGAAGCGCAAGGACGGGTGGTGGAAGAAGATTCGACGCCAAACGAGTCAGCTTCGGAAGTCTTAGGTTCAGAAGACTTAGCCTTGGAAGACCCAGATCTGATTGCCCAAGTGCTGCAATTATCCGAAAGCGAAGATTCGATGCACTCCGGCGACGCCGACGATAACAGAAGTTATTGGCGTCGTCTTACCGACTTCTCGGTGAAGATCAGTTTTCATCGCGCCAACCTTTATCTAGCTGCCGCGATCCTGGTGGCCTTGCTGGCACTGATGTGGCCAGCGGCGACGGTGCCACGACGGGCCGTGCTTCGCCCCTGGCAACGGGCGCTGATCACGCTTGGTATCGCCGAGGCTCCCGCTCCAGTGGTTCACTTGCAGGGCGGGGATCCTAACATCGAGGTGTGGGTCGATCCGCATACCGCGCTCTATTATTGTCCCGGCGAAGAGCAGTATGGCAAAACTCCCGACGGCCGCTTCAGCAGCCAACGCGAGGCGCAAATGGAGCGCTTCGACCCTGCCGGCCGCAGCGCCTGCGATTGATCATTCCGTTCGATACAATAGCCCGTGCAGTGTAGGATTGCGAGGATGACATTCATGCTTCCACGATCTTCTTGTGTACGATCTTGTCTTCGATCTTCAGGCTGGCGAATTTCGATTCGACGGCCATCGCCGATACTTGGTCTTCTATTGCTCGCGACCGCCATTGCTGTCGCTCTAGTCGCGAGTGGAACCACTCCTGCTCTTGCCCAAAATAATTCGGCGAAAGCTTCGGCTGAGAAAGCGGGAACGGGGAGTGATGTGGCGCGCGGAAAGTACATCGTCGAAGACGTGGCCGTTTGCGGACAGTGCCACACGCCGCGCGACAGCAGCGGAAACCTCGACCGCTCGCGCTGGCTGCAGGGCGGTCCCGTTCCTTACCAGCCGTCGCGGCCCGACTCGGACTGGCCGATCAGCGCGCCGCGCATCGGCGGCACGGTGCCCGCCAACGATGCCGACATGATCAGGCTGCTGACCACCGGTATCTGGACCACCGGCAACCGCCTGCGCCTGCCGATGCCGCAGTTTCGCATGGACCGCAGCGATGCCGAAGCGGTCGTTGCCTATTTAAAAACGGTGAATCCGCAGTAGCAAAAAGCCGGAAGTCAATCTGCGGCCGGGCGCATGCGTCCGGTGCGGACGTAACGCTCGTGCCAGCTGAGACTTTCGTGCAGCAGGTGCGGAGTGTGTTTGCCGAAGGACAATCGCTCCGCGCGCTCCTGGTAATCGAGGAGAAGAGAACGAAAGTCGGGATGGGCGCAACGCTCGATGATGAGCCTAGCGCGTTGCCGGGGCGACAGGCCGCGAAGATCGGCGAGACCTTGCTCGGTTACGACCACATCGACATCGTGCTCGGTGTGATCGACGTGTGAGACCATCGGCACAATCGTGGTGATGGCGTCTTTTTGTGCCGTCGAGGGCGCCATGAAAATCGCCAGGTACCCGTTGCGGGCGAAATCGCCCGAGCCGCCAATTCCGTTCTGAATGCGCGATCCCATCACGTGCGTGGAATTGACGTTGCCGTAGATATCGGCTTCGATCATGCCATTCATGCCGATCACGCCGAGACGGCGGATGATTTCGGGATGGTTCGAGATTTCCTGCGGGCGCAGCACAATGCGCTCGCGATAGTACCCCATCTCGGCGTTGACCTTCTCCATCATTTCGGGACTGAGAGAAAATGCAGTGGCCGAAGCGTAGGTGAGCTTGCCGCTGCGCAGGAGTTCGATCATACCGTCTTGGATGACCTCGGTATAGGCGGTAAGGTCTTCGAACCTGGCTTCGAGAAGGCCGAAGAGAACGGCATTGGCGATGTTTCCCACGCCCGATTGCAAGGGCAGAAGCGATGACGGAATGCGGCCGGACTTCACTTCCGCAGTGAGGAATTCCAAGATGTGGCCGGCAATCAGGCGCGAACTCACGTCGGGCGCCTTGAATGGAGAATTGCGGTCGGGAGAATCGGTCAACACCACGCCGGCAACTTTCTCCAAGGGAACACGGAGATAGGGCGTGCCAATTCTTTGCCCGGAGTGCGTGAGCGGAATCGGCTGGCGGTTGGGCAGCGGCTGCATCCCGTAATAAATGTCGTGCATGCCCTCAAGTTCGGCGGGCTGGCGTGCATTCACCTCGACAATCACTTTCTCCGCCTGCTCGATCCAGGTCCGGTTATTGCCGACTGAAGAACTGGGAACCAACAGACCATCTTCGAGGATGGCCGTGACCTCGATGAGCGCCCAATCCATTTTGCCCAGGAATCCGTTTTCGACATATTGCGCAACGTGGCCAAGGTGAATGTCCATGTACTCCATTTCGCCGGCGTTGATGCGCTTGCGCGTCTCCGGGTCGGACTGATAGGGCAGCCGCAGCTGAATGCCACCTGCCCGCGCCAGCGCGCCATCCAACTCCGGTCCGGTCGATGCGCCGGTGAAGATGCTGACCTGGGCTTTTTCGCCGCGCAGGTTTGCGTCGGAGATGCGGCGCGCCAGGGCCAGCGGCACGGCCTTGGGATAGCCGGCGCCAGTAAATCCGCTCATGCCGATGCGAGTGCCGAAGTTGATGAGCGACGCCGCTTCATCGGCGCTCATGATGCGGGACGCGAGGCGGGCGTTCAAAACTCGGGACGTGGTAGAAGGAGGAGCGGGCGAGATGGTGGTGGCCATAGAGATGAATTTCCTTTGGAACGAAACTTGGCGAACTTTCAAATTGTGTCCTTTTGGCTGGATGCCTAGCTGCGACACAGATCACATTGTGGTGTGACGGGAGAACATGCCACAGCAGGCGCTCATCGAACTGGTTTTGCTAAGGGGCCGCATGGCTGCCTGCGAGGAGTTGCCAATTTTCCAGCTTTGAGGACCGCAGGTTAAGCGGAATGTTATTTGGAGCGACAACAACCTTGGCTGGGGCACGGAATCAAGCGGCGCCAGTTTCACTTCGCTGCGGCCTTTACTTCCACGCCAGCCCATTTCTCAAGGAGGGTAAGCGTTGCTGCGTAGTCCAGGTCTGCTTGTCCTTCTTCGGCGGCGACATCGTAGACTTCTTCCACGGCTTCGAGGCCCGGCAGGCGCACGCGCGACTCTTTGGCGGCATCGAGCGCGAGGCGGATATCTTTCAGCATCAGGCGCAAGGGAAAGTTCGGCGAGAAGTCGCGCTTCAGAACGAACGGAGCTTTGTATTCGACCACTCCCGATCGCACCATGGAAGCCTGCACCAGCGGGAGCATTTTCTCCACGTCCACGCCGAGCTTAGCGGCTAGTGTGAGCGCTTCGGCGAAGCCTTCATAGATGAGCGCAATCTGGAGATTCATGGCCAGTTTGGTGGCTTGACCCTTGCCGGTCTCGCCCATGTGAAAAACCTGCTTTCCCATGGCCTGAAAGAGCGGCTGCAATCGAGCGAGGGCAGCGTCATTGCCGCCCACCATAAAAATCAGGCTGCCGGATTCAGCAGCGATCTTGGAGCCGGTCATCGGAGCATCGACGTAATCGACGCCCCGCGCTTTCACGCGTTCGGCGAAGCGCACCGTGGCCGAGGGCGAAATCGTGCTCGAATCGGCGATGGTCATGCCTGAAGTCAGCGACTGTGCCACGCCGTTTGTGCCAAACAATACCTGCTCGACCGCTTTGGTGTCGCTGACGCACAGCCAAACCACTTCCACTCCCTGCGCTGCATCCGCCGGAGAAGCGGCGCTGCGCGCGCCTTCCACGTGTTTGCCCGCGCTTCGATTCCACACCGCGACCTCGTGGCCGGCTTTGACCAGATTCGCGGCCATCGACCGTCCCATAATTCCCAAGCCAAGAAAAGCGACGCGCATTGGCGTTAGATCCTCTCGATGAATTTGTGCAAAATGACTCCGATGAAGTTCACGAAATCAAACTACGTAAAGCTCTAAGCTTTGGATTAGATATGAGCGGGAAAGTAGCGGTCAAGGAAAAGAGAAAGTTTTATAGCAATGAAGATAGAGAACACGACCCGAGGTAAATCTGGCAGTACGTGTGTCGCGAGCGTCACCCCGAGCATCAAATTGCGGTAGAGACTTGCGCCGGCAAAGCCGATAATGGATGCAGAGGCCGAATTGCGGCGCACGGGTGGAAGGCTACGGGTCGAAGTTGATGCTTAAGTCATCATTGAAAAATCGCGCTCTGCGCAAGCGCGTCGGCCAGTTCACGCGCCTGGTGCGGCATTCCGCGGTTACACCCCGCACCGGCGAAACGCACAAACCGAAGCTGGTTGAGAACGGCGAGTTGGGCGTTACCTTTATCGGCCATGCCAGTTTTTTTCTCCAGATCGGCGGGCAGAACGTCGTCATCGATCCTAATTTTGCGCGCTGGCTTTTCATTCTCAAGCGTCTGCGCCAACCCGGAGTGAATCTGCGCGATTTGCCGCCGATGGATCTTGTGCTGGTGACCCACGCGCACTTCGATCACCTGCACCGCCAATCACTGCGCACTATAGCGCGGCAAACGCGCCGCCAGGCTGGGAATGCGCCCACGCTAGTCGTGCCGCATCATTTATTTGATCTGGTGTCCGATCTCGGCTTCGAGCAAATCGTCGAACTGGAGTGGTGGAACACGTATCGCCACGGCCCGCTCGACATCACCCATGTTCCCTCGAGGCATTGGGGAGCGCGGATCCTGAAGGATTCGCACCGCGGCTACGGCGGCTACGTGCTGCGCAGCGGCAAGCACTCTGTCTACCACGCCGGAGATACCGCGTATTTTGCCGGCTTTCGCGAAATCGGACGCCGCCTCGCGCCCGAGCTGGCACTGCTGCCCATCGGCGCCTACAATCCACCGCAATTCCGCAACGTGCATACCAGCCCCGCCGACGCCACTCGCGCCTTTCTGGATTTGAACGCCCGGTGGATGGTACCCATGCATTACGGAACCTTCCGGCTGTCGCATGAGCCTATCGAAGAACCGTTGCAATTGCTGGAGCAGGAAGCAAAGGCGGCGGGAGTGAAAGATAAAGTCGTAATCCTCGAAGAAGGCGTCACGCGCCTGTTCTGAAGTTACAACACCGGAATCCACGATCTCTGCGGCGTAGCTAGCGCTTATAAATTACCGGGCACTTACAAACGCTCCCGTGGTGGCGTTGATGACGCCAATGCCTTTTCTGTCTTTTTCGCTGGTGCCATAGATCACGTACCAGACGGGCACGTTCTGCTTGCGGTCCTTGAGCAACAGATAGGTGACGGGCTGCTGCGCGTCTTTCTTGAGAATGGCATCGCCGCCATGCTGCTGTGCGATCTCGAATGCCTTATCGGTATCGGTCTTGACCAGCAACGGCAAAAAAATCAAGCCGGCGGTTTCAGCGTTGTAACCACCTTCGCCGCCCTCGGTGGAAACGCCAAAGGGCGGCGCATCCGGGCGGCGGCTTCCCGAACAAACGATGGTTTCGGTAGAGTGGCGGCTGGGTGAGGCAAAGTAACCTCGCCATATTGTCGATTTGCCGCCTTGTCCGTTCGCGTCCGGGGTGAGCACCGATTCGATGCGCGCGGGCTGGGCATCGGCCGACCAGCGAATGGCAAGACCCATCATGCGGTTAAATGCTTCCTGGCCGGTGTAGAACACAGGCTCTTTAACCTCTGGCTTGGCCGGGGCGAGCGTGCTGGCGTTCGGTTGATTACCGCTCGAACTGCAGCCAGCGCTAAGCATGACAACGACGGCGAAGCACAGCGCAAATGCGAGACGGCGTGAATTCATAACCGTTCCTCCCGCGTATTTTCAAATTTGAATCGTCCGAATTGTACTGCTTGGGGAAGGTTTTGCAAGGCCAAGCAACGCCAGCGGATGGAGAAAAGGCTGCAATGGCTGCGGCGCAAACGAAACGCGCTCCGCAGAAGAACTGCGAAGCGCGCCGACGTGCGGATTTGAAATTGCGAGTTTACTTCAGAGTCTTCACGTATTCGGCGACTGCCTTGACATCGTCGGCCGAAAGCGAGGACATAGCTTTCTTGTGCGGCGGCTTTCTCGCGTCATTGCCATTGGTAAGTAAATTGGAGATGTCGTCGGCACTCAGGCTGGTACCTGCCAGCTTGGGACCAACCTTGCCCTGGCCTTCGGGGCCATGACATCCGGCGCACTTGGTTTTGAAGACGGCTCCTCCATCAGCCGCGAAGGCAGGCAGAGCCAACCATAAGGACAATGCGACGACGAGAAACAGAATGAGCGGTTTGTTAGTTCTCACAGCGCCTCCTTTTCGAGTGATACAAAAAATCGTCTTTGAGTGATACAGAAAATGGTCATGACAGATTGAAATACGCGAGCGATTGTAACGCCAAGCTCGTTGTAGTGTCGAACCATAAGTGCACATGAATCGGAGGTCTGGAGGTGAGAGGTCAGGTGGCAGAGGTTAAAATCTCATTCGCCGCTGTCTGATCCGATCCAACCTCCGATTCTAACCTCTGAGATCCGACCTCTAATCCTTGACGTCAATCTACGCGGACGCCTTCGCCGCCTGGCTTCTGGTTTGAGTAGCGATCGCGCCGCCTTCGCGCTCGTCGATCTTGAATTGCTCCACGAGTTGGCGCAGTTGCTCCGAGGTCTCCACCAGTTGCTGCGACGCTTTTTGCGTATCGGTCGCCCCCTGCGACGTGCTCTGCGCCGCCTGCGCGACACCAGCGATATTTTGGGTGATATCGGCGCTGCCGCGCGCCGCTTCGCTGACGTTGCGCGTCATCTCGCTGGTGGTTGCGCTCTGCTCTTCAACTGCCGTGGCAATCGTAGCGGAGATATCGCTGATCTGGTGGATTACGCGGCTGATCGAGTCGATCGCCTCCACCGCCGCTTTCGTGTCGGTCTGGATCGCCTGAATCTTGCCGCTGATTTCTTCGGTAGCCTTGGCCGTCTGCTTGGCCAGCTCTTTAACTTCGTTGGCGACCACGGCAAAGCCTTTGCCTGCTTCTCCGGCGCGGGCCGCTTCAATGGTGGCATTCAAGGCCAGCAGGTTGGTTTGTTGGGCGATCGAAGTAATAACCTTGACTACTTCGCCGATCTCACTCGAAGAATCGCCAAGCTTCGAGACGGTGGCCGTCGTGCTTTCCGCGACCTGCACGGCGGAGGTTGCAACTTTTGCCGCTTCGGTGGCATTTTTGGCGATCTCCTGGATACTTGCACCCATTTCCTCCGCGCCGCTAGCCACAGTCTCGAGATTGGTGCTGACCGTCCGAGCCGCCGTGGAAACAACCTCGGCCTGCGCCGAAGTTTCTTCCGAGTTGGCGGTGATGTGCTCACTGGTGGCGCTCAGTTCTGTGCTGGCGCTGGCCACGCGCACGGCATTTTCGGAAATCGCCTGGATCATGCGCTTTAGACTGGCGCTCATTTTATTAATCGCGATGGTCAGATCGCCGAGTTCGTCCTGGCTGCGGACCTTCAGATCGGTGCGCGTCAAGTCGCCCGCGGCGATGGCTTCAGTTTGCGCCAGCACCGACTGTGATGCTCCGGCAATCTGACGGCTGAGATAAAATGCCACGACGATTCCGATTCCGAGCGCCGCGAAGGTGGTGATCGCCATCGTGAGGTTCATGGCGCGGGTCTCGCGTTTCAGGTTCTCTGTCTCCTTCTGGAGCAATCCGTCAAACGAATCTGCCATGTCGCCAAGCGATACCTTGATGGCGTTGTTAATTGGAATGCCATTATCGGAAATCTCATTGCCAGCGCGGGTGACGGCGTCACGTTCGCCGCTGGCGGCATTTCTCATAGCGTTTTGTTCGACTTCGCGAAGGGCCGGGAGCAGCTGCTTTAGCTCGGAGTATCGCTCCCGGTCGTCCTGAAGCCAGTTGGAGGAAAGCTCTTCCAGTGTGGCGAGCGTTTGCTCGTCAATATCATTCCAGGCGTCTTCGAAAGCTTTTTGGGCTTGTCCTCTGCGAGCGGAATCGGCCCCGGCAAGTATCGCCTCGCGGGTCTTGCTAGCGGTTTGATTCAGGTCCCTCTGCAGCTCTTTGCAGGCGCTAATGCCAGGTACACGCACATTGAAGGAGAAGTCCTGGCTCTGTTTGATTGCGCTCGTTTTGAAGTAAAGAATTGTCCCGTTGAGGACCATAAGGGCGAGGATGCATCCAAACCCGATCCCCAGCTTTTTCCCGAGTGTAAGTTTCATGATTTTTCTCTCGATTGTGTCCCGGCCGTGACCGTTCCTGGAGCGGCGACGTGCCAATCAAAACTCTTCATCACTCGTCATCGGCGCTGAGAGCACAGTCTTTAACGGAATACGTCTCTTTGTATGTGGCAGCGTCGCATGTCGCGGCCAGGAGATTCGCGTGGCATGGTTTCATAGTGTTTGATCGGCGGGAGGGCGATATCTTTTACGCTGTTGGGCGCGGATGGGGCAGATTTCCTGCCTTTTGTGACCCTCGAATTCTACGTTTTCTACGTTCTATTGGTTCCGGGGCCGAAGGTCCTTAATCCGCGGAGTCAAGTTAGGGCCCTAATGTAACCCCCAGCGCCCATTTAACATCCAAGTAAAAGAGGCGCGGGAGCATGTTATACTGGCGCTCAGACCGGGCTGGATCCCTCCACGTCCCCGCCCCGAGGATTTCGACACATGGCTGGTAGTTCGCGTCGCTCAACCCTACTGATAATTTTTGTGCTTGCGTTGTTCGGTTTGCTGGGGATGCTTTTTGCCCAGAAAATCAGCCCTGCAGCCACTCCCAGTACCGACTCCGATGTTCGCGACAGTTTGAAGGAGTTCACCCAGGTTTACGAAACGGTCGAGGAGAACTACGCCGACCCTGTGAATCCCGACAAGGCCATCTATAACGGGGCGATTCCGAGCATGTTGCACCAGCTCGATCCGCACTCGAATTTCTTCGATCCGAAATCATATTCCGCTCTGCGCGAGGAGCAGCGCGGCAAATATTACGGCGTGGGCATGACGGTGGGACCACGCAATAATAAAGTGATTGTGATTGCGCCGTTCGTCGGCACGCCGGCTTATCGCGCGGGCATCCGGCCGGGCGACATAATCGCCGCGATTGACGGCAAACCCACCGACAACATGAGCACCACCGACGTTGCCGATCTGCTCAAAGGACCGAAAGGCACGACCGTCCGGATCACCATGCTGCGTGAAGGCGCGGATCACCCGCTTGAGTTCGCCGTGGTGCGCGACGAGATTCCGCGCTATAGCGTCGATCTACATTTCATGATTCGGCCCGGCATCGGATATATGCACATCTCCGGTTTTCAGGAGACGACCGAGCACGAGGTTGCGGATGCGCTCGACGAGATGGGCGATCTGAAGGGGCTGATCCTAGATCTGCGGCAGAATCCCGGAGGCCTGCTCACCGAAGGCGTGGGCGTGGCTGATAAATTCTTGAAGAAGGGGCAGCTGATCGTTTCTCACCACGGGCGCTCGTCGCCAGAAAAGCGCTACGTGGCTGCGCATGGGAACGGGGGCAAGGATTATCCGCTGGTAGTTCTGGTGAATCGCGGTACAGCGTCGGCGGCTGAAATCGTTGCCGGAGCGATTCAGGATCATGATCGCGGGCTGATCGTGGGCGAGGTCACGTTTGGCAAAGGCCTGGTGCAGACCGTCTATCCGCTGGCGGAAAATACCGGCCTCGCTCTGACGACCGCGAAGTATTACACGCCCAGCGGGCGGCTGATTCAGCGCGATTACTCCAGCTTGTCGCTCTATGATTACTATTACAACCGCGACGATGACGATAACGGCAGCGGCAGCGGCAACAGCGCCAACAGCGCGAACCGCGAAATCAAGCTGACGGACGGCGGTCGGACGGTTTATGGCGGAGGCGGTATCACTCCCGACGTAAAACTGGCACCGTACAAATCCAACAAATTCCAGGACACGCTGCTCGAACACTACGCGATTTTTAACTTTGCTAAGAACTACGCGAACACGCACAAAATCGCGCAGAATTTTGATGTGGATGATCCGCTGCTCCAGGACTTCCGCAAGTTCCTCGATCAGGAAAAGATTGCCTATACCGAGGGCGAACTGATCGAGAACAACGAGTGGCTGCGCTCCAGAATCAAGAGCGAACTGTTCGTCGACGCCTTTGGCCAGGAAGAAGGCCTGAAGGTGCAAGCCGAGACCGATCCGGATGTGATCAAGGCTCTGGAGTTATTGCCGCAGGCGCGCGCTTTGGCCGATAACGCGAAAAAAGTCGTCGCGGAGCGCAATTCGGCCGCGCCGGTGCCGCGGTAAGGCAAGTTTTCAGTTCTCAGTTGTCAGTTCTCAGCAAAACCGAGTAAGGGCTGAGAGCTGGGAACCGATTTCCCTCTTGAGCATCGTCCCAGAAAGCCCTAAAGTACTTGCAAGCGAGTGCGCGGTTTTCGAGCAGCCATCATGTTCTCATCGGCACCATTGGTTTCCGGGTGGATTTTTGCTCCCTGGATTATTGCGATTTCGCTGGCTATTGTCGCCGGTGTTTTCGACTGGCGGGTTCGGCGGATTCCGAACTGGCTGACGGTGTCGGGCCTGGCTGCCGGAGTGGCCGTCAATACGATTTTGTTTGGCTGGGTTGGGTTGGAAGCTGCGCTGCTCGGCGCCGTGGTTGGCCTGGCGCTGCTGTTGCCGTTCGTTGCCATCCGCAGCCTGGGCGCGGGTGACTGGAAGCTGGCGGGCGCTTTGGGAGCGTGCGTGGGCTGGCGGCAACTGCTCGCCGTGCTGGCGGGCACGATCCTGGTTGCGGGAGCGATGGCGCTGGTCGTGGTTGTGTGGAGGGGACGGCTGAAGCAGACGCTCATCAACATGGCGCATATGATGGGCGCGTTGTTTACGCTGCGGATGCCGGGTTCCGAGGTATCGCTCGACAATCCGGGTTCGACAAAAATTCCGTTTGGCGTCGCCATGGCGTTGACCGTATTACTCTATGGCGTGGGCCGTGCTACGGGGCGCTTGTAGTTGGTGTGAGGGGATTTTGCCTGGCATTCGCGTTATGAAACGAAGTGTGCGCCAGTTCGCTGCCACCGATGCGGCTGAGATCGCAGAGGCGGCACTCGTGCTGCCGCTGGTGTTCATGTTCCTGCTGGGCATCGTCTGGTTCGGACGCGCGTTCAATACCTATTCGACTATTCAGCAGGCGGCGCAGCAGGGAGCGATTCTTGCCGCGCGCGCCACGTGCGCCACATGCGGCGACGCGCAGCCTATGCCTGCCGCGGCGGCGAGCGCGGTGACCGCTGTGATGCAAGCATCCAGCCTCGACCCCACGCAAATCGTCAATAATCCCGCGCCCACGAATTGTACGAGCTCCACCTATAACATCATCGTATGCCAGCAGGTGGTGTTGAGTCTCAGTCCGAATCCGAGCCAGCCGCAGAGTTGCGGTTCGCCGCCCGAGCCATCGCCGTCGCAGATTTGCGGGGCGATCGTGACCTTTCAGTATCCGTTCCAATTTTACTTCCCTTATACTGCGCTCAATCTAAGCACCGTTACGTTGACGGCCGATGCGCAAAGCCGGATGGAAAACTGAATGAGGTCGTCGCTCGTTCCTCGCCTGCACAACCTGAGCGAAGTTGCCAGAGCTTTTTTGTGTCAAACTGAGGGATCGGCGATCCTTGAGTTTGCCGTCGCGTTGCCGCTGCTAGTCGTTTTTATCGTGGGCATCTACGATTTCAGCGGCGCTTTCAACGACAAGCAGAAGATCGAACAGGCCGCGCAAGAGGGTGCTATTGTGGCCGGCGCGCAGCCGATGAACGATATTCAGTCGAGCAATTCCAGCCCACAGTCCCTGCTACCAGTGGTCGACGCCGTGTTTAACTCGCTGGTCGCCAGCGGAGTTTTATCAGGTGGAACCACTTGCACATCGCCAGGCACGGTATCCCAGGGTACAGGCTTGACCTGGACATACACGATCACGGGTTGCCCTTATACTTTGACCATCACCATCAATCGCGGATTGGTGGTGCCGTCCGGGAGTACCGGAACAGCGCCAGACGCCGTGGGCACGGTTGTCACCGTGTCGTACCCGTATCATTGGCAGTTTAATAGCGTGATTCAATTGCTGGTTCCGGGCGCGAGTTACGCGGCTACAACTACATTGGCCGAGAGCGCGACCGTCCATAATCAATTGTGAGGATGCTTGCTACGCCGTCGAACCAACCCGCGCAGGACGTCATCAAGCCGCGAGGGCGGAGTCGTCATCACGCTCGTCGCTGTCTTCATGCTGTTTGTAGTCGGAGCGATGGCGGCGCTTTCTGTCGACGTGGTAACGCTTTACACAGCGCGGAGCGAAGCACAACTGGCGGCCGACTCCGCCGCTCTTGCCGCTGCCCGCGTGCTCGCCAACTCTGGTGCAACCTCGGATTCGTCCGGGACCTTGATGAGCGCCGCCAAACCCATCGCCACTCAGATCGCATATTTGGTTGCGACACAGAGTCAGGTTGGGGGCAGAGCTTTGGTTCCTGGCACGGAAATTTCTATCACCTACAGCCAGGCGACATCGACATTTACAAATCCGCAAGTGACGGTGACGGTGCAAAGAGCCGATCTGCCGACATTCTTCGCGCGCATCTGGGGAACTACCAAAGTCGCAATCGCCGCGACCGCAACCGCCGAAGCCTACAACCCGTCGGGCGGCACGGGCGCGTCAAATTCTACTTCTCCGCCTGTCGCGCCGCTGTGCGTGAAGCCGTGGCTGCTGCCGAACATCGATCCCACCACCGGCGATACCCCTATTTTTGACACCTTCGGCAACATCAGCGATTCCAACCTGTTGGGGTGGACGTCAGGCACACCACTACAGGCCATTTGCACCAGCTGCACGCCCCCTCCGCTTCCTGTTCCCGCAGCCTGGGGGTATTACCCCGGCGATCCTGGGACAACCTTTCCACCTCCACCAGCAGGCTCACTGCCCAGCTGCACTCCGGCACTGAGCAGCAATTATCAGTACGGTATTGCAGGTTGCATCCAGATCCCAATCTCGTGCAACAGTCCGCCCGGAGGCTTCGCGTATATTGACACCAACGCCTACCCCGGCGACCGAAACGCCGACACTGACGATGCGGTGAACTGTCTCGCCCATGCGACGAACGCTGGTGGAGGTGATACCGTCACCTCCACCAATCCACCGAGCGTGCCCTTCGAATTCGTCATGGGCTCCGGCAACCCGGTCGCGGTTGCAAATTCCGTGGTTAACGCCGATGCGATGGTCAGCGACTCGCTGGTTACCGTTCCGGTTTTTGACGTGGGCCCAGGGCCGACTTACACTGCACCGTCCTCTTCGGTGCAGGTCGTTGGATTCGTCCAGCTGTTTTTGAACCCTGACGGTAATGCCGCACCAGAAGCCCCATTAACAGAAGGCCAGATAAAAACCACCATCATCAACATGGCCGGCTGCGCGGGAACCAGTGCTGGCGCGCAGCCGATCATTGGCAATGGGGCGGGTCCGGTGGCGGTGCGGCTGATCTCGCCGCTGTAGCCTTGGCCTTGAGTTGTGCTTCACGGTTCAGCGCTGCTATGCGCGGCGCGTTAAGGACGGACCGCATAGATTTCGAACGCTGATTTGAAAAGTTTGCTCTCAGGTGCGCAGCGTCTCGATGCTGCGGGAAACTTATCGAACCCGCGTCAGATTTACCTCAGGCGCTAAAGCGCCAAAGCATTTTCCCGGGCCTTTGTGGCACGAATGAATTCGTGCCCTTCCCATCACGTCGAGTTACCGCTCCATCCTGCCACCACATCGAGAGCCTGCTTCAGCCTGCTACCACATCGAAGGGGCGCATCATCTCGTTGTCTTCGTGCTCGAGAATGTGGCAGTGCCAGACATAGCGGCCGGTGAATCCTTCGAATTTGACGATAATGCGTGTCACCATGGCCGGGTCGGCGCGGACGGTATCTTTCCATCCCGCTTCGCCGGGTTCGGGCGGCGTTGCCGGACCTCTGTAGAGGATCTCGCCCTTCATCCAATAATTCGCGACATCGAAACTTCTGCGATCGAGAATCTGGAAGCGCACCAGATGCAAGTGGATGGGATGCGAATCGTCGGTGGTGTTGATGAGGCTCCAAATCTCGGTTGAGTCGAGAACCGGATTCTCGGTTACGGGCTTGCTCCAGTGCGTATTATTCAGCAACATTCGCACGGGGCGCTGCACCAGATCCTGGATCTCGACGAGAGTCAACATGCGAGTCTTGATGGCTGAGGATTCGGGCATTTTCGGAACCGGGCGCAGAACCTGCGGCAACGCGCCTTCAGCGGCTGAGTTGCTGGACTTGGCTTTCACCGGCGCAACTGCGGCCACACGAAACTGCATGACGTTCAGGCCGTCATTTCTGAGCACGATGTTGCTTCCCGCGCTGCCGGAAAAATCGACGATCAGATCGGCGCGCTCGCCGGGAGCGATGGATAGAAGCTTCGTCGGCACGGGCGCGGCGAGCAAACCCTGATCACTTCCGATCTGGTGAAAAGTTAGTCCCTGCATGATGCCGGCGGACGCTTGCCCGGCGGAGAGCGACAGATGAAAGAACCGGCCATTGGCGCCATTCAGCACCCGGAAGCGATATTTACGCGGCTCGACTTCGAGATAAGGAAACAATTTCCCATTCACCAGCACGGCGTCGCCAAAAACTTCCGGCACCCAGGGCGCGTTCGGATCCTTCGCGGCCACCGGGTAGTTGAGTTGCCCCTCGAGATCGAAGACGCGATCGTAGATCACCAGCGGAATTTCATATTTGCCGCGCGGCAGATTGAGCGAGTCTTCAAAATCGTCGCGCACAAAAAATGCACCGAGCAGCCCCGCGAAAATATTCAGCCGGTTAATGCCGAGGGCGTGGTCGTGATACCACAACATGGTGGCATCTTGGCGATTGGAATAGTGATAAACGGCGGATTTGCCGGGCACGTACCAATTGTCCGGATAGCCGTCGCTTTCGGCGCGCACTTTCGCGCCGTGGAGGTGCACCACCGTCCGCACTTCGGGCTTATCCGCCTCGGCACCGTGAATATTGTGGTCGATGGGCAGAAAATGCTTCTCTGGCAGCTCATTTACCCACTCGACCAGCAAGCCTTGGCCGCTGCGGGTCTCGAAAGTTGGACCGGGCGAAGCGGAGCCATATCCCCACATGAGCGTTGGCTTGATATCGCGATGCACCTTCGCTTCGAACTGCTGCATGGCCACGCGATAGTAGGGAAGCTGCAGCGCAGGATTGTCAGGATCGGGCCGGTGGCCGCTGGGCTGAAGGATCTCCGGCAAGGGCAGCGGATCGACGAATTGCGCGAGCGAACTCGCACTGAGCTGAGTGCGAAACCTGGGCGGAATACGGTGAGATGTTGCATAAGCCATGCCCTGGCGCATGGCTAGCGCCATTGTGGTCATTCCGCCTTGGGCGAGAAATTCTCGGCGAGTAATTCCCAAGCTGTGGATGCTCCTTAAAAAGTCACGTTTCGCAGAAACTTTGCTGCGAGCATTTACTACGAATTCCGCCCGCAAAAAGAACGGGCATGCGAATCATTTTCGCATGCCCGCCCGAATCAGCTAAACCACTCTCTTGCCTTACAGCCCACAGAGTGCGGGTTTTTGTACTTCTCCGGTGAGCGGATTCAAACACAGGGTTCCGTTTTTCCGGATCTTGACGAAGTCGAAATCCTGCACGATCGAATTGGCGATCCCATCGAATGAACCGTTGCCAAGGCGCTGCCCGCCCAGCCAGTTGTCTTCGATGAAGTGGATCACTGACGATTGGTCGGTGATCGTGTGGTCGACGAAGTTTTCTTTTGCCCAGGGCGAGATCACGAGCATCGGCAGTCTCGGCCCGTAGCCGCAACGGCCCAGCGCATGCGGATTCGCCGTCCCGTTCACGCCCGGCAGCGAGGTCAGCGCCGTGCCGCAGGATCCCGGCCCGGTCAGCGCATCCGCCGGTCCGGTGGATTGATTCACGATCGGCCCTATCTCGTGGTCGTACCATCCGTCGGAATCATCATAGGCGATCACAACGGCAGTGCTGCTCCACGTCGGCAGGCTCTCGAGCAGGTTCACCAC
>JASHOU010000098.1 GCA_030038475.1 Terriglobales bacterium | reverse complement strand
GTAGCTCACGCTTCCCATGGTTTCAAAGTTGTCGCCAGTCTGGAGCTGTCCTCCAGGAATAAAAACGCAATCGTCCGGCTCGGGAGGAGCAGGTGGACAGCCCGTCGTGTTCTCTGAGTTCGGCAGATATGCGCCGTTCTCCTGCACCAGTTCGTTGGGGATTTCGTAGCGCGCCAGTTCGTGTCGCGCAATCAGCGTCAGCCGGTCCTTCTTCGTGAGCTCCCGCTCATAGCTCAACGAAAAACTTCCGATCGTGCCGCTGTTCGTGTAATTTTCCGGCACCACCGGGTTGAGATAGTGGCCCGTCATGTCGCCGGAAGCGCTCACGCCCAGCGTATTCCCGTTCCACGAGTATTGGTCCTGCGTATCGATCCCGGCCGTGGCGTAGGTGCCGCCAAAAAGACTAAGTTGCCCATGAAATCCAGGATCTTCATCTCTGAGCGTATTGATCTCAACCACCCCGCCCATCTTCCTTCCAAATTCCGCTGGAATACCTGCGGTATAAACCGTGAGCGATTCGACGTCATCGGCTGCGGCAGGCTCCGGGCCAAAGCTCGGCGAGCGGTTGTCGGTGAGCGGTATGCCGTCCACTACAAATTGTGTCTGATATTCCGATCCGCGCGGATGCAGAACCGCATTGCCTTCATAAAGCCAGCCCGGTTGAGAGTTCACCAGATCCTGCATCCCACGGCCAGGCAGCGCGGTCAATCGGTCCTCT
The DNA here is from genome assembly GCA_030038475.1 of Terriglobales bacterium. Taxonomy (GTDB): domain Bacteria; phylum Acidobacteriota; class Terriglobia; order Terriglobales; family Acidobacteriaceae; genus Acidiflorens. Next base: position 16,813 of record JASHOU010000098.1, on the reverse strand, counting down.
ATGGCCTGCGAACCAATCTGATTCACCGAACCTGCTCGATACGGATCGATCAACGTGGCCGATCCGCTCACATTCACCGATTCCGAAACTGGAGCCACTTTCAACTGAATCGTGCGCTCCAGGGGAAGCGCGGAACGTATTTCCACCGTCTCGGAAACCTGGGCAAATGCCGGCGCCTGGATCTGGACCTGATAGATTCCATAAGGCAGCCGCTCCACATCGAGGCTGCCTTGATCGCTCGTAACCAGACTGTTGTGGTAGCCATTCGCCTCGCAGGTGATCTGGACCGTCGTCTTCACTCCAAGCCCGGCTGGGTCGGTCACTTTCAGACGCAACTCACCGCTATTGCTTTGGCCCACTAGCGGCAGCGCCATAAAAATGAGAAGTAGCGCCCAAGCGGCGAGGAAAACAATAGCGAGCAATCTCTTCATGAATGGCTCTTGTAGTTTAGCGGCTGCTGCGGTCGGGTTTGGCAGAGGTTTTCCTTCCTGATGGTTACCTTTGGGGATAAGCGGTTCTCATTTCTGGCTTCAAACTGCAGATTCTTTTTGCGGTAGTTGCGTTTAGTGTTTTTTTTGATTTGTGTTCGTTTGGATGTTTAGCTCCCATGTTCAGCGGCGGGTTCCAGAAAGCTTGAACACAAATCAGAAAAAAGGAATATACATAACCTAGAGACCCGAGCGAATGCCTCTTTCAGATTCGACCGACGATCTGCGCGTCATAATTCCCGCCGATACGTGTCTCGACGCTGGGCTCTCGGCAAAGCCTTCGCAGATTGAGCGCGAAGTCATGGATTTGTTCGAGCAGTTTCGTAATCCCCTGCTGCGCTACGCGCTCTCGTTCGGAATATCCGCCCACGATGCCGAAGAGGTCGTGCAGGAAGTCTTTCTTTCTCTCTTCCGGCATTTGCAATTGCGCAAGTCCCGAAAAAACCTTCGCGCTTGGATCTTCCGCGTCGCGCACAATCTAGCCTTGAAGCAGCGCTATGCAAACCAACGCACGCGCGACCGCAGCGCAACCGGCGCGACCGTTACCGAATCGTTGTCTGACCCGTCGCCGAACCCGGAAGAACAATTGTCGTCCGCGCAAAGAAGGCAGCGATTGTTGGCTGTAGTTGAAGCTCTTCCAGAGGCCGACCAGTGCTGCCTACGCCTGCGCGCGGAGGGACTGCGCTACCGCGAAATAGCCGGCGTGCTCGGTATTTCCCTGGGGATGGTATCGATCTCACTCACACGGTCGCTTGCGCGATTGACCCGCGCAGACGCGAGGTGAGGCCGAGGACGAAAGAAGACAAAATATGTGGAGGAATAAGTTGACCCCGGATCGGCGCTCGGAAGACCGGCGCTTAGAAGGTGGGCACCCTTCGGACCAGGAACTGCTTCGCGCTGCCGACGGCGAACTGCCCGGCCGCGGCGCTGACGAGGTTCACGCCCACCTCGCCGCGTGCTGGGACTGCCGCGCGCGCATGGCGGAAATCGAAGCCACCATTACCGATTTTGCGCGCGCTCATCGCCAGTCGCTCGACCCGCAATTGCCATCCATCGCCGGCCCGCGCGCGCTGTTGCGGGCTCAACTCGCCGAACTGGCTTCGAAATCTCAACCCAGCTCATGGTCATGGTTGTCGTGGTCATGGATATCTCAGATCAATTCACTCATCCGCGTAGCAGCGTTCGTTGGGATGGCTGCCGCGTTTCTCGTAGCTGCCGTGTTTGGCCCACTCTTCTTCCGCCATTCCGCGAGCGGAGCAACCGGACCCGTCGCCTCCTTGGAACGCGGCGCAGAACCCGATCCTCACCTCACTCCGGGCGCCACCCGCAGAGTGGCAATCGGCGACGTCTGCTCCTCGCCGCACGAACAGGTGGTTGGCGAGGTATCGGCGTCGTTGCGCCAGCAGGTTTTTCGAGAATACGGTCTCACAGACGCCACACCAGACGACTATGAAGTCGATTACCTGATCGCTCCGGGATTGGGCGGCGTCGAGGACATCCACAATCTGTGGCCGGAGCCCTCCACCTCCCAGACATGGAACGCGCACGTTAAAGACATGCTCGAAGAGCGCCTTCATGAAATGGTGTGCTCCGGCAAACTCGACCTTTCCACGGCACAACGCGACATTGCGACCGATTGGATTGCTGCCTACAAGAAATATTTCCACACCGACAAACCGCTCTCGTTGCGCTCGAATCTGACTTGACCGCACCATCGCTCGAGTCGATTCGAGCTTCGCGGCTGACGATACTTCACCTACCTTTCTCGGCCGTCGAGTTGTCAACCCCACCCTGTTTCACGTACTCTGCGGCGATGACAATTCGCTCTCGCTCTGCCTGCTCGTATTTCGCCGGTCTATTGTTTGCTTACGTCTCGCTGTTTTGCGCCTCACAGACGGCGGCTCAGTCGTTCACGCTCGAACAGGTCCTCAGCTCGCCGTTTCCCACGAATCTCGTCTCCGCCGAACACGCGGGACGCATCGCCTGGGTATTCGACATCAAAGGCGAGCGCAACGTGTGGGTCGCAGACCCTCCGAATTTCGAGGCGCGGCAGGTCACGCATTACGCGGGCGACGTCGGCATGCCAATCGCCTCGCTCAAGCTGACTCCGGATGGTGCAACCGTCGTCTACGCACGCGGCACTGAAGCCAACCACACCGGAGAAATTGCCGACCCCACCAGCGGTGTCGAAAAGCGCGTGCAGCAGGTCTGGGCCGCCGATGTGAATAACAATGTCGATAAGGGCGAGCCGCGCCTGCTCGGCGATATGGGGTGCGATGAAGAGGGATGCGAAGACATTCAGATATCGCCGAATGGCGATTTCGCTGTGTGGTCGGCAAAAAAGCAAATTTGGATCGCGCCCATCTCCACCAAAGAAAAGGCCAAACCGCTGACCTACGCCCGCGGCAGCAACGAAGAGCCGAAATGGTCGCCCGACGGAAAGAAGATCGCCTTCGTCAGCGATCGCGGCGATCACAGTTTCATCGTCATTTACGAATTCGGCCGCACCACGCTTCGCTACATTTCTCCCAGCGCCGATCGCGATTTTCTTCCCCGCTGGTCACCCAATGGCAACCAGATCGCATTCGTTCGTCTGGTCGGCAAGAAGATGAAACAGCCTTTGATTCCGCAGATGCCGCTGCCCTGGGCGATTTGGGTCTATGACGTTGCCGGAGACTCGGCTCGCGAAATTTGGAAGAGCGGCGCCGGCCTCGACGATTCGCTGCCCTACCTGACCGAAGATCAGTCATTCAAGTTCACGGCAAAGAACCGCATCGTCTTTTCCTCCGAGCAAGATGGATGGAACCATCTTTACTCCGTCTCGACCTCGGGCGGCGCAGCCACGCTCCTGACCCCGGGAAAATTTGAGACCGAAGATGTGGCGTTGAGCACCGACAAAACGTCAGTCATCTACTCCTCCAACCAGGCAGGTGCCGACCCACTAGACATCGATCGCCGCCATCTCTGGCGCGTCGCCGTCGACGGCGGAACGCCCGAAGCCATCACGCGCGGCGCAACTCTCGAGTGGACACCGCTTGAATCCGCGGGAAAAGTAATCTGCCTCGGCTCGACCGCCACATCTCCGGCAATGCCGTATGTAATCACAGCGCAGGGCCGGGAGATGATCGCCAAAGGCGCTCTGCCCGCCGATTTTCCCTCCTCGCAACTGGTAACGCCGAAGCAGGTAATCTTCAAAGCCGCCGACGGATGGGAGATTCACGGCCAATTGTTTGAACCAAAAGAAACCGGGCAACGCCCCGCGCTGGTCTTCATTCACGGCGGATCGATTCGCCAGATGATGCTCGGCTTCCACTACATGGATTACTACCACAACGCCTATGCGATGAATCAGTATCTCGCGAGCCGCGGATATTTGGTACTGGCAGTTAACTATCGCACCGGCATCATGTATGGCCGGCATTTTCGCGAGCCCGCCGACGGAGGACCGCGCGGCGGCGCGGAATACAAAGACATTGTCGCAGCGGGAAAATATCTTCAGAGCTTGCCCAACGTCGATGCTAAGCGAATCGGCCTCTGGGGCGGATCCTACGGCGGCTACCTGACCGCTATGGGCCTGGCGCACGATTCCGAAATATTTGCCGCCGGAGTCGACCTGCATGGCGTGCACGACTGGTCTGACTTCAGAGAAGACATTCCCGCCGACGCGCCCGATCACGACGCCGCCGTGAAACTGGCGTTTCAATCATCGCCGAATGCGGCGATTGCCACGTGGAAATCGCCCGTGCTCCTGATTCAGGGAGACGACGACCGCAATGTCCCCTTCTCGCAGACCGTCGATCTGCTACAACGTTTGCGGGAGCAGAAAGTGCACGTCGAGGAACTCGTCTTCCCCGATGAGATTCACGGCTTTTTGCTCTGGAAGAGTTGGATACGCGCCTACGGCGCAACCGACGAGTTCTTCGGCAGGGAGATGAAGTGAAGAAAACTTGCAATTGGTAATTTGTAATCGAAAGTGCAGATGTCGAGAAAAAGCTCGGCAGCCATTTTTCAGCGGTCTTCGACGACCTCGATCGCGTTGCCTTCTGGATCGTGGATCTGGAAATAGCGAATACCTTGGCGGTCCTGTTCAATGGCTCCCACATCGACAGCGAATACCTTGGCGGTCCTGTTCAATGGCTCCCACATCGACTCCGCGCGCCGACATAATGTCCTTCATTCTGGCGATCTTCTTCGTGAATAGAATTGGGTTCCTGTCAGTTTGGAACCCGCTACGAGTAGTCAGGATGATCGATTTCCCGCCAGCCTTGAATCTGAGAATCGCGGCGGCGGGCTCGGCTGGAGGCACCCCGACTAACTTTCGGAGTCCCAGTTTTTCAACATACCAGGGCGAAACCGCGTCGACATCTCGCACCACGATACGCAGACTCGAAGCGGGCACGGAAAATTCCGCCGACTTCCATGGCAAGTACCACTTGGCGCCGGGCGGGCTCAGCCTCTCGAACATGTAGGTCTCTGGAGCCAGAGCGCTGCCAGCATGCACGTGTAGAAGGCCGCTTGCGCCACATGGCGCATATCCTTATCGTTCGCTCTCGAAGAAGCGTCAAGAAGAACGTACGGTATAAGTAAAGAGGATCTGACCGACATAAAGCCATGGCCTCAGGGGACCCAACGACACTCTGGAATTCTCCGCCACGACCCAGAGAGCCAAACAAAAAGAAGCGGCGACGCAGAAACCACCCAGAACCAAACGGGATGTGACGGCAGGTACATAACCCTCCCCCCGGTCTACGCGCTTATAAGATTACCAATTACAAATTACCAATTACAAATTCCTTCCTGATCCGTTCCCACGTCACATCCAGCGTCTCCGGCAGCACCCTGGTCTCGCCGATCACGCTGACAAAATTCGCGTCCGCGACCCAGCGCGGCAGAACGTGCATGTGGATGTGTCCGGCCACGCCAGCGCCCGCTGCCCGTCCGATATTCATGCCGAGATTAATGCCGTCGGGCGAATACAGACGCCGCAGAACAGTTTCCATCTTCTGCGTCAGCTCCATCATCTCGTGAGCGGCATGTCCGGGCAGTTTCTGCAACTCGTCCAGGTGCGCGTAAGGAACAACCATGACGTGTCCGTTCGTGTATGGATACGTATTGAGAATGATGTAACAATGCGTTCCCCGGTGGACGATGCGCGCCTGCTCGTCGCTTTGTTTGGGAGCGTCGCAAAATATGCAGCCTGAGATCAATTCAGCGCTGTTGACATACGCGTACCGCCACGGGGTCCAGAGATGATCCATGCGGCGAGAGTAGCAGAAATGCGCTTCCGGCCGCGAGCAGTGGCTCCGCGCTGTTCACCTAGAAACCGCGAACGGTACTCCGCTCGCAGTTCGTGCCCGAAGCCCGCAGCTCCCGAGTGTGACACGTCTGTAAATTCTTTGGTCATTGGCCGGTTTCGCGTTTGACACTCTTTCGAAGCCGTTGCTATAGTCGAAGAGTCCTTGTTGGACGCGGTTTCGAACCAGCTGGATTTGTCCCAGGGTCGTCCGCCAGGTCGGCCTCAACGTAACCCAATGACCACGCCAGCAGTCCGCTACGCCACGTCCCGCATGACTTGCGCGCGCACGCGTGCCAAATGAAAGTTATGAACTTGTTCGACGACAGCACTGCCCGCAATCTTGACTCCAACATCGAAACTATGACACCCGAACATGAAACGCACTCTGGCGGCCCGGCCGTATTAGACGCTCCCGAGCACGCACAACCTTCCCCAGCCGAACCGCAAGCTTCAGCGCCTGAGCCTGTTGAAAACAGCGCTCCTCAAAACGCGACCTCTCAGGCCACCGTTCCTCAAAATGTCGCCCCAGGGCAGCCGCCCGCGGAGACCACCGTAACCAGCAGCGACGATTTCGCCGCCGCCCTCCAAAACTTCGAGACCGAGACCGAGGATGCGGTAAGCGAAGACCACGTCATCAAAGGTCGCGTCGTGAAGTTGACCGCTACCCACGTCGTCGTCGATATCGGAGCGAAATCCGAGGGCATGGCGCCGATCGCAGAAGTTCTCGATCACGAAGGCCAGCCCAGGTTCCAGCCCGGCGACGAAATCGACGTGATGCGCGAAAAGGGCGAAACCGAAGAGGGCTATGTCAACCTCTCGCACCTGAAAGCGCAGCGGCTGCGTTCGTGGGACGATATTGAGCACGCCTACAACGAAAAGAAGCCGATTAAAGGCGTCGTCGTGGAGCGCATCAAGGGCGGCCTTACGCTCGACATTCAGGGCGCTCGCGCCTTCCTGCCAGGATCGCAAGTCGACCTGCGTCCCATCCGCAATCTGGATGGCATGAAGGGCCAGACGATGGAAGTCGCGATCATCAAGTTGAACAAGAAGCGCGGCAACATCGTGGTCTCTCGCAAACAGTTGCTCGAAGAAGAGCAGAACGAAAAGCGCGGCAAAACCCTCGAGCATCTTGAGGAAGGCAGCGTTCTCACCGGTATCGTCAAAAACCTCACCGAATATGGAGCCTTCGTCGACCTCGGCGGCATCGACGGCTTGCTCCACATCACCGACATGTCATGGGGACGCCTTACGCACCCGCGCGATCTGGTCAACGTCGGCGACCAGATTCAGGTGAAGGTGCTGAAGTACGACAAAGAGAAGCAACGCGTCTCGCTTGGCTTCAAACAGCTCACACCTGATCCGTGGCTCGATGCCGAGCACCGCTACCCGGTCGGCGCGCACGTTCACGGACGCGTCATCAGCGTCACCGATTACGGAGCCTTCGTCGAACTGGAGCAGGGCATCGAAGGGCTGGTTCACGTCAGCGAAATGACCTGGTCGAAACGCATGAAGCATCCGTCGAAGCTGGTCAACGTGAACGATGAAGTTGACTGCGTGGTCTTGAGCGTGAACCCGACCGAGCGCCGCATCTCGCTCGGCATGAGGCAACTTGCCTCCAATCCCTGGGATACGCTGCACGACAAATACCCCGTAGGCGCGACCGTCGAAGGCCGGGTCCGCAATCTGACCGAATTTGGCGCGTTCATCGAAATCGAAGATGGAATCGACGGACTGGTTCACGTCAGCAACCTGAGCTGGACCACGCGCGTCAAGCATCCTTCCGAAGTATTGAAGAAGGGCGATAAAGTCAAAGCCGTCATCCTGGCCATTGAACCGGACAAGCGGCGGCTGTCGCTCGGCGTGAAGCAGATGCAGCCCGACGTTTGGGAATCGTTCTTTACCAAGCATCGCGTTGGCGACATCGTGCATGGCAAGGTGCTGCGCGTGGCGAACTTTGGCGCATTCGTCGAAATCGCCGAAGGCGTCGAGGGTCTGTGCCACAATTCGGAAGCCGTCGACGGCAACGGCCAGCCCATGCATCTCGAACCCGGCTTCGAGCACGACTTCAAGATCATCAAGATGAATCAGGAAGAAAAGAAAGTCGGCCTCAGCATCCGCGCCGTCGGCGAAGAAGCCTCCCGGCAGGAAGTTGAGTCCTACAAGCATCCCGCATCGTCTTCTTCCACCAGCACCACCATCGGCGACTTGATTTCGTGGAAGCGCGCCGGCGGCGACAGCAATTAAGTTCTACCGACATTCAAGCGACCTAGATTTAGGCAACCAAGGGCTGTGCAAAGCCTTTTCTTTTTGACGATTACATTTATGGCGCGGTGCTGGTGGTGGCCCTGGCCCCAGCCTCGGAGGAAATGCGGGGGCTATCCGAGCTGCTATATGTGGACAACTCTTAGCGAAGAGGGTACCGTCGTGCACATGCTTTGCCTTTAGCCCTAGCCTTGAGGTCGAATCGCATAATGGGCAATTTGGAAACTAGGTAGTGGCGGTGCCCCGCATGGCTGCACTAAGTCTGCCCTCAGGGAATCGTACTAGAAGAAGCAAGTATCAAAGTTTGTATGGATCACAACCGAATTGCCAGGGCGGTGTCGCTCTTTGTCGTCGGACTCTGTATATGGGGTTCTGGCTGTAAGGATGACGCTACTACCTGGTCAGCTGAGGCTCCGTCGCCTGACGGGCAGTGGATTGCGAGCGCTCATACTGAACAATGGTCAGGGCCAGGAACAGCGTATGACGGAACAACTGTGGTCCTGAAGCCGAGTAAAGAATCTGGCGCTCCAATTCAGATATTGGCCTTTTCCCACCTGTATGGGACGATGTATCTCAAAATAGACTGGATTACGTCAACACACTTGGATGTGTCATACGCAGCGAGCACAGAGCCTAATGACTCCGTGCATCTTAATTTTCGAGCTGCTAAATGCAACGGCATCGAGATCACAGTACGAGAAATGGCGCCCACCCGTGCCCCTACCCCTATCCAGTAACGCTATAGCTGCGGACTCCCCCAACAGACTAACGTGGTGCAGGCTCCAAGGAAACTGATTCGACCACCGACCGCTTGTCTACGAGCAACGGTGGCCTTTTTCTTGATCCCGGAGGCGTGCGCGCCCGGGCGCACGATCGGCATAGTGCGATCAATCCTTTGAGCGCAAAGCAGAGTTGAAAGGGACTACTTGAATGACTATATCCCTGACTGAGTCAAGGATATAATGATTACTACTTGGCCTTTACTTTCAGGTCGATGTAAACCTCGGCGCGGTTGTCGAACTGGCTGACGGTTTTTGTTCCGCTGCGGCGGTTGTTGAGCTGAGCATAGACTTCGTAATCGATGCTCGGCTCAAGCGCAGGGAAACGGTAAGTGCCGTCCGGTCCAACAATATAGGTTTTCACCGTGCGCGTGTGGGTATTGGTGAGATAAACGATGGCGTCGGGCAAAGGATTATCGCCGCTATCGAGCACCTTGCCGGTGAGCAGGCGCGTTTTGTCTTTTTTCGAGTCGCGGCCAAACACCTGGGCCGGAGCCGCAACCGCCGGCGCCGAAACAACGAGCGCCGTGAACGCAGCCAGCAAAAACACAATAGCAATGAACGCCTTCGTCATGAATTTCTTCTGACCGCCGCAGCCGATCTTAGCCCGGTGAGTCGATATCAGTACCAGTCTAAATGAAGACCAATGTCGGAACGCTCGTCGTTGTCGATATGCACGGGCACTTCGTCCCCAGGTTTCAACTTTTTGCCTGAAGCCAGCTTGTAGCCCTTCACATCCGCCCAGACCACGTAGTCGGCTTTGCCGGCGGGCACGCGCTGCGCGAATTCGCCGGTGTGATTGGAATAGAGCTCCCAGCGGACTTTTTTCTCGTCAGCGCGGCGGATCTTCACTAGAACCCCATAGAGTGGATGACCGTCGGGATCCCAAACCGTTCCAAAGATTAGAGCGTAAGGCTTTGGCTTCTCTGGGTCACTTGCGACGTTACTTGCGCCCGCAAAGGCCGGCAAAAGCGCCAAAAGCAGCACCAACAAAGCTATGGCGGCACAACGCCCGGTGCCTGGCGGCCGGGCGCCAAAAAATCGCAGCAGGCGGAAATGTACAGATGGGCTCAGGAGTCTTCGTCCTCATCTTCTTCGCGGTCGGCGTCGTCTTCATCCTCGTCTTCTTCAAATTCGTCTTCCCCGACTACTTTGAGTTCAACCGGATTCACCGTAACGACCTCGAAGTCGGTTCCGCACTCCGGGCACGAGACGACTGCGCCTTCATCGACCTCATCTTCTTCGATATCGAGGTCGGTCTCGCATTCAGGGCAATACACCATAATTCCTCCAGGTTGGGATTGGCCTGTTAATATTTAGTTTCTTCGAGAGGAAAAGGTCAAGTGGCTTACCAAGAAAATTCTGCAACCATCCGGTCCTCCATTTCCGCTCATGCCTTAAGAGATGTAGCGGCAGCCGCATTGTTTTCCTTAAAAACGCTTGCCCTGAGAATGTTTGCCTTGACAATGTTTGCCTTGGCCCTCGCGTGTTTTGTCGCTCTGTGTCCGGCTCAAGAGATAGCGCAGGGCGAGCCGCCGCGACTGGCCAGCGATAAGCATCACGACCCTCATATCGCAGAGGAGCTGCGGCAAGTTTCAGCCGAGCACATTCGGCAGACGATTGACAAACTGGTCAGCTTCGGCAACCGGTCCACGATTTCGGCGCAGGATGAAGAATCGATCAAAGCCGGTAAGGGGATCGGCGCGGCGCGCGAGTGGATCAAATCGGAGTTCGAGCGCTACTCGAAAGACTGCGGCGGATGCCTCGACGTTAAAACGGACGCATTCACCGAGCAACCCGCCGAGCGTATTCCGAAGCCGACCGAACTCACGAACGTTTATGCCGTGCTGCGCGGAAGCGATCCGAAACAGGCGGACCGCATCGTGCTCGTCACCGGCCATTACGATTCGCGCAACAGCAACACGTTCAATGTGACTGACCCCGCGCCCGGAGCGAACGACGACGGAAGCGGGACTGCGGTGAGCCTGGAATGCGCCCGCGTTCTGAGCAAAGCCGCTGCGAAAATGAAGTTTCCGGCAACCATTCTCTTTTTGACCGTTGCCGGAGAAGAGCAGGGTTTGAACGGCAGCAAACATTTCGCCCAGATGGCCAAGCAGCAGGGATGGCAAATCGAAGCCGTTTTAAACAACGACATTGTCGGCGGCAACCTCGGCCAGGGTCAGGATTCGAGCCTGGTGCGCGTTTTTTCCGAGGGGTTGCCGGCGGCCGCAACCGACGCCGAAATCAAACGCATTCGCATACTCGGCGGCGAGAGCGATTCCAGTTCGCGCGAGCTCGCCCGTTACATCGCCGACGTCGGCCGCTCCTACGATGCGGGCGTAAAGCCGCTCCTGATCTTCCGGCTCGACCGCTATTTACGCGGAGGCGACCACTCCTCGTTCAATCAGCAGGGGTTCGCCGCCGTGCGTTTTACCGAATTCCGCGAAGATTATAACCGCCAGCATCAGACGCCTCGCACCGAAAATGGCATCGAATATGGAGATCTGCTGAAGTTCGTAGACTTCGACTATGTAGAGCATGTAGCGCGGCTCAACGCCGCAACCCTGGCTTCGCTGGCGTTGGCTCCAGCACCGCCGGCAAACGTGAAAATGCTCACCAAGAACCTCGAAAACAACACGACGCTGACCTGGGAACCATCGACCGGCGCAGCCAGCTATGAGGTCGTCTGGCGCTCAACCAATGCGGCCGATTGGGAATATGTCCAACCGATAAGTACGGGTACACGTGCAACCCTGAACGTTTCGAAGGATAATGTGATATTCGGCGTCCGGGCGGTCGATGCGGCAGGCCATCGCAGCCTGCCCGTAATACCGGAGCCGGAAAGATGAGGAGTGAGGTTTCAAAGTTTCAAAGTTTCAAGCTTTTCAAAGTTGAGACCCGGTCTCGCCGTTTTTCTCTGAAACTTTGAAACTCTGAAACCTTGCATTACATGAGTCGCGGACAAACCATCTCGTTCAGCTTTCCACCCTTCGCAGGATGGGTCAAGCGCATCATTCTGACCTGCACAGGTATCTACCTGTTTCAGATCATCGCGCCTTTGTTTTCCCGCGACGCCGTCGGCCTGATGCGCGAATGGCTGGCCCTCATCCCGGTTGACGTGATGCATGGCAAGGTGTGGCAACTGGTCACATACTCGTTGCTCCACGCCAGCTTCGGCCACGTATTTTTCAATATGCTCACGCTCTGGTTCATCGGCGCATATCTCGAGCTCGACTGGGGGCCGCGCCGATTCATCGAGTGCTACACCTTCTGCGTCGTGGGTGCGGCGCTGGTGACGATTGCCATCGCCTATACCCACTTCCTTGGCATGGATCCGGGATCGGAAACCATCGGCGCATCCGGCGGCATCTTTGGATTGCTGATGGCCTTCGGCATTCTCTATGCCGATCAGGAAATGTATCTGTTTCCCCTGCCCTTCAGAATTAAGGCCAAGTATCTGGTCGGAATTTGGGTTGTCGTCGCGATCGTTGCCGTGTTTGAGCCGTCGCAAGGAGGAATCGCCGTCTTCGCTCATCTCGGCGGACTACTCTTTGGTTTTCTCTGGGTGAAGTTCGCGCCCTCGCGCGGGTTAAGCTATACCGCATCCGAGCAGTATTTCGGCGCGCGCAACTCTTACTATCGCTGGAAGCGCCGCCGCGCCGCAAAAAAATTCGAAGTCTACATGCGAGATCACGACCGCAAGGTCAGCTTCGACGAGCACGGCAATTACATCCCTCCCGACGACAACGAAAAGACGAACGGCGGCTCGAAATCAGGCTGGGTGAATTAGTTTTGCTCATGTGTCTGTGTGGCGCGGTCGCCCTCGCCCGCGTGTCAGCACCGTCCCCGCTCATGTAGCGCGGACACTCCTGTCCGCGTGTCAGCGTCGTTTCCTTTGTTAGCAATAGAGACAATGTGGGCATCACCGAGGCTATCCAAACATTGCCTCAAATCGGGCCATGATGCCCGCTGGAAGGTCTGGCGCCCGCGCCTTGCCTTTGAATCCCAAATCGTGACCGGCGCCTTCCACTCCAATCAACTCAGTTTTGGCGGGAATTAACCGCAGAGCTTTTTCGATCTCCTCAACACTTCCAAAAGGATCGCGCGTCCCGTGTACGAATAGGCTGGGCGTTCGTAGGTCGGGCAAATGCTGTACGCGCAATTGCTCGGGCCTGCGCGGCGGATGCAAAGGATAGGAGAGCAATAATAGTCCCGAAACCAGCTCCGGCTCCGAGGCGCAGAGCATCGTCGCCTGCCGTCCACCATAAGAATGTCCGCCGAGAAAAATCCTGCCGGATACGTTCTTGCGCAAAGCTGCCACTGCATTCCGCAACCCCGCGCGATCGCGTTCGGCATTGCCGGGAAACGGCGGTCCGAAACGCCGCTCCTGCCGAAATGGCAGATCGCAGCGCAATACGCCGTATCCATGCTGCGCGAACGCTTCAGCCAGAGCAATCAGCAATGGAGAGTTCGCACTCGAGCCTGCCCCGTGCGTCAGAACGAGTCCGTCATTATTAGGTGTAACCGGAGTATGCAGCCAGCCTCGCACCGCCGGTTCGAGCGAGTCATCGAGGAATGCCTTGAAGGTTTCGGATTCCATCTCAGGAAGAAGTAGGCAAATCGTGGCTGGTCACGAACCTCGTCAGCGAGCCGCGCCATCCTGCTTCGCCGTAACCTTCGTCAGACAGCGCGGAAACAGCATGGCATTAAATTCGGCCCCAATCAGCACCGCCAGCGAGATCAGATACATCCAGCAGAGCAGCGCAATGCCCACGCCCAGCGAACCGTAAATCACGCTGTAGTCGGCATAGTGTTGCAGATACCATCCAAACAGCGCGGTCGAAAGCAGCCACATCGCAGTCGCCAGCACAGCACCGGGCAAAACCGTGTGCCATGGCTGCGTGCGTGGCACCGCATTGTGATAGATAAGCTGAATCACGGCGATGCTCGTCAGAATAGCGATGAGCCAGCGTATCGCTCCCCACAGCAATAGAATCAGGGCCCCGAATTCGCGCCCGCTATGAAACAGAATCCGAGTTTCAATGCGGCTGCCGAACGCCACCAGAATGGTGGAAAACGTCATCGGTATGCCCGCCATTAAAACCAACGAAATCGATATAATGCGCTCTTTCACCAGCCCCCACGTCTTGGGCAACTGGTACGCGCGGCGAAACCCATCCATCCACGAAATGACTACACCCGAAGCGCTCCAGATGGTCAACAGAGACGACGAAACCAGCAGTCCCACCGGACGATCCGTGGTGCTTCTCAGATAGGCGAGCACGGTAGAGCTTCCCGCAGGCAGAATCGTGCCCAGAGCGTACGAAATCTCGCGCAGATAGATTTGCCCGCGGCTCAGCGTGGCAAGAACCGCGCCCAGAACCAGCAAGGCAGGGAAAAAGGTGAAGATGGACGAATACGCAGCGCCTTTTGCGATTCCAAAAGCGTCGTGTTCAAAACCCCGCCAGATCGACAGGCGAAACAGACGCCAGAAGCGTCCCAGGGCCGGCGCTAAGATCAGCGCCCCAGGCAGCGGTTCCTGCGGGGAGTTGCGGTCCTCCGGCTGCCCGGTCAGCCGCTGTGGCTCGAGTGCTAAAGACATGGGCGTCAAGAAAACGTCATCCTAGAAAATCAGGGGCGACTCGCGCCGCCCCTGCCTTGAATTCGTTTTTCTTTACTCCGCGGCCAGCTCCTCGGTCTCGCCTTCATGCCGCATGAGTTCGAGCGCGCGCTCGGCCTCTTCGTAAGCCTGCGAGACTTCTTCCTGCACCTTGCTCGCCGCCTCTTCCATTTCCGGAGAGAGACGCACGTTCCGGTAATACTCCATACCGGTGCCGGCGGGAATCAAGCGGCCCACGATCACGTTCTCCTTCAGGCCGCGCAGGTGATCCACCTTGCCCTGAATCGAGGCTTCGGTGAGCACGCGCGTGGTCTCCTGGAACGACGCCGCCGAGATGAACGAATCGGTCGAGAGCGACGCCTTGGTGATGCCGAGCAGCAGCGGACGCCCTGTAGCCGGTTTGCCGCCCTGCGCGATGGCTCGCTGGTTCTCCTCGTGGAACTGGAACTTGTCGACCTGTTCGTTGAGTAAGAACCGGGTGTCGCCAACATCCTCGACCTGCACCCAGCGCATCATCTGCCGGACAATCACTTCGATGTGCTTGTCGGAGATGTTGACGCCCTGCAAGCGATAGACTTCCTGGATTTCGTTCACCAGGTAAGCCTGCAGCTCTTTTTCCCCAAGCACGGCAAGAATGTCGTGCGGGTTCAGCGGCCCATCCATCAGCGGTTCTCCCGCCCGTACCCGTTCGCCCTCCTGCACGTTGATGTGAACACCCCGCGGAACGGAGTATTCCTTCTCCGTGCCGTTGTCGGCTGCCACATAGAGTTTGCGTTGCCCCTTGGCCACTTCGCCAAATCGCACCACGCCATCAATCTCGCTGATGACGGCGGTTTCGCGCGGCTTGCGGGCTTCGAACAATTCCACCACGCGCGGCAAACCGCCCGTGATGTCCTTGGTCTTCGTGGTTTCGCGCGGGATCTTGGCCAGCACGTCGCCCGGATACACCGTGTCTCCGTCCTGCACCATAAGGTGCGCGCGCGAAGGCATCAGGTATCGCTTGCTCGCCTTGCCCTTGATCACAATCGCCGGCTGGCGCTTCTCGTCGGGCGAATCGGTCACCACGTGACGCGAAAGGCCGGTGACTTCGTCGACCTCTTCATGCAGCGTGATGCCTTCCTGCAGGTCCTTGAACTGCGCTGTGCCTCCAATTTCGGTGAGGATAGCGAAGGTGTATGGATCCCACTCGACCAGTGCCTCGCCCAGCGCGACCTGCCCGCCATCGGCAACTTTGACTTTGGCGCCGTAGACAACCGCGTAGCGCTCGCGTTCGCGGCCCTTTTCGTCCACCACCGCAATCGATCCCTGGCGATTCATTACTACCAGATCGCCGGTTTTCGACTTCAGCGTTTGCAGGTTGATGAAGCGCACCGTGCCGTTGCTCTTGGCATCCAGCCGCGACTGTTCCGAAACTCGCGATGCCGTTCCTCCAATGTGGAAGGTCCGCATCGTGAGCTGCGTTCCCGGTTCACCAATCGACTGCGCCGCGATCACGCCAGTCGCCTCGCCGAGTTCGACCAGACGGCCGGAGGCGAGATTGCGTCCGTAGCACATGACGCAAACACCGCGCTTCGACTCGCAGGTGAGCACCGAGCGAATTTTGACCCGCTCGATGCCGGCGGCCTGAATCGCGCCCGCCAGATCCTCGGTGATCTCCTGGTTGATGTCGACCACGACCTGGCCTTCGTAATCTTTGATCTTCTCGAGCGATACGCGGCCCACAATGCGGTCGCGCAGCGGTTCGATGATCTCTCCGGCTTCAACGATACCGGAGACGAAGATTCCGTCGACCGTGCCGCAGTCGTATTCACTGATGATCACATCCTGCGCCACATCGACCAGACGCCGCGTCAGGTAGCCGGAATCGGCGGTCTTCAACGCCGTATCGGCCAGACCTTTGCGCGCGCCGTGCGTCGAGATGAAGTATTCGAGCACCGTCAGTCCTTCGCGGAAGTTGGCCGTGATCGGCGTCTCGATAATCTCACCCGTCGGCTTCGCCATCAATCCGCGCATTCCCGAAAGCTGGCGAATCTGCTGTTTCGATCCGCGAGCGCCGGAATCGGCCATGACGTAAATCGGGTTCAGCTCGCCTTCCCGGTCGCGGCGCTGCATCTGGCCGAACATTTCATCGGCGACTTTTTCCGTGATCGCCGACCAGATTTCGATGACCTTGTTGTAGCGCTCGCCGTTGGTGATGGCGCCGTCCAGATATTGCTGCTGCACGCTGATGACCTGCTTGTCGGCATCTTTCACCAGCGTCTTCTTGTTGTCCGGGATAACCATGTCATCGATGCCGATCGAGAGTCCAGCTCGCGTCGCATAACGGAAGCCGAGCGACTTGATTTCGTCGAGCATCTTGACCGTAACT
>JASHOU010000097.1 GCA_030038475.1 Terriglobales bacterium | reverse complement strand
CGATCTTCGGCTTCTCGCGACAAGTGCAGAAAAAGTTCATTCATGCGCAAGTCCTATCACTCGTAGGGTTTTGTCGCGATTTCCTGCGCAAGAATGGCCTTAAAACGATCTTAGTGACGAGCGCACTGCGCCTTCAGAATGTTGCGAAGAAGAAACGCCGCCTGAAGAAGGCGGCGTAGCAAATCTTTGCTGGCGGGTTGTTGGGTACGGTTATTGAGTGGGGGCCGCTTACTTCTTCTTTGTCTTTTGCGAAAGCAGTCCAAAGATCTTCAATTGTTTATTGCTGGCCACGAACACCTGGCCGTTGGCAACCACAGGAACCAGGTTCGAATTGCCAGTGAGATTCGGCCAGTTGCCCGCGTTCGCTTTATACAGCTTCTTGATCGCGGTCTCCTTCTTGCCTCCGTCGGGGTTGAACGCGTACAGGGAAATCGGCGCCTTCGTGGTGTTGATGGGACGCGACAGCGCCCAGATAATGGGATTCGTTGTGCCGTTGGACGAAACTGAGGTGAAGAATCCCGGGTCTTGCGGGCCGCCGCTGAGTGACAGGGACGACGCAACCAACGTTAATCCGACGCTCGGTGAAGTCTGCACCCTCCAAACTTCTGCGTTGTATCCGCCACTGCTCACCACCCGACCTAGTCCATCGATGGGATCCACATAATATGATTCGCCACACCAGCAACCACTGATCCCATAGGTGCCCAGCACATTATTCGCGTTGGGTGAGTAACCGCCCAGATCGTCTTCGTTCATCAAAAACATCGTTCCATACTTGCCTGCCGCTACTGCCAGATGCGGGATCGATCCCGGTTGATCCGGCAGCACCAGCACGCCGCCGGAACCAAAATCCACATCGCCCTCGTCGAGACTCACCTGATTATCCGGAGTAAACAGGTCAAGCACGGTAGTCAGAGTTGACGATATCTTAACCACACTTTCCTGAATGTTGGTGACGCCGTCGTAGGTGTCAGGGTCCGAGTTGCCGGTCACGAACAGGATGTTGCCCTCATCATCGGTCGCCGGGCCGTAGCCCGACATCCAGATCGAGGATAAAAAGAAACTGCCCGAGTCGGTCGCTTGCAGGTCATCCAGCTGGTTTGAAGGAAACGGAGCCAGCGAGCCCGCCGTCCATCCCAGCAACCAGCCGCGCGAGAGATTGGCCCCAAGATCGCAGAAGCTCCCAAACCCCGCATATATGCTGCCGTTCGCCAGCAACAGCGCCGGCCGCTGCCGCTGGTAGGTCGCATTGAAGTTGAACGTGCTTCCATCGGTCAGGGTATGCGACGCGGTCACAACCTGCGGCGTCACGCTATCGGTCAAACTTCCCAGACTGAGTGCGTGCAGCGTGTAGGTTGGACCACTCTCGCCCTGCGTGTAAACCATCACGTACAAAATGTTGCTGCTTGGGTCGATCACCGGCGTCGAGTTGATTCCAACATTCGGCCCATTGTTATTGCATCCCAATGGATATCTCACCGGCGTTCCAAAATTCGCGCTCAACAGAATAGTTCCGCTGTGCACATCGATGGCATACACGGTGTTGTTTTCTGTCGCCAGATAAACCACATCGTGAGTGCCCTGATAATTTCCCGCCGTGATCAATACACCCGGTACTACCAGCGGCTGTGCATCCACCTGGTCGTCGAGCGTGACGCTTTGCAGCACACCGAAGGTCGACTTGTCTACGTTGGCAGGAGTGAGGATCGATTCGTTGTAATTCCAGCCGGTGCGGTCGTTATCGTAGTGGTAGGTTGTGACCGCCACCTGAGCGACGGCACGTGGTGCGCTTGAGGCAAAGAAAATCAGGACGGCAAATGCGGCCACGCCGCACAGGCAATTCCGCTGGCGAAGGTTCGGCATGTGGGATCCTCATTATTTAGTTTTTGCTGATGGCTTGAACCGACTCTAGTTCGGCTCGCTGCGATTCCGTTCCGCTGCGGGGGGCGCGCAAGGAGGAAGCACAAGGCCTGCTGAGTCTAATGCATCCGGCGAGCGGCTGTAAATAAGATTCGCAAATCTTCGAACTCGGGGAGGGCGAAGCGCACATTTTTGCATTTTGCGACGCAATCTTCTGCGGAACTAGTCTGCGGAAGCGGGTGATACTCGTCGGATTCCGGTCATAGAAACTGGTTTTGATTCGCTAGCGCACCACCTCGGCTAGTCTTCCGCTGCCGATCACCTCTGCGATGCGCGCAAAGTCCCGGTACATTGCGCGGTCCTTCTCCATCGTCGGGCACACGGATCGGATGGCGGCGTGCGCCTGCTGCAGGGGTTTGGAGGTCTTCACCGGCGCAAGAAAATCAATCGCCTGTGCTGCGGCCATCGCCTCGATAGCCAGCGTGTTGCGCGTGTTGTCGACGATTTTCTTCAACTTGTTCGCCGCCGTCATGCCCATGGAAACGAAGTCTTCTTTATTTCCCGAGGTCGTGATCGAGTCGACCGACGCGGGATGCGCCAGCACTTTGTTCTCGCTCACCAGCGCGGCTGCGGTCACCTGCGGCATCATGAAACCCGAGTTCATTCCCGCGCCGGGAGCGAGAAACGGCGGCAACCCTTCACTCAGCGCGGGATTCACGATGCGCTCCAGTCGCCGCTCGCTGATGCCGGCTAGCGCGCTCAAAGCAATCGCAAGAAAATCGAGCGCAAACGCGAGCGGTTCGCCGTGGAAGTTTCCGCCGGAGAGCACGTCGCCCTCGCCGTCGATTACCTTTGGGTTCTTCACAAACACCAGCGGGTTATCGACCGCCGAATTCATTTCCGTCTCAAACACGGAGCGGCAATGGGCGAGGGTATCGCGCACCGCGCCGTGCACCTGCGGAATGCAACGCAACGAGTAGGCGTCCTGTACGCGGCCGCAATCGCGGTGCGACGCGCGAATCTCGCTCTCTTCGAGCAGCCGGCGCAGGTTCTTCGCCGATCGGATTTGCCCGGCGTGCGGACGCACGTTTTGAATGCGCTCATCGAAAGCGACGTTGGTTCCCTTGAGCGCGTCGCAAGCCATCGCGCCGATGACGTCGGCTGTATCGACCAGCGTCTCTGCGGCGAGCAACATCAGCGTGCCGATGGCGAGCATGGCTTGAGTACCGTTGATGAGCGAGACCGCTTCTTTTGCCTCGAGCACCAGCGGCTTGATCTGTGCACGCTTAAGCGCGTCGGTACTGGCAATTCGTCCGCTTTTTTCGTCGAAACATTCGCCTTCGCCAATCAATGCCAGCGCCAGATGTGCCAGCGGCGCCAAATCGCCGCTTGCTCCCACACTTCCTTGCGATGGGACCACGGGCGTCACGCCGCGATTGAGCATCTCGCAAATCGTGTCGATGGTGATGGCGCGCACGCCCGAGTTGCCCTTGGCGAGCGAATTGGCGCGCAGGATCATCATGGCGCGCGTTTCCGCAATCGAGAGCGGTTCGCCGACGCCCACCGCATGGGAGCGCACAAGATTGACTTGCAGCTCGCGAACCTGATCGCCGACGATGTGAACATCGCTCAGCTTGCCGACGCCTGTGGTGATTGCGTAGGAAATTTTGTTACTTGCGACGAGCGCGTCGACGACGGCGCGGGCGCGGTTGACGGCTTCGCGTGCATCGGGAGCGAGCAACGCCGGCCGTTTTTCGGCAGCGGCTTCGCGCACCGCCTCAAGAGTCAGATCGTTTCCGTTGATGTGCAGCGCCTGCAAGAGGAGTTCCCGGTTTTGAGTTCACTTGCCTTGTAAAACAATCTTGAACGGGTACAGCGTCGCCGTCATTATGCCCTTCTTTACGGCTGGATCGCCGTTCATGATCTGGCGGGCAGCGTCTTCGGATTCGGCACGAAAGACCGCCAGCCCCATCGCATTCTCGTCGGTGTTCAGCGTGCGGCCAACAAAGACCACCACGCTCTGCGCGGTCAGATCCTGGAGATACTTGAAATGTTCGGCCACTACCGCCTGTTCCGCCGCGGTCGGGCCGGTGCGCAGCATGTCTCCGCGCACGAGCTGTAATTTGTAGAGAAATTCTTGCATTGCGGACTTTCCGACCTCATGCCGTTACCGCGGCACGAAAAACCTTTAGATACTTCTCCGGCAGTAGTCGCGGTTTCATTTGCGCGTTGGCAACGATGTGCGTGGTCTCGCCTTCGGCCAGCAGTTCGTCGGTTCCCGCTTTCCGCAGCTCGTATCCGAAGCGAATCACTTTTTCCCGCACATGCTTCAGCCAAGTGCGCACGATAACCTCGTCATCATAGTGCACGGGAGCCTTGTAGCGGCACTGGGCGTCGACCACGGCAATAAAACAATCGTCGTCACGCTCCATCTCTCTATAGCTGAAGCCGAATTGGCGCAGGAGTTCCACGCGGCCCACCTCAAACCAGATGAAATGATTGGCGTGATAGACGACACCCATCTGATCGGTTTCCGCATAGCGAACGCGAATGCGGGTTTCGTTCACCATTGCCGCATTTGGATTTACATCTGCCGGCATCGATGCGTGCGCCTCTTTCATCGGCCGGTCCACTTCGGCTTCCGTTTTTCGAGAAAGGATTCGATTCCTTCACGGAAATCGGCACTCTGGCGGATGCCCGCATTTTCGCGAATCGCGGCTTCAATCTGCGAGTCGAGCTCGGCGCGGGCGTGGTCTGTGAGCAGTCGCTTCGTTTGAAACAGCGAGAGCGGACTATTCTCTATCAATTGCGCGGCCAGTTCACGTGCGCGAACGAGCAGCTTCTCCGGCGGAACGATTTCGTTGACCGCGCCGATCTTCAGAGCTTCCGCCGCGTCAAAGAGCCGGCCTGTCAGAAGCAGGTCGCGGGCGATCTTCTCGCCGACCTGGCGCAAAAGAAAAGTTGAAACGATGGCAGGCACGAATCCGATGCGAACTTCGGTGTAACCGAATTTGGCTTCGGGCACGGCCAGCGTAAAATCACATAATAAAGCCAATCCGGTGCCGCCGGCGATGGCCGCGCCGTTGACCGCGGCAATTGTCGGCTTCGGGAACTCGTAGAGAGATCGAAACAGACTCACCATGGTGCGCGAGTCTTCGAGATTCTGCTCCGGCGTGCGGCCGATCAGCGCTTTCAGATTGTCGAGATCCATCCCCGAACTGAAGGCCTTCCCCGCTCCTGTCAGAATCAAAACGCGGGCAGAAGACTTGTTCACCTCATCCAGGGCGTGCAGAAGATCTTCAATCAATTCGTAGCTGATGGCGTTGCGCTTCTCGGGACGGTTGAGGGTGAGAGTGGCAATGCTCGAGTCAAAGGCGAGTTGGAGGGTCTTGTAGGTCATAATCAATCTGGCGATCGGCGTTCGGCCTGCGCTTTTTAGTTGTTCGTCCTCTCCAAAGAATTTGTGGCGTCGCCGTTATTGTGTGGCTGGGATTTATACCGCGCTCCGATTTCTGAGGTCGCTTTCAGCAACGCGTCCAGCGGCTTGAGCGGCGGCAATTGCGCGCCTTGTTTGCGCAGGGTTTCAATCACAACTTCGGTTGGAATATTTCCCACCAAAGCATCCTGCGCGAACGGGCAGCCGCCCAATCCGCCGATGGCAGAATCGAAGCGGCGACAGCCAGCTTCAAAGGCGGCGCCGATTTTCGCGGCAGCCTCATCGGGACGGCTGTGCAGGTGAACTCCGATTTCAAGGTATCCATACTCGGCCATCACGGCGGAGACGATTTGCTGAATCTTCTCGGGCGGCGCAAGCCCGACCGTATCGGCGAGCGAGATCATGCGAATCTCCTGCAACTCGAGCAGGCCCACGGCGGCAACCACTTCGTCGACGCTCCAGTCATCGCCGTACGGGTTGCCAAAGGCCATCGAGATGTACACAACGGTGTCGAGCCCCGCATCGTCGGCCCGTTTCTCGATTTTTTCCAGTTCTTCGATTGCGTCTTCGAGAGTCTGGCGTTGATTATTCTGCAAGAAGGTTGGCGAAATGGAATAGGGGAAACCCAAGGTGCGCACAGCCTCGGTCGCAATCGCCCGCTGCGCGCCTTTTTCGTTGACCACGATGCCGATGATTTCCACATCGTCGGGCGGAGCGAGTTCTTTCAAAACCTGTTCGGAGTCGGCCATCTGTGGGATGGCATTCGGCGAGACGAAACTGACAGCGTCGATGTGTTTGAAACTCGCTGAGATCAGCGCCTGAAGATAGTTGGTCTTCAGATCGGCAGGGATCTGTCCCTTGAGCCCTTGCCAGGCATCGCGCGGACATTCGATGAGTTTGACGGAATCGCTCATAAACACGTTGGAAATCGGATCATTGGGAGACCGGGTTATCGGGCGAATAAAAATCACCCGATGATCCGATCACCCGATCTCCGTGTCCCCGTGGTAAATCATGTCTGGAGTACCCCCACTTTGAACTCGAGCACCTCGGGATTCAGCGACGCCGCCTCCAGCGCCAGCGTGATTGCCTGCCGCGTTTCCATCGGATCGATAATTTTGTCGATCCATAAGCGCGCGGCTCCATAGCGCGGATCGGTTTGCTCCTCGTAGGTTTTCTTCACCGAATCGAACAACTCTTTTCTTTCTTCTTCGCTCAGCTTCTTGCCGCCGCGCTCCAGTTGCTTCACTTTGATCTCGACCAGCGTACCGGCGGCCGAGTCGCCGCTCATGACGGCGTATTTGGCGGTCGGCCATGCAAAAACAAAACGCGGATCGTACGCTTTTCCGCACATGGCATAGTGACCCGCGCCGAAAGAACCGCCGACGATCACGGCAATTTTCGGCACGACGGAATTCGACACCGCATTCACCATCTTCGCTCCGGCTTTGATGATGCCGCTCCACTCAGCATCGCGCCCGACCATGAATCCGTTGACGTCGTGAAAAAAAACCAGCGGAATCAGATTCTGGTTGCAATCCATGATGAAGCGGGCGGCTTTTTCCGCGGATTCGGTATAGATGACCCCTCCAAACTCGACGCGTTTGTGGCCTTCGTGGTCGGTCTGCTGCGCATGAAGTTTTTGATTGGCGACGATGCCGACAGCAAAGCCTCCAATGCGCGCGTAACCGCAGACCAGCGTCTTGCCGTACTCGGGTTTGTATTCATCAAACCGGCTTTCATCGACGATGCGCGCGAGAATCTCTTTCATGTCGTAAGGCCGCGCCGGCGATGCGTCGTAGACGCCGTAAATCTCCTCGGCTGACATCGCCGGATCGACCGGCATTTTGCGGTCCCAGAGCGACTGGCGCCGATATCCCCATTTCTCGATGAGCGATCGGATGCGATTGACGCAGGCTTCATCGTTCGGTTCACGAAAATCCACCGTGCCGCTGATGGCAGAGTGCATGGCCGCTCCGCCCAACTCTTCGGCGGAAATCTTCTGACCGATCGCAGCCTGCACCAGCGCCGGGCCGGCCAGAAATAACCCGCTGCCGTCGGTCATCAAAACGTTGTCGCACATTACCGGAAGATATCCGCCGCCGGCCACGCACATGCCCATGATCGCGGCAATCTGCGGAATGCCCATGGCCGACATGACCGCATTGTTGCGGAAAACGCGGCCAAAATCGTCGGTGTCGGGAAAAACATCTTCTTGCAGAGGCAGAAAAACTCCGGCCGAGTCGACGAGATAAATCGTCGGAACGCGATTTTCAATGGCGATGTTTTGCGCGCGAATGACTTTCTTTGCGGTCATGGGAAAGAACGCGCCCGCTTTGACCGTGGCATCGTTCACGATGAGCATGACCATGCGGGTGTGAACGCGGGCCAGTCCTGTGACCACGCCGGCAGCCGGCGCTCCTCCCCATTCTTCGTACATGTTATGCGCAGCAAACAGGCCGAGTTCGAAAAAAGAGCCGGGATCGGCCAGCAGGTTGATGCGCTCGCGAGCGGTGAGGCGCGATTTGGCGTGTTGGCTCTCGATGGCTTTCGGCCCGCCGCCTTCGCGGATTTTTTCTTCTTCATTGCGCACTTGCGCGACAAGGTCGGCAAGCGCCCGCATGTTCGATTCAAAGCGTAGAGAACTCGGATCGACCTTGGTGGAGAGAACGTTGTTGATAGAAACCGCCGTCGATTCGATACGTTCACGCATGGAGCAGAACTTGAAAATACTTACTATATCAGCGGAATAACGACCAGGTGCGTGACTGCGATGTGGCGCACGGCGATTGTGCATGAGGCGCCTGGGCAAAAGGCGGGCGCTACAATCTAGAAAATGTTGCGCAAGCTTGCATCCTGGGCCGACTGGCAGATCGCACTAGCCGTAACTGCCGCGTTGCGAGTCTTCTATTCCGGGTTTGCCGCGGCATCTTTGCCGTTTCTGCATCCGAAGCAAGCGGCGATCCACAGCAATGCTCTCACCTATAATTTGCCTGCGCCGCACGGTCTGCATTATGCGCTGCTCGGAGTCTGGGAGCGCTTCGATACACTCTGGTTCTTGCACATCGCCGAACACGGTTACGACCGTCCCATGGCGGCGGCTTACTATCCGCTCTATCCGGCAGCGATCTGTCTGGTAAAGGGGTTGATGCCCGCAACCGCAGCCGCGCTGCTGGTTTCAACGGTGGCGACATTCTTCCTGTTCTGGGGACTGCTGCGTCTGGCGGACAGTTTATCGGATGAGGGAAAACTCCGCCTATTACTGCTGGTCTGCGTGTGGCCGACCAGCTTCGTGCTCCTGGCGGGCTACGCGGATTCTTTAACCATCGCGCTTGCCGTATGGGCCGTCGTTCTGGGGCGCGAAGAACGATGGGGCGGGGCGACCGCGTGCGGGATTCTGGCGGGACTAGCGCGGCCTTCGGGTGTGCTGATTTTCATCCCCCTCGCCATCATGGCGCTGCGCAGCCGGCAAGCCCGTCCTCTGGTCGTTGGACTGACTCCTCTCGGATTGATCGCGTATTGGGGTTGGCTGCGATGGTCGGGGCGACCCTCGGTGGTCACGGCTTACCGGCTCTATTACGGTTCGACGATGGCGCCGCCGTGGGCCGGTTTGGCGCAGGCCGTGCGGTTGATTGTGACCGAACGCGATGCTCTGCTGGCGGTCAAGCTGGTCATGGTGATCGCGATCGCCGCGATCAGCCTGCGGCGCCAAGTGCGAATTGAGGACAAGGCCTTCGCGCTGGCAGTTCTCCTCCAGATGCTGATGTACACCGGAAGACCGCTCCTGGGGGCGTTCCGGTATGTGCTCATCCTGTATCCGACATTTCTGGTCCTGGCAGCCTACGCAGGGCGTTGGAATGGTAAGCAGCTCGGCTTCTATGTCACGGCTCTTGGTTTCCTGAACCTGTTGTGGATGTGGGGATTTTTGAACTGGTCGCTTGCGCTGGGTACCTGAGTTGCGCGGCGCTTACGCTCGCGTCCGCGAAGGCTCAGTGGGATCGATGAGACCGCGGCCGGATCTGCGAAACGCCCATTCGGCGCATGGCTTCCGCGACGGGATCGTCAGCGATGGCGTCGACTAATCCAATTTCGAGCGCTCGCACAGCCGAGATTTTCTCTGCTGCGATAAACAGTTCCAGCGCTCGCGCTTTGCCGATCAGCCGCGGCAGGCGTTGTGTGCCTCCCCATCCGGTGATTAGGCCGAGCGCTGCGCCGCGATGTCCGAAGACGGCGTGGGGTGCGGCGATTCTGCGATGGCAGGCGAGCGCGAGATCAAGCCCTCCGCCCATGCAGTGGCCTTCGATCGCTGCGATAACGGGCGCGGAGTAACTGGCGATTGCGTTCATGAGGGTTTGCCCCAGGTTTGAAAACGCGTAGGCTTCGGGGCCGGTTAGTGCGGCGATTTCGTTCAAGTCGGCGCCGACCGAGAAAAATTGGCGATGGCCCGCGATGATAAGCGGGTGCGGTGGCTCATTTGTTCCCTCTCTGAGTTGAGCGAGCATGTTTGCTAATGCAAAAACGAGCGCGCAGGTGAGGCGGTTGGTTCCATCAGCCGAATCGAGACGCAGAATGCTTGCCGAATCGACGGATTCAATTCGGAAACCACGATGGGCCACGAGAACATCATGCACCATGCGCGGGCCGAAATGGCGTGCAGGTTGGCGTGCCCGGATCGAAAAACAGTCCTTTGCTTCGCGAAGGATGAGAAATTTTGAGCATGACGCGATCCGCAGACTAAGCCGTCGTCACACGGTGGGGCTTAACATTTTCGCGGATGAACTTCACGATGTCGTCCATGGGCGTGCCCGGCTGAAAGATTGCGGCCACGCCGATCTTCTTGAGGCCTTCAATATCCTGATCGGGGATGATGCCGCCGACCAGCACCAGCACATCGTCCATCTTGTTTTCTTTGAGCAAATCCATCACCCGCGGAACGATGGCGTTGTGCGCGCCCGAGAGAATCGAAAGCCCGATGACCCGCACGTCTTCCTGCAGCGAGGCGCTCACCACCATCTCCGGCGTCTGGCGCAGGCCGGTATAGATGACCTCCATGCCGGCATCGCGGAGCGCGCGGGCGATGACTTTGGCGCCGCGGTCGTGGCCATCGAGGCCCGGCTTGGCAACCAGAACGCGAATTTTCTGCTCAGCGGCCACCGAGAACATTTAACCACAGAGGACACGGGGAGCACAGTGAGAATTGGACACTGGCTTGAGATCCCGCAGAGCTTCGCATGTCTTGGACAGATGCCCGTCCCCACGATCAAGGTTTTACCCCAGCTGCCAGAACAGAAACGAATACATATCGGTGCTCTCTTCGATCTGTTTGGCGACGGGCTTGCCTTGGCCGTGGCCGGCTTTGGTTTCGATGCGCAGCAGAATTGGCTTGTCTTGGCTGGCTCCGTTCTTCGCTTCCGCTTGCAGCAGCGCCGCCATTTTCTTGACGTGCATGGGGTCGACGCGTTCGAAGTAAGATCCCGCAGGAACAATTCAGTTTTCGTCCAGCCATGTTCTCGTCGATGAGCAGCCAGCACCCGTCGTCTGACAGGCTGACATTCGGCCCCACTCCGGATCGCCGTCGGTCTTCTTCCGCTGCTCCAGGGACTGGCTCTCTGGATGATCGTCGGCGGGGGCACTCTGGCGCTCATTCTGTTCAATTGGATTGGTGTGTAATGATCGCGCTGACTCTTCTAGCAAGATTAATTGGTCAGGACGTAGTTCATCGCGGGTACTATCTACCCGCCATTTACGATCAGATCCGTAAAAGATTTCCACGCCTGTAACAGAAGCTTTACGTGATCTTCATACACCCGTAATAAGCCCGTAACGATTGGCAACTATCATCCCGCTCGTAGTCCTATGCCAATCTTTTTCAACCCAATGTTTTTTCCACCCCAAGTGTGTTTCCAACCCAATGCCGCGCGGCCGATTACGGCTGCGTGATGAAAGAAAAATCCAATGAGGAGGAAACGACGTACATGTCACGGAAAACGGCTCGAAATCAGCATCTGATAAGTAAGCGTCGTATCAATTGTCTGTTGCCGCTCGCCGTCCTGGCAATTGTTGCCGGGCTGAGCGCTTCGGCGTTCGCGCAATCTCAACCGTTCCCGACCTACCAAGTAGGCATGAACGAGAACGCGACATCGGGTCCGACCTACCCGGAGACCTTGCCCTACCCGTGGGTTGTGAGCGATGGAACGATCCTCACCCCTGCTGGCACGGGGGTGTACCTCAGCACCACGACCCGGGCCACGGCCATCGCACTGAATCCCACCGGCAATGGAACTGCGGCTGTCCTGCAGCTGGGCGCCCCACAGGCCGTCTCGGTCATCTGCGTAGCCGCCGCCGGCTGCGTCAACAACAACGGTACCTTCGCTCAGGGCCAAGTCATTCAGACCTACAGCCCGAACGGCGATAGCGGCACCTCCAGCGGTATCACCTATACGGCGAACGGCGCGTACCTGCTGTTTAGCCAGGATGGCAGCTACGGTCCCGCCTACGTTGCTATCGCGAACGTCAGTGCCCAGGGTTTGCTCTCCAACTATGCCACAGTCAGCGTTCCGCTGGATGTTAACGCCGGCGGCTACCTGACTACTGTTACATGCTATACGTACGTCCCGCCTTACAACTCTACGAAAAAGCCGCCGTCGGGGAGTCCTCCGGGAACCACTGGCAGCGCGGAAATCCCCTGCGGACAGACCGTTTCGCTTGAGTCCGACGGTGCGCCAACTTCCTATCCGCTGGGCATCGCGGTCACGCCGAATGGCAACACTGCATACGTAGTGCTCGACAACAACGACACGCTGACCGAAATCAACCTGACCAACCCTAACCCGGTGGAGGGTACAGAGATCCGCGTCGGTAACGTCCCGAACAGCGTCATTCTCTCGCCGGATGGCACAACTGCCTACGTTTCGAACGAAGCCGGACGAATTGCCAAAGCGACCGACTTCCAGGAATACTCGAACGGCACGCCGGTTGTAGCCGAGTTTCCGACTGGCGCGACGGCCACGGGCACCATCTCGATTGTGAACTTGGCCTCCTTCTCGGTCACCGGCAGCATTGACGTCGGTCTGCACCCCACCGGCATGGCGCTCTGGGGCACGAATCTTTTGGTCACCAACACTTACAGCGACAGCATCTCTGTGATCGACACGACCACCAACCAGGTAACGCAAACAATCAAGCTCTGGCCGCCGCCGTGTATTGACCCCCCCTGGTGCCCGCCCGGGCCCGTCGAACTTGGTAACCTCGGGGCGAACTCGATCGCCGTCGACAGCGTGAACAACATCGCCTACGTGGCGCTTTACAATGCCAACGCGATTGCCGTGCTCAGCCTACCGTCGGGCTCGATCTCGGGCCTGATTCCGACCGGCTATGCGCCGAGCTCGGTCGTGCTGGACTCGACCGACGGTGTGCTGCTCGTTGCCAACGATAAAGGCATCGGCACCTCCGGCTACGGTGTGGCGCCGCCCCCAACGAAAACGTACGAAAATTCGTACGGCCACTATTACGGCGTGTACGACTTCAACACCCACGAAGACCTCGGCACGGCGAGCATCATTCCAGTCCCAGTTTCGGGTACGACGCTGGCGGCGATGACCACACAGGTCACGCAAAACAACCACTGGGATCTTGCAGTAAATATCGAAGGCGCCTCCGGTGGCAGCAAGAAGGCCGCGCCGGTTGCAATCCCCGAGAGGATCGGATCTCCTTCGCTGATCCAGCACGTCTTTGTGATCATTCGTGAGAACCGCACCTACGACCAGATTCTGGGCGACGTGGTCGGCGGCAACGGCGACCCCTCCCTGGCAGTCTTTGGTGACAACTCTAGCTACAACTCCGAGTACTCGGTGATAACGCCCAACGCGCACGCGCTGGTGCAGCGCTTCCCGCTGTTGGACAACTTCTACGACCCGAGCCGGCAGTCGGCTGACGGTCACAACTGGATCACGCAGGCCATGGCTCCTTACTCCGACGACATCCAATCGCCGGATTGGCTCCGCGATTATCCATCCAACGGCGGCGAGTCGCTTGCCTACCAGAAGCAAGGCCACCTCTGGGATCAGGCAGCAAACGACCACGTCTCGTTTAAGAACTACGGCGAGTACATCGAGTACGACACGTTCCTGCAGCCGAACGGGTCGACCACAGAGCCGGAATGGATCGACTTCTACAACGACATACTGGCGTATGAGTGTGGCGCTGAGGCCCAGCTTTACAACTACAACACCGTCTCCTCGTGGTCGCCCCTTCCGAACCTGTTCAACAACACGCACCAGAACTATCCGCAATTCGACCTTGGCATTCCCGACCAGTTCCGATTCGACATCTGGAATGAAGACTTCCAGAACGACATTACGAACGGCACGGTGCCCCAGTTGGAGTTCATGTGGATCAGTTCCGACCACACTGGTGGCCCGCCGGCCGCGATCGCCATGGAGGCCGATAACGACCTGGCCCTTGGCCGTTATGTCAGCGCCATCAGCAACAGCTCGATTTGGTCGACTTCGGCGATCTTCGTCGAGGAAGATGACGCGCAGAACGGCGTTGACCATGTCGATGGTCACCGCAGCCCGGGTTACGTCGTCAGCCCCTACGTCATCCAGAGCTCCGGGGACGGGCCCTACGTTGACAGCACTTTCTACACGCAGGTCAACATGACGCGCACCATCGAGCAGATTCTCGGTATGAAGCCAATGAACCAGAACGACCTCGTGGCTTCGCCGATGAGGACACTCTTCATCGATAGCCCCCCAGCGAACAACTTTCTGCCGTGGACGTATATCCCGGCCGGAAGCCCCGGTGCGGTCCCGCTGGACTATGGCGTGGACCAGACCCCCACTCAACCGATCCCTTCGTGCCCTCAGAAGCCAGCGATGAAGGCTAAGATCATGCCAGCCGAGAGCAAAGCGGTTCAGGCTCTGCGCGCCGGTTGGATGCAGAAGAAGGCGGAGATCTTCGCCGGCAACTATCACAAACCGGACGTCGAAGACTCCGACACCGTCAACCACCTGGATTGGTACGAAGCCACCGGGTTTACGCGCCCCTACCCCGGCGAAAAGATCGTTCGCCCCGCGAGCGACTTTAATCGCGTGGCTCCGTCTGACGCTGATGGGGACGACGACTAAAAACACGTTCCAACTGCAACAGCCCTCTCCCCGCGGGGAGAGGGTTTTTTGTTCCCGCCTTTTCGCTAGGATCCACAAAACGCTGCGGATCATGAACTCGAATTGGGAGCGTACTCATGGAAGAAGCTCGAGCAGTTCGTAAACCGATAGTCATCGCGCCTGAGCAGGGTCGCGTTTACGCGATGGGCCAGATGCGTGCGATCTTTAAAGCCGACTCCGACGAATCGGCTGGCCGCTATTCGGTTTCGGAATGGTGGCTTGAGCCTCGCACTCGAGGACCGGGGGTGCATGAGCACCCTGAGGACCATGTGTTCTACGTCATTGCTGGAACCTTAAGCGTGCGCGTCAACGATGCCTGGTCGCACGTTTCCAAGGGAGGTTACGTGGTCATTCCAGGAGGTACGCCTCACGATTTTGAAAATCAGGGATCGGTCCCGTCAGGTTTTATCGTGTTCAATTCGCCGGGTGGATTTGAAGCGAAAATGACGAATATCGCTCCCGCACTAGCATCCGCGGACCTTCGAATGTAGCAGACCGTCAACTTAGCAAGCGTTTGTTTGTTTCGAGTCCGAACTTGAACCTCAAACCGAGCCACTACACGGCTCGGTGCTAATTTCCAAACCGTTGTAGCCTCTGATATGATTTCTCTGACAATTCAAGCACGCCCTCGTGGGCCCACTCCTCAGTAGCTCAATGGCAGAGCATCCGGCTGTTAACCGGAGGGTTGTAGGTTCGAGTCCTACCTGAGGAGCCAAAATTCAATGGCTTAGGGCCGATCTAGTGGAACGGCCCTTTGCTTTTGTCCGTGAATTGTCCGTGTTCTAGTTGATGCTCACGACTTTCTGCTGCTTCGCCTGTTGCTGACGATATTGAGCTGCCAGCCGCAGAGCCTCGCGCTGCTGCTCGACGGTAACGATCGCGTAGCGCCGAAACATCGAATCCGTCTTGTGGCCCGTAATCTTCATTGCAACCGCTTGAGGGACACCGGCCGCTAACAGGTTACGTGCTGCGCATCTCCGCAGATCATGGATGATGCGACCACGATAGCGCACCTGTTCTCGTGGAAATCTCTTGGAGCATTTCTCGCATTTGTACTCGGCGTCAACTGGCCCCTCGCAGCTTGGGCAGACCAGACTACCAGCTCCCGCCATACAGCACGCTGTCGCCCAAGCTTTGCGAAACTCGCCGACAGGCTTGCCGCTGTTGTGGAACACGTATTCTGAGATTGTCACAACGCCTTTTTTCTCAATTCGCCGGGAAGTCTGTCGCCGTTCCAGCAATTCTCCTAGTTCACCCTCCAGAGGGATTGTGCGGCCCTCGCCATTCTTTGAATTCTCCGCTCGCAACCTGATTTCGTCCGAATGAACGTCAGTCCAGCGGAGTGATTGAACCTCTCCCTTTCGCATTCCTGTGATGTAGGCGAACAAAACAAAATCCTTGAGGTATTCGGGAAGGTGCGCTATGACCGCGCGGATTTCGCCCTCAATGAGCGTTATCGGGATTTTTCACCAACCATCCATGTTGAGTGCCCACGATCTCCTCTGCTTTCATTGAC
This sequence comes from Terriglobales bacterium, assembly GCA_030038475.1. Classification (GTDB taxonomy): domain Bacteria; phylum Acidobacteriota; class Terriglobia; order Terriglobales; family Acidobacteriaceae; genus Acidiflorens. Next base: position 147 of record JASHOU010000097.1, on the reverse strand, counting down.
GGGAATGTGTGTGGTGCATGTTGATATGTACACACCCCTCACTTTCACATTTAGAACTCGCCAGCATTCATGCACCTCTGCGCGTCATGACATGCGTCGGACCCGCGTCATTCCAGTGTTTGCGTGGCATCGCGAAATTGTAAATTT
>JASHOU010000096.1 GCA_030038475.1 Terriglobales bacterium | reverse complement strand
ATGCGCAGCAGCATCTTGGCGTGTTGTACTCCGCAGTACTGCGCGCACTGGCCGAGAAAGATTCCAGTGCGGTGCGGATCCATCCACATGCGGTTCGGATGGTTGGGAATCAGATCGGTCTTCCCCGCGAGTTCCGGGATCCAGAAGCTGTGGTCGGTGTCGGCAGAAAGCAAGTTCAAAAACGTAGGCGTCGGATTCGCGGGATCGCTCACCGGGATGTGCAGCTCATTCGCTGTAACAATCCCCAGCTTCGGGTAGCGAAATTCCCACCAGTATTGGTGCCCGATGGCGGTGACTTCTAAGGTGTTCAGCGGTTGGGGAGCGTCCTGAACGGCGTGGATCACTCGCGCCGTGGCCAGGAACAAGACAACAACGATCAGGATGGGAATGATCGTCCAGGCCAACTCAATCTGGGTGCTCCCGTAGACTTGAGCAGGTTCGCGGCCTGCATCCATGGCTCGCCCGCGGAACTTAATAATGGAGTAGACCAGTAGCGTGAAAACGACGGCAAAGATGATCCCGGTAATGACAAGGACAAATACAGACAGGTGAGCAATGGATTTGGCCGGTGTCGAAGCGGGAGCAAAAATGTTCGTCGGGCTCAGAGCTGGAGGAATCGCTCCGGCCACCGCGCTCACTTGGCAAATGACGGAGAGTAGGACGGAGAGAGGTCCACGCGCCAACGAGCTGGTCGATCGCAAGTCTTGCATCCGTCAATCTCTCTTTCTTGAACCTCCGGCAGCGGCTCGACAGTTCCGGGTTAATGAACTTCTGCACCGACCGGATTGGCCTTCCTCTCAGTGGTACTGTTCTCGCGAGCAATCTCGTGGTTGAAATCGAAGTCGGTGTTCGCGGCGCCGGTGATCAGTCTTGCTCCGCGACTGGAAGTTAGATCCTGGAACGCCCACTGGATGAATACCACAACCCGACTCTGGAACTCAACGATGTACATCAGGTGAATGAACACCCAGACCAGCCAAGCTGGCAGACCCCAAAGATGAACCCCGAATACGTTGGCGATCGCGGCCGCGCGCCCAACGACTGCCAGATTTCCTTTGTCGAAATATTCGAACGCCTTCTGCGGCGGTTTACCCCGAATTTTCCTCAGGATCGCCTCGGCGGCGTAGGTCCCCTGTTGCATGGCAACCTGGGCCACGCCTCCCAGTGGTTTTCCCTCCGAGTTCAAAGAGAGGGCCAGATCTCCGACAACGTAGATGTCCGGGAAATTGGCGATAGTAAGGTCCGGGCCCACTTTGATCCTTCCAGCCCGGTCGGTCTCAGCTCCCGTGCGTTTCGCGAGCGTTCGCCCCAGATTCCGGACGTGAATCACGACTGGTTAAGCAGGTAGATTTTCAATGCCTTTACGCCTCGAGGTTCACCGCTCGAGCCGACGGGTTCTGCCACACACCCGCGTCGCAGTCCGTCAGTTGCCAAATGCTTGCCAAACGTTCTGACATCCTGATACGTGGGGACTGCGCATTCGCGTGGTTCGGCATTGGCATAACTCAAACAGCAGACCTCGTGCAAGTCGCAAGCCACTCTCCGAAGGAACACCATCGGCAATCGGTTGCGGGTTGATTCCTCGGTGGTCGGGCCCACGCTCACGGGCAGAAAACCACTCTCAGGGCGAACCCGCTCCCAAGCTGTCTTCCTTCCCGTTATCCCTGGCACTCGAAGTGGGACCACTTCCAGAATTGCAGCGTTTGTCTTTAGACGAGACTTTGTCAAGAGACGAAGAAGCCAAGCGGTACGAAATGGAGAAAAAGCGCGTTCAATCCGCTGATTTGGCTTGGCACCGGGAGTGCAGTAATGGCTCTGCGAACCGTGGCGCCAGGGCGCACCCCATTTCGGCGCCTAATCGTATTTCGAGAGGAGATAGACCGTGGCTCCAGAAGCAGCAAGTGCCACCGTAACCGAACACGCGAAGCCCAAGTTGGCTCCTGTTCGAGCAGCAGAGCCTGACCACGTTCCCACGCCAGACGGCCCGAGATGGCAACGATATGGAACCCCAGCCTTGGTGGTAGTGCTGGCCGCAGCGGTGCTATTTACGGTCACGCGGAACTGGAATTCCTGGGAGGGTGGACGGATCGAACAGGTCACAGACGACGCTTACGTTCGAGGTGATCTTACGCCCCTGAGCACGAAGGTTGCCGGCATCGTTCGCAAAGTCAGAGTCTCCGACTACCAAACCGTCCACGATGGCGACGTTCTGGTTCAGCTCGACGATGACGATTACCGGGCACAGGTAACGCAGGCGAGTGCGGCGGTGGCAGCGGCAAACGCAGCCATCGAAGACAACCGGCGCCAGAAACAATTGCAGCAAGCCAAAATCGACCGGTCGTTCGCCGGGGTGTCGCAGGCACAAGCCGAAATCTCCGCGGCGCAGGCGGGAATCGCGGCCGCCCAGGCCGACCTGGACCGTACCCTCCCTGAACGCCGCCGGCAGGAGGCTCTGATGCAGTCGAATTCCACAACGCGTCAAAAGTTGGAACAAGCGGTGGCCGACGAAGAACGCTCGCGCGCCCAACAGGTCAACAGTCAGGCTTCACTGGAGCAGGCCAAGGCAATGCTCTCGAGCAGTCAATCGGCGGTCGATGCCGAGCGCCGCGGGTTCGACGTTCTGAATTCGCAGGAACTCCAGCTCATCGCGGACTTGCGCGCGAAACAAGCCGCACTCACCGTCGCACAAGTAAACCTCGGCTACACAACGATTGAGGCGCCCGCCGACGGCATCGTGGGCGAAAGGCAGGTTCGGCCCGGCCAGTTGGTATCTCCCGGAACGCAAGTCATTTCATTCGTCAGCCAGATCAAGTGGGTTTTGGCCAATTATCGCGAGACACAACTCACTAACGTGAAAGTCGGCGACCCGGCGGAGATCCGCGTCGATGCGTATCCCGGAGAGGTCATCCATGGCAAAGTCGTCGAGATTGCTCCTGCCAGCGGATCGCAGTTCGCCTTACTGCCGCCCGACAATGCGACCGGCAATTTCACCAAGGTCGTACAGCGCATTCCTGTAAAAATCGCGCTGGATGATGCTAGCTGGGCAGCGAAACTGCGACCTGGTCTCTCTGTAATTGCCACTGTCCGCACCAGACAATAACCAGGTCCCCTCATGGCTGCTACGACGGTCACAACTCATCTGCCCACTCCGACGGAGTTTGCGGAGGCTACCGCGAAGGCCATCCCCTCGGAAATCTCGATCCGAACTGTCTTAGGGATTATCGGGGTCCTGATCGGCGCCAGTCTGGTGACGCTTTCGGGTCGCATGCTCACGCTGGGGCTTGCCGATTTGAAGGGTCATGTCGGCATCAGTTATGACCAGGGGGCGTGGCTCGACAGCGCTTATAACGCGTCCATCATGTTTATTGGTCCCTTCAGCGTCTACCTCGGAGGTTTGCTCGGCCCGCGGCGCATCCTTCTATTTGCGGCTGGAGTATTTGCCGTGAGCTGCGCCTTCCTGCCGCTGATTCACAGTTACAGTTTGCTGATTGCGGCATTGATTGTCGCCGGACTGACATCAGGCACCTTTTATCCGCTCACCATGACGTTTGCACTTCGCGTCAGTCCGCTGCGCTTCCTACCGCTCACGATGGCGTTCTATGCAATCGCTATCGATGGAGCGGTCAATGTTGCGCCCTCGCTTTATGGCTGGTACCGCGACCATCTTTCGTGGCACTGGATGTTCTGGAATTCTGCGCTTATTGCGCCGGTGATGATCGTCTGTATCTATTTCGGCATACCTGCGCCCCCGCCCCGAAAGAAGGAAGTCGCGCCGCCCAGCTTCGCCGGTTTCCTGTATCTTAGCGCCGGCTTGGCCCTGATGTTTGCCGCCCTGCAGCAAGGTGAGAGGCTCGACTGGTGGCGCTCCGGAGTATTCCACGCTTTGTTCTGGTCCGGCGCGTTCTTCACGCTGTGCGCGCTCATACGGCGACTACGCGGTCCGAACCCCCTGGTGGCGCTGCCTTATCTCTGGCGCTGGAACACTGTCCTGCTGGCAAGTCTGCTCTTCTGGTTTCGTTTCACTCTCACCGGCACCATCATCCTGATTCCGCAGTCGCTGGCCATTCACGGCTTTGAAGCCGACCAGATCGGGCCGGCCGTAATTTGGAGCGCTGCGCCGCTGTTGTTGATCACGTTTACCGCTGGACTCCTCATGCTGCGCAAAGTAGACCCTCGTCTGTTGCTAGCTGCCGGCTTGGCCTGCACAGCCTTCGCAGTCTACCTGAACGCCCAGTACACGACGGCCTGGTCGGCGGCGAACTACTATCGCACCGAACTGCTCATGGGTATGGGGCAATCGGTTTCTCTCATTGGGCTGGTGGGATGCATCGTTCTGCAGGGTGTCTTCTCTGGGGGATTGACGAAACCTCAGTGGATCCTGACATTTTCGGCGATGTTTCATACCATCCGCTTATTTGGTGGAACTGCCGGGGCCATCTACATGGGGCACTTCCTCGCCGATCGCGAGAAGCTGCACTCAAATCTTTTGGGGCTGCACGTGACCCAGGGAAGCTGGATCACAGATGCGAATCTTCACGCCTTGGCTGCGGGCGTTTACGCCAAATCATCTGGCGCGACTGCCGCGGCCGTCCGTGCCGCTGACCTGATCGGAGCCCGGCTGCGTCTTCAGGCGTACGCCTTGAGTCTGATTGACGGGTTCTTTCTGGTGGCATGGGCTTGCTTCGTGGGACTTCTTTTGACCGCATTGCTGCGCAAGTCACCGCTGAACTATGGAGAGCTCAGCGCCGTTCAAGAGGAACTGTCCGCGCACCCGGAGTCAAAATCATGAGCGCTCGGGCTTGGCGTTTGTTTGCCCGCGCGTCTGGCTGCGTACATCCCCGGACGAAGGTTGACCCACTGTGCTCTGCACAATGCTGGAGGAACATTCCATGAACAATCTGAGAAATGCCATCGGTCGCTGGACCGTGCTGGTGGCCTGCGCATGCGTGGTGGCGTCTGGTGCGATGGCCCAGGAACGAAGCCTGACGCTCCAGCAGGCGATCGATCTCGCACTGCACGCAAATCACAGTCTGCGAGCCGCATCTTACCAAGTCCTGGCAGAGGAAGAGAACCGACGCATCGCCAAATCCAACTACTTTCCTGCGATCACGAATGAATCCAATCTTCTGCATATCACCGACCTGCAGCGGGTCGAGGTGCCGGTTGGGGCTTTCGGCTCGGGCATTCCGGCGTCGAACACTTTCTTGACGCAAGGAACAGAGACGTTTGAATCGAGCGGCACCATGATTGCGCAGCCGATTACACAGCTCATTAAAATCCACCAGCAAAACAAAATCGCCGCGGCCGAGGTCAACCTTTCGCAAGCCTCACTACAGAAAGCATCGACCGATGTAGTTTTCCGCGTACATGAACTGTACTATCGCGTCCTTACGAGCCAACTGCAGAAAGAGGCAGCCGAACTGCAGATTACCTCCGGGAGCGAGAATCTCAACGAAAGCGTCGAGCAGGTCAAAAACGGCAGTCTTCTTGAAGTGGCGCAACTTGAGAGCCGCGCGAGCCTGCTCGAAGCCAAGCAGACACTGCTTAACACCGATATGGAGATCGCCGACCTCACCATCCAGTTGAACGATGTCCTCGGGCTGCCGCTGAACACCAAACTTGTCCTCGATCCGAATGTCGACGTTCCGCTCGATCTTCCGCCGCGCGAGCAGTCGCTGCAAATAGCGCTGAACGGCAACCCGGAAATCAAAGAAGCCGTCCAGACGCTGGCTAAGGCCCAGGCGGCACACTCTGCGGCCAAGGCGGAATACATCCCCGACGTCACTGCCTTTGCCCGCCACAGCTACCAAAACGGAGTGCCGTTTCTGGATCGTAATTTCGGCACTTTCGGCATCCATTTGACTTATGACGTTTTCGATTCCGGCAAACGCCGCGCACTCGTTCGCGAGCGGCGGGATGAAGTATCCCAGGCCGAAGAGAACCTTGACCGCGTTAAGGACGAGATCGAGGTCCGCATCAACATGATCTATAACCGTCTTGAAGTAGCGCGCGCCATGGTGGAAGTCCGGAAAGAATACCTGACGGCGCGTCAGGAAAACGCCCGCCTTTCTGAAGACCAGTTTAAGCAAGGCATCACGTTGGCGTCCCAACGCGACGCATCGCGGGCCCAGGCAATGAAGGCCCGCGCCGGATTACTGGACGCAAGCCTCAATTACCTGTTGGCGCGCGACGATCTGAACAGGGCTTTGGGAGCTACGGACTCCCTAGCAGTCCATTGAGCAATTCCGGAACCATTGCTCTCGACATGGAGTTGTGAACTTGTTACTCGACAAAAACGAAGAAAGACCAAGCACTGAGGCTTATTCGGACCGTAACGGACGTACAAAATTCTGGAGGGGGATTTGCAACACGTTGGGAAGATTGGCGTCCCCGGCGGGATTTGAACCCGCGTTACCGCCGTGAAAGGGCGATGTCCTAGGCCAGGCTAGACGACGGGGACTCTTGCGGTGAGATTTGCTGGCGGTCGAATTTCATACTAACAGGGCGCTTTTCCCGCGTCAAAAATGGCCCCGCTAGATTCTCGCTGATCACGTGCACCGTCCAACCGAACCTGGCGTTTAGAATACTTGCATGGCCGATTCGCTTTATCTGAGTCTGTGGTTTCCCAGCTTCGATGAATCCGAGATTCTGCCGCGAACGGTTAGCGTGCTCCGGCAAATTCCGCTCTCCGCGACCCGAGACGGCGTGACATACGCCGCAATCCAACCCGTCTCGTGGAGCGAACCAACGATTCTCGAGCGACGTTTTCGTCCCGGCCTTCCGCCCGAACAGGCGGTCGAAGTCGCGGCAGAATTTATCCACGACGACTACGCCTACATTTTCGAGGCATATTGGGATTTGTGGACGCCTCCAGCGGGAACGGGAAAATGGGTGCTGGAACCGTCGTTGCTCCGCGTAACCGCGCACGGCTTGGAATTTGAGGAACGAGCAGCCGAAGAAACCGGCCACATTCAAATTGATTTTGGATTAGACACTTCATTCCTGCACGAGGAGGTCGAATTGACCTCCGAGGCCGAGCGCAACGTCCAAAACAACGTTCACAAACTGGTCGAGGTTACCGCAAAGATGGAGAAAAATGCGGGTGCCACAGGACGCTTGCTGTGGTCCGAGTCGGAAGAGAATCTGGCACAGAAATTGATCGCGCGCCTGCAGAGGGTTAACTGAAAGATCGTCGACCGCGAGCGAAAATAACTAACTTTGCGTGCTCGCTTCCTTGCCCTCCGTCACGATCTCGGAAAAATCCGCGATTGTAGAAAATTCCTTCACCAGAGTTTGCAGTAAGGCCAGCCGATTCGCGCGGAGGTTGTCGTCATCCACCATGACCATGACGTGGTCAAAGAATTTGTCGATCGCCGGGCGCAGCTTCGCGATCTCAAGCAGCGCGTCATTGTAATCGTGCGTCGAGCGCAGGCGCTCAACTGTCTCCACGGTTTGCGGAATCAGAGCGGCCAGCTCCTTCTCAGGATCCTCCCGCAAACTGTTCGCGTCCATCCGCATGGCGATGACGTTCGTCTTTTCCGAAGCCTGGCGCAGAATGTTCTTCATGCGTTTGAACGCGATGGAAATCGATTCAAAGTCGACCGAACTTCGCACCTCGCTCACCGCTTCAGCGCGGGCTGCGGCATCCACCAAATCGTCGCTATCCACCGCGAGAACCGCGTTGACCACGTCATACGCATAGCCGCGAATATCCTTCAGGTAAAACTCGAGGCGTTCGCGGAAAAACCCGCGCACCGAATCGGCATACTTCGCATTCGTGAATTTCTTCTCTGCGTCGGAGCCCTCATAGCGACTGCGCGCATCCGCCATAACCTCGGAGAGATGTAACGGCAATCTATGCTCGGCAATCGTCTTCACGATCCCGTTCGCCTGCCGCCGCAGCGCAAACGGATCTTTCGATCCGCTTGGAATCAAGCCCAGCGCGAACATGCCGGCGATCGAGTCGGCTTTGTCGGCGATCGAGAGCACGGCTCCCTCAACGGTCTCAGGCACACCGTCTTCCATCGACTCCGGTTTGTAGTGGTCGTAGATGGCCTGTGAGATGAGCGCCTGCACGTCGGGTTTCATCTCTTCATCGAGCTGTTGCACCTGCGCGTAAAGCCCGCCGACAATCCCCTGCAACTCAGTGAACTCTTTGACGAGTTCTGTCGTCAGATCGGTCTTCGCCAGTAACGCCGCTTTGTGAATGATGCCGGGCCGAACCGCCATGCCGCTCTGCTTCACCGTTTCAGCCAGCGAACTGGCCAACCGCTGCACGCGCAGCGTCTTCTCGTAATAACTGCCAAGATCTTTCTGGAATGTAACGCTGCGCAATAGATCGACGCGCTGGCGCAAGGTCAGTTTCTGATCGGTCTGCCAGAAAAAACGTGCGTCGTTGAACCGCGCTCGCAACACTCGCTCGTTGCCGTGGCGAATCAATCCTTCCGCGTCGCTATCGGTGTTGAGCACCGTCAGAAAGTGCGGCAGCAGCTTGCCATTCGCATCTTCGATCGCGAAATATTTCTGGTGATCGCGCATCACCGTCACCAGCACCTCTTCCGGCAGATCTAGAAACTCTGCATCGAAGCCGCCAAGAATAACTGACGGGAACTCGGTCAGATTGACCACCGTCGCGACCAGCGCCTTGTCTTCGCGCCAGCGCGCTCCGGGGATGGTGCGAGCAGCCGCATCGAGCGCTTTGCGAATCACCTGCTCGCGCTCGTAAGGATTAGCGAGAACCCCTGAAGATCTGAGTACTTCTTCATAGCCGCTTGGGTTTTGAATATCAACATTCCTGGGACCTATAAACCTATGTCCACGAGTGGACCGACTTGCTTTTAGACCTGCGAACTCTATCGGGACTATCTCATCTCCAAGGAGTGCAACGATCCAACGAACCGGCCTTACGAAACGCTCCGCCGCCTTTCCTCGCCAATACATGGTTTTCGGCCAATGGAGTTCTGCAAGCTCCGTTTCAACAACACCTTTGACCACGTCGACTGTTGCACGTCCCCGACGGACAACCTTGGCTCCAACGTATTCTCCCTTCGGTGTACTCACTTTCACCAAAGCTGAAATAGATACGCCGTGCTTCTTTGCGAATGCAAGTGCGGCGGCAGTGGGTTCCTCACCCTTGAAGGCAACATTCCATGAGGGCCCCACTTCTCGGCTCTCAACGTCTGGCTCCTGATCAGGGAGGCCATGCAGACAAAGGGATATCCTGCGCGGAGTCCACCAAACGGACGACTCTTCGATTATTGGGTAAGGAGGAGGTTGCTGCACCCCCAATGCGACGTTATTCGCAAATTCCTTTGCGCCAGCCTCAATCATCCGCGCTGGAATTTCTTCGCATCCGATTTCGAGCAAGAAGTCAGGCATGTCTTTTGATCTGAAAAACGCTCCTACGAAAGCGCGGGAGTGAGTTTGCCTTTCTTTTGCTTGGCAGTTGATTGTGAGGCTTCGCCGCTCTTCTCACTTTTTTTTTCCCTTCCGTACTGCTGATCCATCCAAGCCTTCGCAATTCCTACAGCCAACGCTCGCACGCGGGCGATCACGCCCACGCGCTCCGTTACAGAAATCGCTCCGCGCGCATCGAGAAGGTTGAAATAGTGCGAGCACTTCAAGCAGAGGTCGTACGCCGGTAACAGTGGAAACCAGCTCAAGTCGGGCTTTTGACCATCTGGTCTAGGTTTCGACAGGATTTTGAAATCGCCGATCAGTTTCTGACAGTCCTGCTCACACAACGTAAACATCGTCCATGTGCTCTGCACGTCAGCCCGCTCGAAGTTGTAGAACGAAAACTGTTCCTCGTCGGCTAAACGTACGTCTCCATATTTCACTTCCCTACCCGTTTCCGGGTCACGCGCCCACACGATGTCATAGATCGAATCCACATCTTGCAAAAACGCGCACAGCCGCTCCAACCCGTAAGTGAGCTCGGCAGAAATCGGGTCGAGATCGACCCCTCCGCATTGCTGGAAGTAAGTGAACTGCGTCACCTCCAGCCCGTCGAGCATCACCTGCCATCCAATGCCCCACGCGCCCAGCGTCGGCGACTCCCAGTTGTCTTCTTCAAACTTGATGTCGTGCTGCCGCAGATCAATGCCGATCGCAGCCAAGGATTCGAGATACAGCTCCTGCACATTCTCAGGTGGTGGTTTAAGAATTACCTGTAACTGTAAGTGTTTGAAGAGGCGATTGGGATTCTCCCCATACCGCCCATCCGCTGGCCGCCGCGACGGCTGCACATACGCTACCTTATACGGATTCGGCCCCAGCACGCGCAGAAACGTCTCCGGAGCCATCGTTCCAGCTCCCACTTCGACGTCATAAGGCTGCTGAATGACCGCTCCACGCTGTGCGTAGAAGGCCTGCAGCTTGAGAATGAGTTCCTGAAACGTCAGCGAATTGGAATTGGATGAGTTCATGAATGGTCGTGCTTAACTCGCGGCTGTTAGCCCTTAGCTTTTAGCCTTTGGCTCTTAGCTCAAACCCTTGGCCTCAAGCCAAGGGTCAAAGGCTAATAGCTAATGGCTATATCTTCTCCAGCATTCCCGCCGTCACCAGCTTCTTCTCAATGTGCCGCTCCAGAATCTGAAGAAGAAACTTCCGCAAATCCGCGCCCACCGCCTTGGGCCAGTCAATCTCCGCAAACTCCGAAACACGCGAGCGCAACATCTGCGCCGCAATCTTTCTCGACTCGGGCGACAGTTCCGATGACGCCACACGCTTGTCGTCGATGCAAACCAGCCCATCAGCCAGCGCGTGATAAAACGCCCGATTCCCGTCGAGCGCGCGGCCGCACACAACGCACTCGGAAAACTCGGGCAAAAATCCCATCAGCCGCGTCATCCACAACTCAAAATATGTCAGCGGCATCCACAACGCTTCGCCGCGCAGCTCGTGCAAAACCGCCAAGCTCAAACGAAACACCGCATCGCTAGCCTCGCGGTCCGGCATCAATTCGTCCAGCAACTCTGCGACGTGTCCCAGCGCCGCCGCGCGCGCATAGCTCACCTCACTCGCCAGCGGCGACTCGATCACTTCGCAGGAATCCAGCCGCGCCAGTTCCTGCCGCTCACGATCGTCGTAAAACGCCCGCACGTAAGTGAGCGGCTCAAGTGCGCCGCCAAAGCGGCGTCTCGACTTCATCGCCGCCCGCGCCACGCCTTTCACTTTGCCTTCCAGGCGAGTGAACAGAGTCACCAGCAGGTCCGATTCCCGCAGCGGATACGTGCGCAGAACGATCGCTTCCGACTCCTTCAGCGCCATGGAAGGTCAACAGATTAATGGATGATTGTAATGGAGTGCGTGAGGGATGCAAAGTTGCTGGCTAGCTCCGAGCCATGAGCTACGGGGCTACGAGCAAGCAATTGCGTTTGAAAATTTGGCTTCGATTGGGCAAGCTCGCGGTTTGTTTGCTCGAAGCTCGCGGCTCGTAGCTCGCAGCATGAATTATCGCCCGAAGTATTTCGCGTTCCGCTCGGTATATTCCTTCCACTTTTCGGGCAGGTCGTCGAGCGCAAAAATCGCCGAAACCGGGCACACCGGAACGCACGCCCCGCAGTCAATGCACTCCACCGGATCGATATACAACATCTCTTCCGTCCCGTACTTGTCGGAGTCCTTCTTGGGATGAATGCAATCTACCGGACACGCGTCAACACACGCGGTATCTTTGGTTCCAATGCAGGGCTCGGCAATCACATAGGTCATAGAATCGAATGCTCCTCGGGCGCACGGAGTGTAACGTAATTTATATTCTAGCAAGAACGCGGATGTCGTACATCAGCTTTCGGCCCTCAAAGCCTCAAGACGAACCAGGAAGACTGGCGCCTGTGCGGTTTCCCTGAGACCTGAGACCTAAGACCTGAGATCTTGCTTCCGGTTCGAACTCGACAATGTACCCAGCCACGGCGCTCGCGGCCACAGTCAATGGCGACGCCAAATACATCTGTCCCGGTCCGCTGCGCCCAGGAAAATTTCGGTTTTGCGCGCTGATAACCACCTGGTCCGGACGCGTCGACACTCCCGGCCCCGCGTTGATGCACGCGCCACAACTGGGCTCAATCACGCGCGCGCCCGCCTGCCGGAAAATCTCGATGTAGCCGCGGCGCTTTGCATACTCGCGCGTCTCCTGCGAGCCGAACTGAATCCAGAATTCAACATTGTTCGCAACGCGTTTGCCTTGTTGCAGCGCATCGGCAAGAACCGCCGCGTACATATCCATGTCTTCGTTCTTGCCCGCCGTGCAGGTTCCGCCATAAGCGATTTCGATCGGCACCGGAGTATTCAATTCGCGAATGTATTTGCCATTGCCCGGATCGCCCGGCGTTGCGACCATCGGCGTAATCTCGTTCGCGTCGAGTTCGATCACCTCGGCATATTCGGCCTCGGGATCGCTCCTGAGTCCCTCAATCATCTTCTCGATCTCGGTCCGCTTCATGCTTCGCCGCTCCATCAGAAACTCAACCACCTTTTCATCCGGAGCCACAATTCCGGTAAAGCCGCCGATCTCAGCTGCCATGTTCGTCATCGTCGCGCGTTCGTCCACCGAGAGCGCTTCCACAGCTTCTCCCGCATATTCGATCACCTTCGCCAAAGCCTTGCCGCTGCGCACGTAATCGAGCGAAAGAATCTTCAGGATGAAATCCTTCGCCGTAACATTGGCGTGGCGCTTGCCGCGAATCACGATCTTCACCGACTCGGGCACCTTGACGCGAACGTCTTTCGTAATCCACGAATTGAACACGTCGGTCGTGCCAATACCGAAAGCGACGCATCCGATGGCGCCCACGTGCGGCGTATGCGAATCGGATCCAACATTTACCTGCCCGGGCAGCGCATAAGTCTCGAGCATAACGGAGTGGCAAATGCCTTCCGAGCCTTTGCGATCGGCCAGTTCGCCGTGCAGCTTGATTCCCTGCCGCTTCGCGAAATCTTCCTGCTTCAACTTCAGTTGCGTAGCCAGATCGAGCAGCCCCATCTTCTTCTTTTCTTCCGAAAGAACTTCGTCGAGAAAAGTAAGATGGTCGCGGAAAAAGCGAATGCTCGATACGTCGTTGACCCGAACATCCTGGCCGACATTCTGCTCATAGAAAATCGCCGCCATCGGCGTCACATATTCGTGGCTGAACCGCAGATCAACGCGGGTAAAGCCGCTGTCGCCCGCTTTGACGTAACCCGCTGGCATTGAATGCGCAGTGATAGCCGGCTGTCCCGCCGACCGACGCTCGGCAGTCCCCGACGCGGCGCCCGTCATGTGCGACGCAAAGATCTTTTCGGCCAAAGTCATCGCGCGCGCGTGAGTCGCGATTGCCGGCAGAAAAACCTTCCCCTGCATGCGCGCCACATTGAACGCAAACAATCCCCCATACTCGATCACCTGCCGCGTGATCTCGTCTTCCCCGGCTGTAAATTCGCCGAGCGCGATTTCTTCTCCCGCGCGAATCCGGTCGATGAGAGAAAAGTTTGTCGAAGTTAGCAGTCCGAGATTCTGGCAATTCTGTTTGTAGATGCGCTCAATGTTTTCCGCAATCGCAACCTGAATTCCAGCGCACATCTCCGCATATGGAGACTGCTCCCTGCTCGATCCCTTGCCGCGCCGCTTGCCGCTCACCGAGCAGACAAAGCCGCCACGCTTCACATCGCCACGCGCAATCGGCAAAGTGTTGCCGCAGCGCAAACCAACATAAGGAATTTCGCCGAGCGTCCGGTCGAAGTAGAAGCAATAATGTGCGGGAGTGATCTCGTCGGTCGAAATGTCGTCGCGAAGTTTGGGATTGTTGGCGGCGTTTTTCGTATCCCACGGCAGATCCCAGCCCGCCAACTGCTTCTTGATCAGTTCCGGATCTTCGGTGAGAAACAGAACGCGCCCCTGCAGACGCACCTTGTCGGGGCGTTTTTCAATCTTGCGTTCAAGAAGAGACGAACCCACGTAAGCAATTGTATCGCCTGCAATGTGACGGTGGAGCGATGGACGTCGTCGCCCTCTGTCAGGCAACTATCCTTACAGGATGGCGCGTTCCGCCCTCCTCTATGATTCACGACCCTTTGCGTAGCTGACCGGGCTCGGCAACTCCTCCAACCCGCGTCCGACAAAAATCTCCTGAAATTCGCGCACAAGTGCGTCGTGTATCAACCCGTTCGATGCCAGCGTCTCGCGGCTGGCAATAGCAAACTCGCCGCCGGCGAAATCCGTGACCTTCCCGCCAGCCTCCTGCACAATCAGCACACCCGCAGCCGTATCCCACGGATTCAGGTTGAATTCCCAGAATCCGTCATAACGTCCTGCGGCAACATTGCACAAATCTAGCGCAGCCGACCCCGCCCGCCGCACGCCATGAGTGCGCAAGGTGATCTGGTGATAAAAATAAATATTCGGATTCTTGTGCCGTTTGTGGCTCGGGAAGCCGGTTCCTACCAGGCATTCACTCAGATTCGAAATCGCCGATACATGGATCGTCGCGTCATTCAGTCGCGCGCCTCCGCCCAGTTCGGCCGAGAACATCTCGTCGCGTGTCGGATCGTAAATCACTCCCGCGACCCGCTTTCCCAGCCGCTCGACCGCCAGCGAAACGCAAAACACCGGATAGCCGTGCGCAAAGTTCGTCGTGCCGTCGAGCGGATCGACATACCACCGGTATTCGG
>JASHOU010000095.1 GCA_030038475.1 Terriglobales bacterium | reverse complement strand
TCTTATTTTCTGACATCGTCGTGCTCCTTATGGATTGCAATCTTCAATTGGCGCCGCTTCCCTGCCTCACTTGCGCCATCAACCTTTCAACTTGCGCCTTTTTGGCGGGCTCGAGCTGAGGATTCGCCTTCAGCAACTGCGCCCACGCTCCCAGTGCGCCTTTCGCATCCTGCTTCCCTTGCCAGCGAATCATGCCCAGGTTGAACAGGGAGTTGGCGTCTTTGGGGTTGTATTCGAGCGCCTTCTGCAACTGGGAAATCGCTCCATCCACGTCGCCGCCGTAGTAGAGACACGCCGCAAGTTCACCGCGCAGCGACACGTCTTTGGGATCGACCTGCAACGCCTTTTCGTAATACCCGGCCGCATCTTTGAACTGGTGCGTGGCCTCGTACATCTTTCCGACCTGTTTGAGCAGATCGGGATTGGCCGGATCGCTCTTCAGTTTTTCGATCAGGGGCGCGGCTTTTGTGTCGGCCATCGCTTTCATCTGCTCCAGGCTGGGCATCTGTCCGCCCATGGCGGCGGGCGCAGAGGCATGGGGGTTGGCACTGGCTTGAGTCGCAGATTGGGACGAAGCTTGAGCCCCAGGCCGCGTCGCTGGCGATTGCGAGCCGCGGAACAGGTAACCGATCGCCAGCCCAACCACGAAAAAAATGGCCGCCATGGCATAGACCTGCGACACGCGCCAACTGGATCCGGTCTTCGTCTCAGTCTCAATCTCAGTCCCAGTTCTATCCACGGTTTCGTTTGGCATGACTGCTATCGCTCCTTCGCTCTGCATATTCCTCGCTCACCCCAGCCCCTTAAATGCACTGAACTCAAAATCTGCTTTCACATTACCGGCACGTCGGCGGGAGGACAGCACGCGCCGTCACAGGTAATTGTGATGTGTATCACAGGGAGAAATCAGCGCGCGTTCGAATGGCGCGCGGATACTGAACCCTGCGCACTGACGTGGCACAATGGATCGATAGCAGGTTCGATCGATTTCAGGTGGATCATGGAAGGCGTAAGACTCGACAAATGGCTCTGGGCCGCGCGATTCTTCAAGACGCGCGCGCTGGCGGCGCGAGGGTGCGATCTCGGCCGGATTCAATGCAACGGGCAGACCGCCAAACCGGCGCGCGAGGTGCGGATCGGCGACATGTTGCGCGTGACCAACGACGGCGGCGAGTTTGAGGTCGAAGTTCTGTCGCTCAGCGAGGTGCGCGGTCCGGCTTCGGTTGCGCAAACGCTCTATCGCGAGACCGAGGCCAGCCGCGAGGCGCGGCTGAAAGCGGCAGCCGAGCGTAAAGCCATGCGCCAGTTCGAACCCTTGCCGGCCGGCAGACCGTCGAAACGCGACCGCCGCAGGATCATCCAGTTTCGCGGCAGAGGCTGACTTTACAGCGAGGCGGGTTCCGACTTAGATTAATGACCGGTATTTTGGTGCCTGCATGTCGCTAACTTCCGATCACGAACCGTCTTCATCCTCCGCCAAAACCATGGCGGAGGCCCTGCTTCCGACCGATCTGCTGGAAGCTCTGCCCGACGCCATTATTGCTGTCGATAGCAATGGCACGATTCTGCAAATCAATACGCAGGCGCAGGAACTTTTTGGATATGACCGTGACGAATTAGTTGGCCAGAAGGTGGAAACGCTCGTCCCAGACAGATTTCGTCCTCACCACCACGAGCATCGCGCGGATTTCGCCGCAAACCCGAAGACGCGACCCATGGGCGCGAATCTGGATCTCTATGGAAGACGGCGCAATGGATCGGAGTTTCCGGTCGAAATCAGCCTGAGCCCGGTCTCCACCAGGAATGGAATGATCGTCCTAAGCGCAATTCGCGACATCAGCGAACGCAAACGAATTGCCGAGGAGCTGCGCCGGGCGAATGAAGAACTGCATCGCAAATCGGCGGAGCAACTGGGAGAATCGCGGGCCCGTTTGGCGCTGATTGTCGATTCTTCCGACGACGCCATCATCAGCAAAAATCTGGACGGCATCATCACCAGCTGGAACAAGGGAGCCGAGCGCATCTATGGTTACACGCCCGAAGACATCATCGGAAAACCCATTTCCGTGCTGGCGCCCGAGGATCGAAAGGACGAGATTCCTTCGATACTGCGGAAGATCGCGCGGGGCGAAGCGATCGATCACTTTGAGTCGATCCGCCTGACGAAGGATGGACGCCAGCTCGACGTCGCTATTTCCGTCTCTCCTTTGCGCGATGCGAACGGAGATGTCGTAGGAGCGTCGGTGATTGCTCGCGACATTACGGCGCTGAAACGGGCTGAGGACCAACTTCATCAATCGCAAAAAATGGAGGCGATCGGCCGCCTGGCGGGAGGGGTTGCGCACGACTTCAATAATATTCTCGGCATCATTAACGCCTGCGCCGAATTCCTCCGCGACCGGATCGATGCCGCCTCTGAACCCTCGCGCTATGTCGAGAACATCAAGAAGGCGACGGAGCGCGGATCGGCATTGACGCGGCAACTGCTGACTTTCAGCCGTTCCTCCGCAATCCAGCCGCGCATCCTCGATCTGAACGAGCGGCTCAGAGACGTGGGCAAGCTGTTGCGGCCGCTTATGGGAGACGATGTCGAGATTCTCATCGTCTCCAAAGCGCCGGCGGCGGTAGTCGAGGCCGATCCCGGGCAGCTCGATCAGATCGTAGTGAACCTGGCCGTGAATGCCCGCGACGCCATGCCGCGCGGCGGCAAGTTTATTCTGGAAACTCGCGCGGAACGATTCGATGAAACCTTCGCCGAGCAGCATCAGAGCATGGCGCCGGGAAAATACGTTCTGCTCGCGGTCAGCGATACCGGCAATGGCATGGACGAAAAAACCGTCTCACGCATCTTTGAACCGTTCTTTACCACCAAGGAACAGGGCAAAGGCACCGGGCTTGGCCTGGCAACTGTCTATGGCATCGTCAAACAGAGCGCCGGCCACATCATGGTCTACAGCGAGCCGGGGCATGGAACAACCTTCAAGATCTATCTTCCCAGTGCGGATCACAAAATCGGGATGGCAACGGAACCGGAAGCGGAGACGGTCACTCCGAAGCGGCAAGGTACTACCATCCTGCTCGTCGAAGACGACGAAATCATGCGCAGCTTGACGCGGCAACTCCTCGAAGAACATGGCTTTAGCGTGGTCGAGGCGGATGACGGCAAAGCAGCGCTGGAGTGGGCGCTGGCGCATCCGAACTCCATCGATCTGTTGCTCACTGATGTGGTGATGCGCCGCATGAGCGGTCCTGAATTGGTGCAACAGTTGAGCGCCTCTCATCCGAAGCTCAAGGTCGTATACATGTCCGGCTATACCGGCGAGTTGATGGCAGAGCGCGAAGTGCTGAATCGCGGCATCACCCTTTTGGAAAAGCCCTTTAGCCGAACCTCTTTGCTGAATACGATCCAGACGGTGCTGGGATAAACACGTCGAATGCCCTGAGACGTCATCACTTTTGGGGTCGTCATTTTCCTTGGTCATATAACCAAGGAATCGGTGATGGAGATCACACAACGCTGTGGGAAAGCACGCAGTTTAGCCGTTTGGCTGGTAACGCCGGGAATCTAGGGCAGATTCCGTAACTTCAAGCAACCTATTTGTTTACTTTCACTTAGCTAACTGCCGCAGAGAATCCTTTGCGACTCCACAAGAATGGTGAGGAAGTTGCCGAAGTACATGTGAGCGGAGGCAATCCATGGCCACACAAGTCGTCAATCAGAATCAGCGAGTTGCGGCAGGAGACAAAACCTTTGGTGATTTTCCCCCGGCAGTAGCCGAGGCCGTCGAGCAGGAAGCCGTCACTACCTCCTATCCTACGGGAGCGGTTCTGTTCGCCGAAGGGCAGGCGCCGCGCGGCGTGTTTATCGTCCGCAAAGGCCGGGTAAAGCTCTCGGTTTGCGGCAGCGACGGCCGGACGTTGATCCTGCGCATCGCCGACCAGGGTTGCCCGCTGGGAGTGGCCGCGGTGGTTTCCGGCCGCCAGTATGAAGCCACGGCCGAAACCCAGGGACCCTCCGAGATCAGCTTTTTGCGGCAGAGCGATTTGCTGCGCCTGATGCGGCAGCATGGCGAATTCGCCCTTTGGGTAACGCAACAGATCAGCCAGGACTACGCTTCGACTTGCCGCGAAATTCGCGACCTGATTCTTTCCGATTCGGCCAGCGAGAAGCTGGCGCGACTGCTGGTGGGATGGCTCGATCAGAACAGCAAAGCCAAGAATCCCAGCCAGATGAAACTCGCGATGACGCATGAAGAGATCGGGCAGATGATTGGGTCATCGCGCGAGACGGTCAGCCGGCTTCTGGCAGGGTTCAAAAAGCAGCGCATCATCCAGCAGAGCGGGTCGACGCTGGTGATCCCGAATCGGGTTGCCCTGGAATCGCTGATCACGGCATAGGAGTTTGGGAAGCAGTTTGAATCGCTTGTCGGGACCGGTCATCCTCCTGCCGGCCCCGATTCTCTTGTGACTTCCCTCGGAACTGCCCCTGGGACTATCCCTTTTGTTGTCCGTAGTTTTCCCGTGTGTTTTCCGTGTATGTCAGGATTATATGTACAAAATGTTTCACGAAACATTTGTGCATGTGTATATGTCATTATATTAGTGTATGCACCATGCAAGTCATTGATACGCTCGGCGTTGGCTGTGGCGCAGGGACGGAGCGGCCGTCGGGGCGTCGGCGTTTGAAAAAATCAACGTCAAAGGCAGCGGACAAGAGTGTCCGCTCTACACGGGTGCACCCTTGCGAGTTCGGGGGATTGCGGTGGTTCAGGCGGTCTGGTTCGGAACAGGGTGGTTGGGAGCTGGATGGTGTGGAGCGGAATGATTGCGAGTGGCGAGCCAAGAGGCGAAGATCCAGGTGGCGCCGACGGCGGCGAGGTTGTAGGCGTTCGCTCCCCAGGCAATATGGTTGTGGGGATAAGCAAAGATCAAGGGCCCTAATAAAAGAAGGCTAAAGACAAAAAGCATCAGGGCAAGCAGGCGGGCAGCCAGAACGTCGAGAACTCCCGTCAGGATGGCGAGGCCTGCGAGGATGAAGGCGATGCCGGTGAACACAGCCCAGAAGGCGCCTCCGAGTGGCATCCACCTTGGGACCATGGGCGCCACATGGCGAACAATGGTCAGGTGCGCCAGGCCGAAATCGACGGAGCAAAGCCCGAAGATCCAGCGAACGACGAGAGCCGATCTTTTCGATAGTGAGCTTCCCGAGTCTGAATCAGGTGACAATGAATCGTGGGAGGAGGAACTTTCTGAAGACGCAGCAGGCGAGGTTGAACTTTGTGATGATGTAGCGCGCGGCGACAGCGACGCGTAGAAAACTACTGCCGCGACGGTCAGGATGAACTGCTGGGCGATTTTATCCACGACGCCGACGAAGGTGGAGACGCGATATCCAGGGGGATGCGGCGCGGTGTGGAAGCGGGGAAACGAGAATAGGCCAAAGATGGCGTAGATGATGGCGAGCGCCACGGCGCCGAAGCGAGCGGTGCGGCGCCAGAGAATGGCTGCGCCTCCAGCGATGAGCCAGAGGGCGCCGATATAGGCGAAGATTTTGACACCGGGAATGTGGACGCCGAGGTTTTGGATGGGTTGATGGGCGGACTCGAATTCGCCCCAGATGAGGTCCAGGATGCCGGCTGCGACTGACGCAAGGCCGAATAGGTAAACGCCGATTCTCATGATCCATTCGCCTGGCTGGATTAAACGTGCACAGGATCTGACGATGCCGAGCGGAAATCGTAATGAAACGTTTGGAGAGGGTCAAGAGGCGGGTGCGTGTGATCCCATCCCTTCGGCTTCGCTCAGGGCAGGCTCTTGCGCAGAGAGAGCGCAAGGATTGGGCACCCACCCATGTGAAGATTCAAAGGGCGGCGGGAACGCCCAAGCGCAGCTTGGACGGGGTCGCCCTGGAGAGTTCGGGCCTTCGGCGGGTAGGTCAGTCGGCGCGCAGACTCCACCGACAATCGGAATTGATTAAGCTGTGCTACCACCAGTTACCCTGTCTGTAGAAGACAGCTCCGGTGCCAGCCCCGCTCGGCTGGCCTGTGTGGTCGATATCTGTGACAAAGCGATTGGGATATTCCGCCCAAAGGTCTCCCTCCGGGCCCTGGGCCAATGTCCGTTTAACCGTCCCGTTTGGCAGGATGTCGTATGTGAGCCTGCAGATGAACTTATTGTTAGCATATACCTGCGATTCTTCGAGCCAACGTTTCTCGTCGTAGGTATATCGGATTTCCTGTGTGCCGCCATTCGAGAATTTGTAGAGTCGCTTCGTCCGAAGGCCGTCGGTAAATTCGTCGGAGGAAAACCATTTTCCTTCTGCGTCGTAGACGTCGTTCCGGACGACGTCTGCGTTGGCATCATAGGCCGGCACGACATTTCTAACGAGTTTATCGCCATTAAACTGCTTGCACGATCTCATCAACCCTGTTTTCTCGTCATATTCCGCTTCGATATAAACGTTTTCGTTCCCAAGCTCGTAGCGCCGCACGCGATTCTCAACGCCGCTAACGGAATAGCAATGAAAGGCGTGCCCGGTCTTTTGGTCGCCTCCGGAGTAGCCGACAACGTCCACGCAGCCGGATGCTTGAGTGAAGACTTCGTATCCAGCGAGTACTCCTTGCGCCGTCATTTGGTCCTGACGAATAGCTTCGCCCTCGGTGTTCCGCTGGATGCGTGCCGCTTGGGTCTGTTCGCCGTTAGTAAAAGTGTCGAATCCAGTGAGCAGTGAAGTGCTCCCGGAGTAATGCAGACGCAGTTCAGACATTGTCTTACCAGCGCGAACTATGGCGATGTTAGTGACCCGCCCCTGAGCGTCGGTTTCGACATCAAAGTGACGGCCAGGGTCGTTTGCAGCGTTGGCTAATTCCCCCGCGTAGCGGTTTACCTCTCCCGGCCGGACGAGTAAAACATACCGATAAGAGTGAATGTTGGATTGGCTGGCATCAGCGTTCGTCACAGCGAAAACAGTAATCGCCGCCAACGCCGCTGGCAGCACGGACTTGAGAGAGTTTTTCATTTTCACTGAGAGTTTCTCCTTAACTCAGAACTGGCGACTGGCCCAGGACGGCCGTCTCGGCTCCATGTGTGAGGACTGAGTTGAAAGCGCTCAGGCCGACAAGCCGGGCCCGCCATGCGCCATACTGCGCGAGATCTGCCTTCCCGGCAATGGAGGCGGTCTGAAGACCGTCTGAATTCGTATGAAGAAACGCTCCCGTTGGGTGGCCCTTCCCATTGCGGCCTGCCTAACTCCGGGTGAGTTCCAACGATTACAGGTGGGTCGTGGCGTGGGTGTCGGCGGGTTCGTGCTTATCCCCGTCGTGCTCATCCCCTTTATGGCTGTCCTGATAGTCGGCGGAGTCCGGCTGCTCGATCAGGTCGGCGCGTTCGAGGGCGCGGTAATACTCGGGCCGGGAATGGCGGTAGTGATCGGCGGGGACTTTGCCGTCGAGCCAGGCGGTATCCATGGGATAGACGAGCGGATCGAAGACGACCATGTAGGAGTGCCAGATAAGGATGGCGAAGGTGGCGAGGATCGCCTCGTAATAATGGACGGCGGTAGCGGCGTCGGTGACCCACTTCGGCAGATAGCGGAGAGTGAAATTATTGAACCAGAGCAGAAGACCGGAAACGGTCATAACCAGCGTTCCCCACATGAAGGCCAGGTATTCGAGTTTTTCGGCGTAGTTGAATTTGGCAAATTTGGGTTCAACTTTTGTGAGGCCGAGGTTATAGGCGAAGACCTGCACGATGTCGGTCGCGTCTTTGATCCCGGGCATCATGGCCTTCAGGAACAGGCGGTCGCGTTTGTTCAGGGCGAGGTGGATGATGTGGTAGACGGTGGAGGCGACCAGCACGACAGCCGCGGCGCGATGCACCAGGCCGCGATAGGCAAAAAGCCGCTCGAAGAGCATGAGCGGACGCGCCCACCAGGCGTCAGGATACTTGAGGACGAAGCCGGTGACGACGAGCGTTGGGAAACTGAAGATGACACCCCAGTGCGCGATGCGGAAGTTGCGATTCATGCGGGTCACGGTCGCGCCCGAGGATCCGTGGGGCCGAGGGTGACGAAGCTTGCGGAGAAAGTCGAGCAGGTTGTGGAGGATCATGAAGCCCAGGGTCATGGGGATCAGGAACCAATAGGTCCAGCGAATCCACTGGACGACGGGATGGGCTGCGCCGGCGGAAGTTTGCACGTGTACGGGGCCAATGGTGAACTTAGCTTCGTTGACTCCTTTGTGGCATTGGCCGCAGGTTTGCGCCAGATTGGCGGGGTTGATGGTCGAGCGCGGATCGCGTGAAGGCAAGATATCGTGCACGCCATGGCAGGAGGCGCAATTCGCCGCCGTGACCTTGCCCTCTTTGAGGGCAAGGCCGTGATAGCTATCGGCGTAGGAGGGCAGGCGATCGAGCGGCAAATCGTAGCGCAGCGCCAGACGGGTATCGCCGTGGCAACGCCCGCAGGTCTGGGACGAGACATTCTCCGCATTCAAGGGCGAGCCCGCGCTCTTTGGATCCATGATTAGGTGCTCGCCGTGGCAGTCGATGCAAACCGGGGCATCGCGCACGCCGGCCTTGACGGCTTGGCCGTGGACGCTCTCATTGAACTCACGGGCGATTTCGGTGTGGCATTGGGAGCAGGTGCCCGGGACTCTCCAGTGATTGACCCTGGATCGTTCATCGGTAGCGGGATAGATGTCATGCGTGCCGTGGCAACTGGAACAGGTTGCCGCATCCTTACCCATGGCGACGGCGCGGGCGTGAACGCTTTGTTGGTAGGAGTCGACGGGATGCGCCACGGGAATTTTGTGGCGCGACAAGAATCCGGCGTCGCTGTGGCACTTGGCGCAGGTGGCGGCAAGATTTTTGCGGGCAACGGTCGAGTCGGCTTCGCTGGAGGCTGCGACCACGTGGATGGAGCCGTGACAGGAAACGCATCGGGGAGCGTCGGGGTCGCCATTCTTTGCGGCCTGGCCGTGAATGCTGGAAGCGAGGGCCTTCACTTCGCCGGCGTGACACTCGTCGCACTTTGCGGGCATCAGTTTTTCGGCGGTGCCCAGATCATGCACACTGCCATGACAGGAAGCGCAGGCCGATTCACCGAGGATGGAGTGGGCACTGGCGGGGAAGGCTTTGGCTTCATCCGCATGGCAGGTGGCACATTGCACTTTGACAACTTTTGCAGGATGGGGAAATTCTTTGATGTCGGTATGGCAGTCTTTGCAGCCGAGAACGGCGTGCGCGCTGGCTGCATGTCTGGCCGGATCAATGGAAATGCTTTTGCCAGCGTCGGACTTGAACCCCGGCTGGCCGTGGCAGGCGAGACACTCGTCATCCCGGCCAGCGGCAGCCGAAGCAAGCGTTGGAGCCAACGTCAAAGCCAGGCAAACCAAAGCAACCCGAGCCGCACTCATTTTTGTACCCTTCTTTTCAATTCCATCGTCAACCGCTTGCTAGCGGTAGGCGAACAACATCGCGTAAATGATCCACACGACGATGCTGAAGCCCACTGCCAGCGCGGCCCAGCCGAAAGCGCGAATCGCGCGCGTGACAATCGGCGGATAAGCTTCCTCCATATGGTCGTCGAGTTCTCCGCTGGCCAGCAGCGCTTCATATTCCCGGGGCTTGTCTCGCTTCAGTTCTTCGAGCGGCATTCGTCCGGTGAATACCGTGATATCCATGGGGAATTTTTCCGGGCGCAGGTGGGTATTGAAGAAATGCACGGTGAAGATGAAGCCGGTAGCGAGGAGCGCTTCGTCGCTGTGAACGATGGTTGCGACGTTGAGGAACGATCCCGGCAGGAAGCGCGTGAAGAAAAGCGGGAACCAGAGCGTAAGGCCAGTCGATCCGATGATCGCGATTCCCCAGAACACGGCAAAATAGTCGAATTTTTCCCAGTAGGTCCAGCGGCCGTAGGCAGGGCGCGGGCCCATGCCGATGAACCATTTCACGGTGGCCACAAACTCAGTCCAGTCTCTGCGATTGGGCAGCATGCTGCCGGGGCCGAAAATCAGGGCGCGCCAGGTACCGTATTCTTTTCTCTTCAGCCGGTAGAGATCGACCAGGTGGGTTGCGAAAATACTAAACATGACGAGCGCAGCGCTGCGGTGAATGTAACCGGCGCTCTCAAATCCGCCGAGCAGATGGGAAAGAACGGCGGCCCATTTGGTGTAGGAGAACTTCAGCGTCAGCCCGGTCAGCGCCAGGCTCAAGAAGCTGACAATCATGCAGATGTGCAAAATGCGCTGCAGCCTGGTAAAGCGGACGAAATGCCGTTCCACGACTCTATGATGAGTCGTCGCGACGGTATTTGGTGAAGGGCTCTCCAAGACATCGCCTTTAGGCATCGCGATCCTCCTTGTGGTGCCCCTCGGATCTGAATTCTCCGAACTCCGCGGCGGCTTTTTCCTCGGCGGCATGCAGCTCGCGGCGCATCTGCAGAGCTCGAGGGAACCAGAGCAGAGTATGGATGCCGCCGACCACGAAGGTTCCGACGAGCAGGCCGGTCATGCCCCAGAAGGTGTAAAACACAAATGGATATTTCTTTGGGTCGTGGTGCGTGGCGTGAGTCAGATAGCCCGCGAAACGCCGGGTTGCGCCGACGTGGCACTTCTGGCAGGTCGCAGCCACATTGGCGCGGCTCAGGTGCGAGCGAGGGTCGGTCACCGGCAGGACGTCGTGCGCTCCATGGCAGTCATAGCACTTGGCGGCTTTGGTGTAGCCAAGCCGCGAGACTTTGCCGTGATAGGTTTCGAAATACGTCTCGGCAATCTGCTGGTGGCAGCGCCCGCATTTGCCCATCACTTCGAGCCGGAAGCCGTCCTGGTCAGTGCGATGAATGGAATGGGCGGTGTGGCAATCGTTACAAACGGGGAGTTCCTTGTTGGACCCGCTGACGCGCCTGGAATGGATGCTTTTCTCGAACTGCTCTTCGATGCCGTGGTGACACTGGCCGCAGGTGACCGGCACATTGGCGGGGCTCACGCTCGATGCCGGATCGCTGCGGGGAAGAATATGGTGGGCGGTGTGGCAACTGGTGCAGGTCGCGGTTACGGTCAGACCATTTTTCAGCAAGGTTCCGTGAATACTCTCGGTGTAGTTCTCGATGATTTCGTGCTGCACCCCAACGTAACGCACCGCCGCTTTATGGCCCTCACGATGACAGCGGGCGCAGAGATCGGGAACCTTGGTGGCAAAGGTGGAGGATTGTGGATCCTGTTTGCCCAGGATTCCATGAGTGCCGTGGCACTCCTTACAGGTCGGGGCATTGGGGTCGTTCCTGCCGACTAATTGTCCGTGAATGCTGGTGGCATAGAGCTTGCCAATTTCATCGTGGCAGGATGTGCAGTCGACACCATGCATGATCGTCTCGCATGGCCGTACGTGAGAGGCGTTGACCTCCGAGTGGCACTGGCTGCACGCGATTCGGCTGTGGCGCGAATGATTGACCTCGTTCACATTGACGTACATGGATTGCCCATCGCGCCCGCGGTGCAGTTTTGCATCGCCGTGGCAACGCATGCAGTCGCCATTGGCCATGCCGAGGTCGTAGAAAACGTTGCGGATCTTATGGGGCTGGTGGCAGTCGGGACAGGCGGGCAGGACGTTGGCCTGTTTTTCCCACAGTTCTCCGCGAATAATCTTGCGGTGGACGGTTTCAATTTGCGAGTGGCATTTCGTGCACGTGGCGGCGATATTCTTGCGATTGATCGAAGATGCGGGATCGGTATGCGGCAGGATCAAGTGCGGGGTGTGGCAGGTGGCGCAGGTCGGGGCCACGGACAGACCTTTTTTCAGCAACGCCTCGCCATGGATGCTCTCGGAGTAGTTCTCCAAAATGTTGTCCTGAGGAATGGGGCGATTGCGCGAAACCGCAGTGCCTTCACGATGGCACTGGCCACAGACGAAGGGAATTTTCAGAGGCGCGACGGCGGAGCGCGGATCTCTCACCGGCACGATGTCGTGATTGCCGTGACAATTAACGCAGCGCGGCGCCAGCGCATCGCCGCGCGCAATCGCCCTTCCGTGGAGCGAACGGGCATG
Source organism: Terriglobales bacterium (assembly GCA_030038475.1). Lineage (GTDB taxonomy): Bacteria > Acidobacteriota > Terriglobia > Terriglobales > Acidobacteriaceae > Acidiflorens. Next base: position 14,159 of record JASHOU010000095.1, on the reverse strand, counting down.
TTGCTGTTGCTCGGAATCATGGCAGGTTCCACACTTGACCGGCGCAGGTGTATCGTGCGGAAAATCTTTGCCCTCCAGATCGGCGTGACAGCCTGTGCAACCGAAGCCGGCATGCACCGAAGCGGCGAATTTCTTTCCGTCAATGTAAAGGGGAACGGTCTTGCCGGCCCGCGTGGTGGTCATGCTTTTGTCGCCGTGGCAGGCCAGACATTCCGCTCCGGGCGCGTCATCGGTTTTGGCGGCGGCTTTGGCGGCGCTTTGGGACGCGGTTTTGGACTGAGCGCCCACAGAGTGCGGGTAAAAGCAAAGAGAGAAGATTATGGCGACGAGCGGCAACAGCAAGAGCGCGAATCTCGTTCCTCCCTTCGAAGGCGTCGTCTTTCTTCGCGCCGTTTCGCTTCGCGCCATTTTGCTTTCAGCCATATTTTGAATTTTCATCCATGCTCAGTTCATCAATGCTTCACTTCATGCCGATATTGGCAAGCACTTTGGGGTTCTCTTCGTCGACCGCCAGCAGGTTGTGGCAGGCGGAACAATCGTTGGTGATGGTCTGGCCATCGGCGCTAGTGTGGCTGCCGTCGTGGCAGCGGAAGCAGCCGGGTGAATCGTTGTGGCCAAGATTATTCGGGTGCGTTCCCCAAGTAACTCGCATATCGGGGAAGATGTTGCGCAGATAAATGTTGGCCACTTCCTGCACCGACTGCTCGACCACGGTGCGGCGGGTCTGATAAATCTCCGGATAATTGGAGCGATAGAAATTGTTGAGATCTTCCACGATGCGATGCTCGGCGGTATCGCGGTCGGGATAATTCACTTTGAGAAGCTCGACCGCTTTTTTCTTGATGAAGGGCAGATCAGGGCTGATGTGGCCAAACTGCATCTGCTTGTCAATAGCGTTTTCGGGCAGATCGAAGGCGTGCGTGGGCCGGTTGTGGCAATCGACGCAATCCATCACGCGATGCTCACCCTTGTCGAGTTGCTCTTTGGTTGGCTTCGTATCCGTGGAAATGAACGTGGTGGTCTTGCCTTGATCGTCGGTGTACTCGACCTCGGGAATCGTCTGGCGTTCGGGGTCGGTGGAGATGTAGCGAATGCGTGCGTTGTCGGCGAGATGGTGACCGTGAATGCCGACTGATCCCTGCCAGGTTCGTCCGCCGACTTTCAGGAGCAAAACGTCGGTCTGCGGCGTGTTCTTTTCGTCATCTTTGTAGCTGGTGTTCACCAGGAATTTGTCTCCGGTGAAGCGCTGCGGCCAGTGACATTGCTCACAGGTTTCGCGCGCCGGGCGCAGATATTTAACCGGCGATGGTATGGGACGCGAATAGGTGTGGAAGGTGACGGCGACAACCTGCCGCAAGCCGGAGAGCTTCGATCGTACGAACCAATCCGCGCCCGGCCCGATATGACACTCGACACAAGCCACACGTGAGTGGGGAGAATTCTGATAGGCGGTGTATTCGGGATCCATCACGGTATGACAAGTCTTGCCGCAGAAATTCACCGAGTCCATGTACTCGACGCCGCGGTAGGACGCCGTAGCAATAATGATGAGATTGAGTACGGTGGCAACGCCCACGTACTCCAGCGTACGGCGCACAACGGGGAGCGCCAGGTCGATTGGCGGGAAAATTTGCGGCAACTCGCCACGCGCGCGTAGACTCCGCCGCCGAAGGAAAATGCCGAGCGGGATGAGGAGCAGGCCGAGTATGAAGATTCCTGGGAGGATGAGATAGATCAGAAGACCGATGTAAGGGTGCGGCGGTCCGGGCAGAAGGGTGTCGTAGAACCAGAAGGCGATGATGGTGAGTGCGGTGCTGGTGGTGAGCACGGCGCCGGTGAGGGTGATGGGATTCTGACCCAGAAAATAAATGGGCTGCGACCAATCTTGAAAGCGTTCTCGCAGGCTCATGAAAAACCGTCACTCCTCTTCTTTTTTTCCTTACTTCATTCTTTTGCGGCGTTGACGGACACACTCCACCTTTTGGCGCCGTATCAGCCGTCGCGCTCGACAACCTGCTAGTCTTCAGTACCCCGACTCTAATGAGCCCAAGCTCGAATGACCCAAGCTCGAATGATCCAGGGATTGGGCTATTGTTTCAATGAGCGGATATAAGTCACGAGTCCCTTGATCTCTTCCGGCTTTAATTTATCGCCGTACTTGGGCATCCGAGGGGGCTTACCGTCGGTGATCACCGCCGTCAGGTCCGCATCCGATTCTTTTTGCACTGCGGCGCCGGAGAGATCGTGGCCAGCGGCTTTCTTTCCGTCGGCGCCATGGCACATGGCGCATTTCGATTTGTAGATTCCCGCTGCGTCTTGCGCGTGCGCCGGTAGAGAAAGGGTTAGGGTCGTAGCCAATGCTGTTGCAAAAAGCAACAATTTAGTTTCAATTTTCATCTGTCGCCGTCTCCGTTCAGTTTTTTCTTGCCAACATCGGCAATGAGAATAACCTGCAAAATTAAATCTACCAACTGCCTATATTGAAGGTTTGGCTGGGCTTGGTTCTGTGACCGGTATCACAGGTGGTTGTAATGCGGAACTTGGGCAGAAGCGGGGGACTCGAAGCTAAAGCCGCGGCCCTCCACAGCTTGCCAAAACCGGAATGAAACTGCGTTAACCAGCGTGGAGCAGCAGGCACACAAGACGTCAAGCTTGCAGCCCCTCGAAATGGGTTTCGATTTCTTCGAGCGTCTTGCCTTTGGTTTCCGGCAGAAACAATGCGGCGGTGACGAAGTAGATTAAGGTGCAAGCGGCGAAGCCGAAGAACATCGTCGAATAACCGTGCCTCCCGACCTCGGGCAGAAAAACTGCGGCAATAGTGGTGGAAACTGCCTGGTTGAGCAACAGGGCAACGCTCATTCCGTTGGAGCGGATGCGGGTCGGCATCAACTCGGAGAGCGCCAGCCAGACGCAGACTCCGGGGCCGATGGCATAAAACGCCATGAAGACGAAGAGTGTGATGGCGACGAGGCGGCCGTTCTGATTGCTCGGCACGGGAGCGATCAGCGCGTTGTCGATTCTAAGAGGAGCGCGGCGAGCGGCATCGAGGTTGGCGAAGGGATTGGTGAAAAATGCCACGACCTTATTCGCGGGCAGGCAACTTTCGCGCGTAATCTCAATCGGCTGGGCGGAAGCGTCGTCGGAACGCGCAACCTGGGTGGCGGCTCGGAAATCTCCGCAGGAATAGATGACGACCAAAGAGGTGGGCTGGTTGCGGATCGAGTTGCCGGCGCGTCCGGTCGCCGCGAGGAACGCATTTGCGGTCTTCGGGTCATAGCGCAGGGTCAGCCTGTCGTCGGTTCCTGCCATGCTTCCTACCATGGATTGCACGGCACCCCGCGAGTCCACGCGCAACTTTTCGGTGCGGCGAAATAACAGGCCAGTGCACACGAGAGAAACGATGATGCCGGCAGTGCCGACCGACAAAAGGAACTTGCGACCTTTGCGGTCTACAAGCAGCACTCCGACAATCGTCATGAGGAAATTTACGACGGTGAAAAGGACGTAGCCCCAGTGCGCCTGGATGTCGGAAAGGCCGGCTTGCAGCAGAATATTGGTGTTGTAGCCGATGATCGAGTTGATGCCGGTGGCCTGGTTGCAGGCGAGAATGATGCAGGCCAGCACAAATGGAATCACGTATTTGCGGCGCAGAAGCGATTCCCGGGCTTGGCCGCCCGTGGCAAGACCGGCTCGCTCAGCCGCGGCGGTTTGCTCCATCTCGGCCAGTTCAAGTTTGGCCTGCTCGGTCGAGCGCGAGCGCAGGAGCGCGGTATACGCGGCATCGGTTTTTCCGCGCCGAAACAGCCAGCGCGGCGACTCCGAAACCATGAGAGCGCCGATTACGAAGAGAATGCCGGGCGGCAGCGAAACCCAGAAAATGCCGCGCCAGGCGGCATCTTTGAAGGCGAAGAGCCGGGCGGGATCGCCGAGCTTGGCGACTTCGTCGACGCGAAAACTGAAGTACATGCCGACTACGGCCGCGGTGACGATGCCGAGCGTGAGCAGCCATTGGAAGATGCCCGTTCCCTTGCCGCGACTGGCTGCCGCGAGACACTCGGCGAGATAGAGCGGGACGACGACTCCGATCAAGCCTGCACTCACGCCCTGCAACAAACGGCCAAGCACCAATGGTTGATAGCCGTGCGAGAGCGCGATGATGGGAATGCTGCCGACGAAGAGCAATCCGCTGAGCGCCATCAGGGGCTTGCGCCCCATCCAGTCGGCGAGCGCGCCGGCAAATAGGGTGGAGATGACGCTGCCGAGCAAAACCGCAGCGACCACAATGGAAAGCTGGCCCGCATTCAGGCCGGAGGTAGCTTCGAGATAAGGCAAGGCTCCGGCGATGATGCCGACATCGACGCCATAGAGCAGTCCGCCGAGTCCGGCCACCAGGAGCAGGAAGCGGTTATAGCGCGTGTTTTGGTTCGGCGTCATCGCGTGAATCCGTACATTCGTGCCTCCGCGAGCCATTCATCTGCGGCCCAGTCATCTCCGCGGCACAGTCATCCGCAGGCCAGTCTTCCGCAGGCCAGTCGAGGGCTGCTAGCGATAAGAGCGGATCGAAAGCGATCGCTCGAAAATCAATATTCGAAACAAATATGAAGAGATGAATCTTAGCAGAGACGCAAATGCTAGCGAGTTGGGAGAGTGTCGGCTGCGAAGAGACTGTCCTTTTTTTATCGACGAGCTCAGGGTGAGTGATCGGTTCTGATTTAGGACGGAAAATCCGATTCAGGTTCCCGCTGCGGGAATCAGCGTTCAACTGGTTTTGCGCGTGGTGCGTGACTGCAATCGGAAAGGTGTGCACCACGAGAGTGATGCATGCCGATTCGCGCAGAACAAGAGCGTGGCACGCCAAGTGCAACGATGGGCATAGACAGCTTCCCGCGAATTTGAAATTTCTAAGAGACCTTGCTAAGCGGGGATAGCGAAGCTTTGTGCGGAGGGGGCGAAGAGATGCAGGCGAGTTCGGTGGCGACAGCGGCGAGACTGGATACAGGCGGGGCGGTGGGGCCGAGATCGCTGGAGCCGAAGACGGGCGCAACCGAATTGGCTTCGACGCAATGGTTCGCGGCTTACACGGCTTCGCACCATGAAAAACGCGCGGCGGCGCTATTGGCCGAGCGGGGGATGGAATCGTTTTTGCCGCTTTATGCCGCTCTGCGCCGCTGGCGAAACCGCAGTGCGTGACGCTGGAGCTGCCGCTGTTTCCGAATTACGTGTTTGTGCGCATGGCCTGGCGCGAACGGGCGCGGGTGTTGGAGGTTCCAGGCGTGCTGTCGCTGGTCGGGTTCGGGCGAACGCTCGCGCCCTTGCCCGATTTCGAAATCGAGGCGTTGCGGGTGGGCATGGGACAGCGAAAGATCGAACCGCATCCCTATCTGGTGGTGGGCGAACGGGTGCGCATTGCGCGCGGCGCCATGCTGGGAATGGAAGGCGTGCTGGTGCGCAAGAAAAACAATTTTCGCGTGGTGCTGGCGCTCGAGACGATTCTGCGCTCGGTGGCGGTCGAGGTCGACGCCGACGATGTTGAACCAGCCGCGAAAACTTCTATCCTGCTCGCCGGCCGCTCGCGCCTGCCATGCGATGGCTTCGGCCAGTCCGGCCGTCCACCCGGCCGGCCCAGCAGTTTAGTCCAGCCGCATCCAGCGCTCTAGAACCACATCGGTTTTACTTCATGATCCGCAAGTCGTCGGCGTTCGCAGGATGCATTCGGCCATTCAAGGCAGCGGGCCGCGGCGGCCTCATGGCCGGCTTTATCGGCCTGCGTCCGGGAGAAAAACTCTTCGAGGAGCTTTTCTACGCCGACGAGCGCGTCTTTCCGAGCGCGTGCGAGAAGATCGCGTACACGGAAAGCGCGAAGCTGGCCTGGCCGGAGCTAAAACACGCGCTGGACGCGCTCTATATCGCAACCTCGCTCGGCGAGCGCGACGCGATTCTGTCGGGCCTGCGCCAGATCGTGCCGCAATTCAGCTGGGCAGAAGTGCAGGGGACAGCCGGAGTGGTGGCGGCAGATTCTACGGCGACGCTTACGTCTCCGCTGGCATCCGGGCCGCAACCAGAGACGAAATTTTTTGCCGACCGGCCGCGGCTTCCGCATCGTTCGCGGCCGCTGAGCCCGCATGGCAATCCGTCTCCGCTTGGCGCGGTCGGCGACCTTCCCGGCGACTAGAGGCCTTTCGCCGCTGGAGTTGGCGGCGATTCCTACTTCCTCCGCGACGCATCCGTCGCAGGATTGGCATATCCCTCGGCGTGCGTGCGATGCCACTCCCAGGCGCTCTCAACAATCGTCTTCAGCTCGGGAAATCTCGGCTGCCAGCCGAGCTCGCGCCGGATTTTCTGTGAGCTGGCAATGAGCACGGCGGGATCGCCCGGCCGTCGCGGGCACTCGATGGCCGGAATCGGGTGTCCGGTGACCTGGCGCGCCACCTCGACCACCTCGCGCACGCTGAAACCCTGTCCGTTGCCGAGGTTGTAAATCAGCGGCGGAGAATCTTCGCGCAATCCTTTTTTTCGCAATCCTTCTTCTGGCAACCCTTTTTCTCGCAACCCCGCGAGCGCGTCGAGCGCAAGTAGATGGGCATGCGCCAAATCGCTGACGTGGATGTAGTCGCGCACGCAGGTTCCGTCGGCGGTCGGATAATCGGTGCCGAAAATGTTGACCTGCGCGGCGCGGCCGAGCACGACGGCGAGAATGCGGGGAATGAGATGCGTCTCAGGCTGGTGCGCCTCGCCGCGGTCGGGGCGCGATGCGCCGGCGGCATTGAAGTAGCGCAGGCTGGCATAGCGCAGGCCGTGAATGCGGTGGAACCAGGCGAGCATGCGCTCGACCAGCAGCTTCGATTCGCCGTAGGCGTTCGCCGGGCGTAGGGGATCGTCTTCTTCGATGGGAGTGTGCTCGGGATCGCCGTAAAGCGCGGCGGTCGAGGAGAAGACGATACGCTTGACTCCGGAGGCGAGCATGGCTTCGAGCAGGGTGAGCGCGTTGGCGGTGTTGTTGCGGAAGAACGTTTCCGGCGCCTTCATCGATTCGCCCGCTTCGATGAACGCGGCAAAGTGTATGACCGCGTCGATGGATCGCTCGCGAAGCAGGCGATCGAGCAAGGCGCGATCGGCCAGATCGCCGACTGCCAGTTCCGCATCAAGAGGAACGGCCTGGCGATGGCCGCGGCTCAGATTATCGATGACAACGACCGCGTGCCCGGCCTGCAGAAGCTCTTCGGCCACGACGCTGCCGATGTAGCCTGCCCCGCCGGTGACCAGAACTTTCATTTGCAAGCGATTGTAATACCCCGGCGCACATAGCCGGCACCAAGAAAAACTTCCCGGAGTGTTCCGGGAAGTTTTTTTTGTTTAGGATTTCGTCAAGCTCGGCGTGATGGTCAGCGTGAAACGGTGGCAAACAGCGGCGAGTGCATCAGAGACTGGAATTTCTGGTCGTCGCTTTTGAAGTGCAGCATGACATTGGAACTGTCGGAATCGACGGTGGTCGAGTCGATGGCTGTTTTCTCGACCGGGCTGGCGCTGAGCTTTTTGTACAACATCACGCCCTTGACGATGGTCGAAAGCGTAGCCGCGGTCATGGAGTCGGAGGTGACCACGGTCAGATCGAGATTCACGCCATCCTGAAAACTCATGGTGTAGCGGGAGGCGAGAATGCGCTTCTTCAGGCTGTCGAAGTCGCCCACTTTGGAGGCATCGCCGATGGCCGAGGCCATCATGGCCTGGCTTCCTTTCTGGTCAAGGATGCTCCACAGGGGCGAGCCATCGACCGCGGTCATCTGGTCGACCATGGTGGAATTGGTATCGAGCGACATACGCTTGCCATCGCGGGTATCGAGCGCGCTGTGCAAGGCATCCTCTGTGCTGAAGGCGAGCGTATTGTCATCGAGGAAGGTCATGACCATCCCGTTGGCCATGGGGTAAAGGCTGCTGGTGCCGTATTTGGTGGCAGAAATCTTCTTCAGCTTCAGCTTCTTTAAAACTACCTTGGCCGAAAACGATCCCTGGGCGACGTAGATGGCTTGAATGCCCTTCTTCTCGGTGCGGAACGAGGCGACCGAGAGCTGATCGAGGTCGCGGTCGGTGTTGATGCCGATGCCCTTGAGAGCTGGCTCGGCTTGCTTCACATCTTCGGGCAGCACCTGCTGCTTGAGCGCCTGCGCCGTGGGAGAATCCTTCAGCGCCCGGTAGTCGATGCCGATCAACTGCTGGATCTCGGCCGGCACCAGGGCACGCGCCGACGACGCCATCGGCATGGCGTAGCCAACGGCGGCGCAGAGAAGCAAAGCCGCAAAGCAGAATTTCTTCATAACAGTCCTCAGGATAGCGCGAAAAACAGGTCTGACGAATTTAGATGCAAACCCGGCAGCATGCGTTAACGATATTGAGTTAACAATGTTGAGTTAACAATATCAAGACGATTGCGACCGACCTCATTTCATCGGCCCTCATTTTATATCGTAACCGATTGTAGCCCCCGGTCGAGCGGGCGTGGCCGTAACCAAAGTGCGTCCCCGTGCACTGGCCACAGATTCTTCAGGGCTGCGGAATCGCGCTGGCGACGAGATCGTCCTCGTCGTGAATGTCATGATCATAGAATGACCGAACTGCCCGAACTTGCGCGGACGGCCCGAATTGCGTGGACGTGTCGTTTGCGGATGTTCCGGGCAAAGATTAGGGCGGAGGCAGCCGAACTGCCGGGTCAGATGACGACGGCTTCCTTATATTCGCCGTAGACTTTGCGCATGGCGTCGGAGATTTCGCCGACGGTGGCGTTGGCTTTGACGGCGCCGAGAATGCGCGGCATGAGATTTTCTGCGGAGCGCGCGGCGTCTTCGACGGTGCGGAGCGCGGCTCGCCAGCTCTCGACGTTGCGTTTGGCGCGGAAGGCACGCAGGCGCTCGACCTGGCGCGGCTCAAGCGCGGGATCGATGCGCTGGATGGGCACGGCTTGCTCATCTTCGATCTGGAAGCGGTTGACGCCGACTACGATTGCCTGTTCGCGGTCGACGGCCTGCTGATATTCGTAAGCGGCGTTCTGGATCTCCTGCTGCACGTAGCCGCGTTCGATCGCTTTCAACATGCCGCCCATGGCTTCGATTTTGTCGAGATAGTCGGCGGCTCGCTTTTCGATTTCATTGGTCAGCGACTCGATGTAATACGAGCCGGCAAGGGGATCGACCGTCTGCGGCGCGCCGGATTCGAAGGCGATGATCTGCTGCGTGCGCAGCGCGATACGGGCCGAAGATTCGGTGGGCAACGCGAGAGCCTCGTCGAACGAATTGGTGTGTAGCGACTGCGTACCGCCGAGCACGGCCGCCATCGCCTGAATGGCGGTACGGACGATGTTGTTTTCCGGTTGCTGCGCAGTCAGCGTGGAGCCGGCGGTCTGGGTGTGGAAGCGCAGCATCCAGGATTTAGGGTTCTTGGCTTTGAAACGGTCGCGCATGATTTTCGCCCACATGCGGCGCGCGGCGCGGAATTTCGCGACCTCTTCGAGAAAATTGCTGTGCGCGTTGAAGAAAAAAGACAGACGCGGCGCGAATTTATCGACGTTGAGACCGGCGCGAATCGCGGCTTCGACGTAGGCGATGCCGTCGCCGAGCGTGAACGCGACCTCCTGCACGGCGGTCGATCCGGCCTCGCGCATGTGGTAGCCGGAGATGGAGATGGTGTTCCAGTCGGGAACGTTTTCGTTGGTCCAGGCAAAGAGGTCGGTGATGATGCGCATGGCCTGCTGCGGCGGATAGATATAAGTGCCGCGGGCGATGTACTCCTTGAGCACGTCGTTCTGCACGGTGCCGGAGAGTTTGCGGATGTCGCGTCCCTGGCGGCGCGCGACGGCAACGTAGAGGGCGAGCAGAATCGAGGCCGTGGCATTGATGGTCATCGAGGTGGAAATGGCGGTGAGGTCGATGCCGTCAAACAGGCGTTGCATGTCTTCGATGGAGTCGATGGCGACGCCGACTTTGCCGACTTCGCCGAGGGCGAGCGGGCTATCGGAATCGAGGCCGATTTGGGTGGGCAGGTCGAAAGCGACCGAGAGGCCGGTGGTGCCATTGGCAAGCAGATACTTGTAGCGTTTGTTGGATTCTTCGGCGTCGCCCATGCCGGCGTATTGGCGCATGGTCCAGAGGCGCCCGCGATACATGGTGGCCTGAACGCCGCGCGTGTAGGGAAATTCGCCGGGATATCCCACGTCGCGGTCGTAGTCCCAGTTCGAAGCCGCGAGATCGGCGGGGGTATAGAGCGGATGGACGGCGATGCGGGAAGAAGTTTCCTGCGCGGCGTTCGTTACGGAGGCCGTCGTCTTGCTGGCTGGTTCTTCCTTCTTGACAATCGGCGTCTTGAGTTCCGCCATGATGTGATCCTGACTTTCTGCTGCTGAGCTGCTTTCGTGTTGTTCCAACTCCCTTAGTTTCAGCTCTCGGCTTCCGGCTTTCGGCGTTCGGCTTTTGGCTATTAGCTTTTGGCTTTGAGTTTCTTCCGGCTTACGCGCCAGAAGGAACTTACTCCAAACCAGGCGAACGATGCCGTAAAGCAAATCGCGAGAAGCAACCGTCCTGGACCGGCTGCGTGGCCGGACTGGTACTTACCGTATTCGCGAATACCCGCCATCGCGCCTACGGCGGCGATCGTCAGGAAGGTAAAGCCGGTCACCTCCAGCCAGAGCTGGTGCAGAACTTTTCCGAACGAGCGCGCCGTGGCGTGGATTCCGGCCAATGCGGCGCGGCCGAAGGAACTTGCCCCGAGGAGCTTCGCGACTGCGCGGAGAGCCAGCTTAATCTTCTTTACAATCTCCATCACGGTCTGGCCGCTGCTCATGATTTGCCCAACAATGTTTTGCCAACCAGCGATTGGCCCGCCAACGCTTAGTCCACTAAATCGGACCACTTCATTAGCCCGTCACCAGTAGCCCACTCTAGGAGCCCAGTCGCGCAGTCTGCGTTTCAGCGGGCTTTCCATCCACTTAATCCACAGTCGATTTTAGCAGCGGGGCGGCGTACAATGGCTTGGGCGCCGTCACATCCGGTTGTGACGCGCGCTAGTTTTAACTCTGGCACAACTGGACCCATTCCCAGGGGGATTCGTGGATCAGCAACTGAAGCAACTGATGAAGGAACTCGGCGATGCGATCAACGAGTCTCTGTCGGATTCCGAATCGATCGCGGAAGTGGTTTCGCGCATCAAGGAAGGCGGCTACGATATTTTCCTGGTGCTCGAAGCGACGATTGGCGTCAGCAAGCAGGGGGAACAGACCGCCGACCAGGCTTCGCTGGTCTCCGCGCGCTCGCTCAGCAGCAATGCCGAACTCAAGATCAGCGATCAGGATTTGAAGTTTCTGAAATCGCTGCGGATTAAGCTGGACAACGAAGAAAACGAGTAGGTTTCCGCCCGCGCATTTCCTGTCTGGAACAATCTGCCTTGAACAAACTGCTTTGAACAATCCCAGTCTGCATAAACCTCCGGGAACCGGTTTTTCCTTGCTTCTTGACAGCCAAAGGGGAATCTCTACGCGAGCAACTTGCGGCTGTCTCTACAAAAGCGATTAATGTGCTAGCCTTTGTTTTCATGGCACAGATTTCGGCGCTTCCCAAACATTTTCTCTCCGACAAAGTTGAGCATTTTACCGAGTCGGTGATTCGCGAAATGACCCGCCAGGCGATGCAGTATGGCGCGGTCAATCTTGCGCAGGGATTTCCGGATTTTTCCGCTCCCGAGGAGATCAAGCGCGCGGCGCAAGAGGCGATTGCCGCCGACATCAACCAGTACGCGATCACCTGGGGCGCGAAGAGCCTGCGCAATGCCATCGCGCAGAAGATGCAGGAGTGGCAAGGGATTGAAGTCGACCCGGAACGGGAAGTTGTGGTGTGCTGCGGATCAACCGAGGCGATGATCGCCACGCTGCTCGCGGTATGCAACAAGGGTGACGAAGTGGTGGTGTTTGAGCCGTTTTACGAAAACTATGGGCCAGACTCGATTCTGAGCGGGGCACGTCCGCGCTTTGTGAGTTTGCGGCCGCCGGCGTCAGCCCGAGACGAGTGGACGTTCGATGCGCAGGAGTTGCGCGAGGCATTTCAGCCGCAGACCAAAGCGATCATTGTGAACACGCCCAACAACCCGACGGGCAAGGTGTTCACGCGGAAAGAACTGGAACTGATTCGCGACCTGTGCGTCGAGTACAACGTGCTCGCCATCACCGACGAAATTTACGAGCACATTCTTTACGACGGAACCGAGCACATTTCGATTGCGCGGCTCGACGGCATGAAGGAGCGGACGATCACCATCAACGGCCTCTCGAAAAGTTACAGCGTGACGGGATGGCGGGTGGGCTGGGCGGTTGCGCCGGCGGCGATTACGAATGCGATCCGCAAGGTGCACGATTTTTTGACGGTGGGCGCGCCCGCGCCGCTGCAGGAGGCGGGCGCAGCGGCGCTGAATCTGCCGGCTTCGTATTATCGCGAATTGGCCGAGCGCTATCGCACGCGAAGAGATCATCTGATACCGGCGCTCGAAAAAGCCGGGTTTCGCTGTTACCCGCCGCGGGGCGCGTACTACGTGATGACGGATATTTCCGCGTTCGGCTATGCCAGCGATATGGAGTTCGCCGCTTACCTGGTGAAAGACATTGGGATTGCGTGCGTGCCGGGATCGAGCTTCTATAAGCATCCGAGAGACGGGGCACAACAGGTGCGGTTTGCGTTTTGCAAGAAGCCGGAGACGATTGACGAGGCGGCGCGACGGCTGGAGAAGCTATCGCGTCTTTCGCGCTACAGGTAATACGGTGGGCGCTAACCTCGGTAGTTCACGCGCCAGTAGTTTCAAATCTCTTTCGACACGATAGGACACGACTCCCGCCTAATCCACAGCCAACTGCGCTATACTTCGCTCAACGCACATCTCATCCTCGAAAGCGAGTGTCATGTCTGTGAAAACTGTGGAAGAGGTATCTGCCGAGGTTCCGGCGGAAGATTTTCAGGCGCTGGAAGAGAAAGTTTATCGCACGATAGAGTTGTACAAGGCCGCGAAAGAGGCGCGGGCTACGGCCGAACGCGACGCCAAGCGCTTGCGCGAGCAACTGGAAGAGCGCGAGGAAGAAAACGAGGCGCTGCGACGCGAGCTGGTGCACTTGCGAAAGGATCGCGAGGATATTCGCGGCCGCGTGGAAAAGATGCTCAGCCAGATGGAAAGCCTGACGCGCGAGCAGGCGGCGAGCTGAACGGCGGCGAGGAAAATGGCATCCAAGTTCCGGCGGTTTTCCGGCAGGATGCGTTCCGCCGAGGAGTAACATGGCGACTGCAAGCAAAGAAGCTCCGACCGAAAAGTTGGCGCAAGATACGCTGACCAGAGAGACGTTGAAGAAAGACGTGACGGCGAATATGTCCGCGAGCGGCAGCGTGCGCGTGGAAATTTTCGATCAGGTTTATAACTTGCGCGGCTCGGATGCGGATTACATCCTCAAGCTGGCCGAGTATGTTGACGGTAAGATGCGGGCAGTGTCAGAACAGACGACGACCGTCGATTCGGTGCGGCTGGCGGTGCTGGCGGCGCTGAATATCGCCGACGAATATCATCTGCTGAAGCGGCGATTGGAAATGGCTGCGGCTCCCGAGGCACGGCAGCGGGCGAGTAAATTATCGAGCGCGCTCGACGAGATTTTGGAAGATACCCGGCGCACCGGTTGACCGGCCATAACACGCGATTCATTTTTTGTAAACATTCCGCGAGTTAATCTCTAGCAAACTTTCTGCCAACTATTTTGCGTTTCCCCCTTGCCAATCTCTTTGCGGTTTCCTAGCATCCAATGTGAAAGCCGGCCTGCCGAGTTGGTGATGGTGGCAACCGATTTTTGAACCAATGCCGAATGAACGGGGACTCGACTCGCATAGACAGATCCGGTGTGCCATGTTCCGCCATGCGGAAAGGCCTAATGGGTCGCGGCGGGTTCCCACCGTCTAAGACGGGTTCATTCTCGGCCCATCACACGGCGACGTGGGTCGGTTTTTAGTTCTCAGTTCCTAGTTCTCAGTTCTCAGTAAAATCTCCGAAAAGCCTCCTCCTCAGCAACAGCTAGCCGGCGTTGCCAGCATCTGCCTTGAAACTTGAAATGGCCTGAAGACTTTGCTGTTCTGCGCTGAACTGAGAACTGAGAA
>JASHOU010000094.1 GCA_030038475.1 Terriglobales bacterium | reverse complement strand
GTCCAGTGGGGATATCGGTAGGCAAGGTTCGAAGTCTTGAGCAAATAGGGCAATTGGTTCAGCGAGAGCGCTCGCGCTTGGAGGAAAGTTCGTCGCGTTTTGACGAACTCAAGGATACATATCTGGCCATTGAGTCAGCTTTGGCGTGGAACACCGTCTACGAGCCGGCCTTCGATCGCGTTGTGTCCACCGTCGGCCGCCTTTGGAACGAGCAGTACGGCGGATACGGCCTTTTTGGTTGGGACAATTTTTTTCTGGCCTACGTAAGCTCGATTTACAGTCGCGATCTGGCGTACGGTAATTTCATCGAGCACCTGCGCAGCATGACGGATGAGGGATTCATTCCTAGCGACGACCGCGGCAATGGCACGAAATCGTGGGATCGCTCCCAGCCGCCGGTCGGGTCAATCATGCTGAAAGAAATCTATCGCCGTTACCCCGAACGTTGGTTGTTGGAAAGCACATTTGACGACCTGCTGACCTGGAATCGCTGGTGGTGGAAGGCGCGCAAGAATGGCGAGCTTCTGAGCTATGGTTCGCAGGTTGCCAGAAATCCGCTGGGCGAGCCCGATGTTCACGGGAAGGTTACAGCCGGATATGAGTCCGGAATGGACGATTCTCCGATGTACGAGGACGTTCCCTTCAACTCCGGAAAAAACATTCTGGAATTGCAAGATGTGGGCTTGAGCAGCCTGTATGTGGCAGATTGCAGCGCCTTGGCAGAAATTGCAGAACTGATCGGCCGAAGGGCAGAAGCGCAAGAACTCGAGCGACGAGCGCAGCAAGTCAGCAAGGCGATGGAGCAACTGTGGAGTGAGAAATCCACTGCCTACTTAAATCGACGCACCGATGTGAACGTGTTAAGCAACCGCATATCTCCGACGATATTCTATCCGCTCTTGGCGAGACTTCCTTCCGCCGAACGCGCAAAGGAAATAATCGAGAAGCACTTCTCCGCCCCGGCGGAATTCGCCGGTGAGTTTGCGCTTCCCTCCGTGCCCTACAACGATCCGGAGTTTCCAAAGCAGCAGTACTGGAAGGGCGCAGTTTGGCCGCCCTTGAATTTCCTGGTTTATCTTGGCTTGCGGAACTACGGATTCGCGCAAGAGCGGGGCGAACTTGCCCGGAAATCCAATGCGATGTTCCTGGGCGAGTGGGGCAGGAAAGGTTTTGTGTGCGAAAACTATTCTGCCATTCTTGGCACTTGCGACGACCCCAGGCTTGCCAGCGACCACTTTCACACCTGGGGAACGTTGCTGGGTGTTCCGGCGCTGATCGAAGCGGGCAAGTTGCCGGCGCCCGAACAACCGTTACCGAAAGCCGTCTCGAATCGGTAGCCGGCGCGCTGTGAATTGTCGCCGGTGAAGTTGGCGCATCCCAGGCGCGACGACGCGGCTGCACCACATGATCAGAGCGGTCGAGAACAGTACAGCAGGCGCAAGACCCAACATCACCCATAATGTTTTTACGGACCACCCTCCGAAGTTGCCGTAATGAGCGTAGGAAAATCCTCGCAGGATTCGAGCGCCTAACGGTGGAACACGTGGGCGGCGCGGCAGGTTCAAAGCGGCGGGCTTTGGTGATTGACTGACTGGGCCCGCTCCCGCGAGTTGAGCGGCGGGAGTAAAAGTGACCGGCGCAAAGAGATTCACCGCGGCGCGAAAAGGCTGCGGGTAGACGAAATATCCGCCCGTAATTCCCCACATCAGCAATGCAGCGAAGCTCCAGAAGCCGACCACGCCGTGCAGATCAAAAACCAGGCGCTTCCAACCCACGTTTGCATGGATCGTCAGCGCGCGGCGCCAGGTCACAAATCCAGGCAACCATACGATAATCCCGGTGAGGCAAAGGGCGGCAAGCAGGAAACCTCCAATGGCGTTCGCAGTCATCCCCTCGCTATCCATGAGAAGACTGCCGTGGAGCTTGCCCAGCCAAGATAGCCAATGATAAAGAAAAGCCTTGTAAGAAACGGCTTTGCCGCCCGATTCCAGCCAATCGTAGACGTCGTTTCGAAAAACAATCGCACTGCCGCTGGCGCAAACCACCACTACATAGAAGCCCAGCAATATTCCCGACCAAAGATGAAGCTGAAAGGCGAGCTTTCGAATCCAGGTGCGCCTCGGCCGCCAAAGCCACTGGTCCCACAAGCTACGATGCCGGTCTTCGACTGTCTCGATTTTGCCCACCACACAAAATACCGTCGGCGTTACTGTGCCGCCATGCCTCTATAAGTCCACCGATACACACGCCGCCCCGTATCGACTTCACCCAGGTAGATATTGCCCTTCGAATCGGTCGCGATGCTGTGTATATGGGAAAACTCGCCCACGCCGTGGCCTCCGTGCCCGCCGAAGAATCCCACTACCTCCATGTTCTTGCGCTCCACAATCTGCACTTTCTTGTTGCTGCCGTCGGGGACATAAAAGAAGCGCTGCTCTTTATCTCGGGAGAAGGCTGCTCCGAATCCAGTGCCGAACGGTGCCGAGGTCTTTCGCTCGATGAAAACTTCCTTCAGAAACGTTCCGTCAATCCGGAAGGACTGGATGCGGTTGTTCACACGGTCCCCCACGTACACGATCCCGTCGTTTGAAATCGCGATGCCGTGAACGGTGTGGAACTGCGCCGGCCCCGGGCCCTCATAGACCCGCGTGAGCGGCGCGCTGTCGTCTGGCTTGTTGCCATATGCGCCCCAGTGCCGCTTATAGGCCCCGGTATCCGCGTCGAACACGATCACGCGGCGATTCCCGTATCCATCGGCGACAAACACTTCATTGGAAGGTGCGTAAACGGCGATGCCCGCGGCCTGATTCACATTCTCCGTGTCGTTGCTGCCCCCGGTCTTTCCGTGCTTTCCGATCTGCAGGAGGAATTTTCCGGAGCTAGAGAATTTCAGAATGTTCGTATCTTTGGCGCCGTTGCCGGTCACCCACACGTTATCCTTCTGGTCGACGAAAATTCCGTGCTCGGTATCCGGCCAATCGTAGCCCTGACCGGGGCCGCCCCAGGCTTGCATTAAATTCCCTGCCTGATCGAACTCCAGAACCGCGGGCGCCGGTGTGCAGCAATCCGCCTTGCCATCGCGCAGGTAGTTGTCGTACTCATCGACAGTACGTGGCCGCTGGATCACCCAAACATGGTCATGGCTATCCACAGCCACTCCGGATACCTGCCCGAGAATCCAGTTGTTCGGCAGCGGCTTCGGCCAGTACGGGTCGGGTTCAAACTTGGGTAGTGTGGGCGCTGCGCCTTGAGCAGGCCACGCCAGAAGAATTGCGAGGACGGCCACTGTCCAGAATGTTCTCGGCTTCATCGTAAGCGCAGACAGTATATCAGCGCGACACTCTCGATGGTCGACGCTGCGAGGTTCCTACTTCGTCGAAAGACCGGCAGCGCTTTCCTAGGCAGACCGCCCCATTGGACCACACGCCGAGACTGGGAGTAAACACCTTATAGACGATCGCCATACTCCTTAACCGCCACGGCCAGAGCTTGGTCGAGCCAGCGGTGAAATGCATCTCGTATCTCATCGGCATCGGTTTGATGCGTAAACACGAAGGGCT
>JASHOU010000093.1 GCA_030038475.1 Terriglobales bacterium | reverse complement strand
GCACAACGAGTCGGTCTGCTTGCTGCAGAATTCGCCGGGCCGTGCGGAAGCGTTTCAAATGGTCTCGCGCTTCGCCGCTGTGGTAGTGAATCAGAGTTCTTGCTCCCGCGAAACGAGCCATGAGCAGTGCGGGCGCCGGCGCCACCAGGAAAGACCAATAGGAAGCGGAAAAAATGTGCGCAATGTCTGCGTTCTTCAAGCCTCGCCACAAAGCCCACAGATAGAATGGCGCGCGGACGATTGTTCGCAGAAGGGGAACGTTCCCAATCCATCTCAGCCCCCGCGGGAAAACCGGATCAATCGGTATCCAATGGGCCTCGATTGCCGGATCATCCGACAAGTTGGAAAAAAGCGACTCTGCCTGCACGGACTGTCCCCCGACGTACCGCTTCGAGGCGGCCACGATAGCAACTCGTAAACGCCGGACAGACGCTGGTTTGGCGCGAAGAGACCGACGCGGCTCCCCTCGAGTCTTTCTGGCCAGAAGATTGGTGTAAAGCTCTTCGTACTGCCGTTGCATCTCGGCAATCGTGAAATGTCGCTCTGCGAATTGCTTGCCCCGACGGCCAAGGTCAACCCGCATCCCTGCATCGCGCAGCAACCGCTCCATTCCGGCTGCCAATGACTGTTCATCGCCCGCGGGAACCAGAATTCCACGATCCTCTCCGAGCGACTCGGCATTTCCTCCCACACGGGTCGCAACGACCGCAACTCCGGCCGCCATCGACTCAATGATCACGTTGGATAAGCTCTCTGAGGTTGTGGGCAGCACGGAAACGTCGAGCGAAGCCAGCACCGCTGGAATGTCGCGACGATCTCCGAGAAACCGAATGCGGTTGCCTATTCCGCATGCGAAGGCTTCGCGCTCCAACTCCGGCCGCAGCGGACCGTCCCCCACCATAACAAATTCCAATTCAGAAGAATTGCTACACATCCGCGCTGCCGCTCGCAGGAACAAGCGGTGATTCTTGGCCGGTGTGTTCATCCTCGCGATCATGCCTACCCGGAGGAGTCCGGGACGCTTTGGCAGCGCCGGTGCAGCCGGCAAAAAAGTCGAAGGAGGAAATCCATTGCGGATGACGGCGATTCGACTTTCTAAAATGCCCTGTGAAACTAGGCGGTCCGCTGCCGCACGCGAGTTGCAGACTATGCAATCGCACCATTTCAGAATGATCCGTTGAGCGCGGGATTTCGCGGGGGTCAGCAGATCTCCCAGTTGCCGCTGGCTGCCGATCACGACCGCAACCCGTGCCATGCGGGCGGCGGGAATCAATGTAAGGTTGGTATAGAAATCAAAGGCGTGCGCAACCGATATGCGCGAGCGATGCAAATAACGTGCGAGCCGCAGGCGTGTCGCGAGCGACTGGAACCCATACAAACTACCGCCGAGCGGAAACTCTTCAACCTGACCCAGGCCCTCAAGAAAGTCTCCGCGCTTCAAGATGCAACCGAGATGAAGCCGAAACGACTCCGGATTCAGCGACCTGGCGAGTGCGGCGAACTGGCGTTCACTTCCTCCCGTCTCAAAGCTGTTGCTCATCAGGAATACGCTGGGTGGATCCAGTGGCTTGGCGGCGTACGGTCGATCGATGGCTCCGTCGATCGCTGGCGCTGTCATGCAACCCCTGGACGTAAACCGGCCACGCATTTCGGCTGTTCCACGGCAGTGCCCTGCCTGAACTCTTCAAGGAAGGAACGATGCCACAATTCGAACATCATCAGCCGCCAGATCGGCAGATAGTCGTCCGTGCGGCCGCAAAAAAATTCATTCAGTAAGCGCCGGACTCCCAGCTCATTGAAATATCCGCGCTCGAGCGTGCGCGGCTCCAACAGTAGCGCCCGCGCCAGGTCCTTGAGTTCATGCCGCATCCAATGAAGAAGCGGCAGAGCAAAGCCCTGTTTCGGCCGGTGCAACGCATCGTGCGGCACCCCCACCCGCTCCGCCAGTTTCGTCAGGATGAATTTTTGGCGCCGTCGCCCCATCTTCCATTCCGGAGTGAGCGAAGTGACCCATTCCAGAAAGACATGGTCGAGCATCGGAACTCGCACTTCCAGGGAAACCGCCATGCTCATGCGGTCAACTTTCGTGAGGATGTCCCCGGGCAGATACGTTTTGGTATCCAGATACAGCACGCTGCTCAGTGGGTCGCGCGCCGGAGCGGTCCTTATATATTCGCGAAACGTATGCTGTGGGTCGGCCCCAACCTGCGACGCGTTTACAAAATCGCGCGACAAAATCCCGAAATTCCGTTGATACGGCGCCAATGAAATGGCTTCTATGTAACGCTCATCCCATGGAAGAGAAATACTGTAGGCGACATTGCGCCCCGGGATGCCACGGGGAAGGCGAGGGTACAGATGCTCGCGATACCACCGGCCGGCCCACTCAGGAATCGGATATCGCTCCCGGTCCTGGAGATGGACCCGATAGCGTTCATAACCGGCAAACGCTTCATCGCCTCCGTCCCCTGAGAGCGCAACCGTAACATACTGCCGCGCCATGGAGCAGA
>JASHOU010000092.1 GCA_030038475.1 Terriglobales bacterium | reverse complement strand
CAGCGGACCATAACGCAGGTCTGCGAGATGCTTCTGCACGAGGGCGTAGAGGCTTACAAGAAGGACGGGCCCAGGTTCATACAGCGTCTGGTTGCCAAGCAAAAGGCCAGGATCAAAGACTCGTGACTCGTGCGGGAAAAGCCCGGTAGACCAACGCCAGGGAGAAAGCCCAGCACAAGGATTCGCAAGTTAAAACGTGATGCCGCGGCCCCGCCCAGACTGAGCTGAGACTGGCTCGGGCGAAACCTGGATCAGACGCGAAGGTCCGCTCTGGAACCAGTCGCGTCGCTGGCGAAACACGTCAAATTAGACCCTTCAGTCCCGAGTCTTCTTCCGAATACCGAAGTCTCTGTCGATTTCTGTCCTTAAATCGTGCAGACCGTCCTGGCGCTTCGTCCAGAGTTCGCTAAAAACCTATTTCCATCCGGATTAAGTATGTTAATATGCCAGATAATGTTCGATCTAGAAAAGACCGTTGCCAAGTTGCGGGAAGAGTTAAAAGAACTCTGCGCGCAGCGCAAATACATTGAAATGCGGCTGGTGAATGTGAATCTCGCACTTCGCAGCCTTGCTATGGGAATCCAAGACGAGGAAAAGCGGGAAGAAATTCTGAGGGAAGTCAAGGCGGCCCGCCGCAAGCCTGCCGGCTTGACGGAGGCCATCTCTGAAAGTCTTCGCCAAATGCCCCATCACAGTTTGAGCGCCAGCCGGGTGAGGGAATGGCTCGAACGCGAAGGTTTCGATTTGTCGGAGTACTCTCAGCCCCTTGCAACGATTTCGGTCGCCTTGGGGCGCTTGGCAAAGAGCGGCCTGGCAAAGGCCATACGTAAGGGTCGGAACGTCACATACAGATGGATTGGCGATTGACGTGACCGGGCCAAACTGCTCGGAGGAGAAGGAATCTGTTTTCGCAGAGTGACTACAGACCGCACTGATAGGGAGGCAAATTATGCCAACAGCTCAAGATCGTCGTCTTACGCGGTTAGAGCAGGGCCGACCGCAACATCGCAAACAGCAGGACGCCGCTAGTCCGGGAGATGCCTTTCCTCCGGGGTGGTCCCCAAAGTCTGACGCGCAAAAAGCGGCCCTCGAGTCGAAAGCCGATATCCTCTTTTTCGGCGGTGCCGCGGGTTCTCTAAAAACCGAGACGATGCTTGTCGATGCTGCACGGGAATCGCGCAATCCCAACCTGCGCGGCATCATCTTTCGTCAGGAGTTGACACAACTGACGGACATCGTTGAAAAATCGTACCGCCTTTTCGGGTCGATGGGCGCGACATACTCGTCGTCGGCGTATACCTGGACATTTCCTTCCGGGGCTACGATCCGCTTTGCTTTTATTTCGACTGATGATGACATCTGGAAGTATATGGGGCCCCGCTATAGCTTCATCGGCTTCGATGAGTCGACGTTTCACACCGAGAACCAGATCCGGAACATGTTGGGGAGGCTCAGTTCCACCGATCGCAACTTGTCATTGAGAATACGCCTGGCGGGTAATCCAGGTAGTAGAGGAGCCGGCTGGCACAAAGCGATGTTCCTCCGCGGAGGTTGTCCTGTTCACAGTTCCCAACAGTGTGCGCAGCCGGGCAAGCTATACCTGGATGCGCGGTGGCCGTCGGACCAAACCCCGTTGGTCGATCAAGACGGTAATGGTTTCTCTGTCGCCTTCATTCCGGGTCGCCTCACCGACCATAAGCTGCTCGACGATAACTACATTTATCGATTGCGCATGATGTCGGGGTCTCTTTCGGCGGCTATGGAGCAAGGGTGTTGGTGCGCGCTTGAAGGCGCGTATTTCGCGAACTGGGACGCCAAGAAGATGGTCATTCCCTACCCGAGCGTCGGAGAGCGATGGTGGGACACGCACTTCCTCAGTGTTGACTATGGTTTTGGCAAGTCCAGCGCGGCCGCCCATCTTCATGTTTGTACTCAGAATGGCAAAATCATAACGATTGGGGAGTGTGTGGCACAACACTCGCCGGCCTCTGAGTTTGCCGCAGAAGTGGTCCGTCGTTTGGTCGCGCCGAAGATACGGGATCAGCATCGGAAAATCGAAGCGGTGTACCTTGATCCAGCAAACTTCAAAAACATCGGGGATGGTCATACCATCGCCGAACAAATTAACGAGGTTCTGGAACCCTACGACCTTGGGGCCATCGCCGCCTCGAATGACCGCGTTGGCGGCTGGCAGTTGATGTACAGCAGGCTTCAGACGGGCGAGTGGCAGATTGCCGACACCTGTCCGATGTTGATCGCGGCGATTCCGACCCGAATGCATGACGAAACAAGGCCTGGTGACTTGGAGAAGGTACCAGGTGATCCGCTTGACGACGTGGCCGACAGCGCTCGCTATGGTCTCTATACATTTATTAACGTCGCGGAAAAACCGCGCCCACGTGTGGACTACAAATTACTCCAGCATTGCGCAGACATTCACGATCTGACGTCAGCGTCCATCAATTATCAGTTGATGACACAGGATTCGCAGTCCGACTATCAACCAGCTTGGTGGGGAAGAACTGGATTCAGAAATAGCAGACGGTATTGGGGGCTAAATCGATAAATCTCTCACAGTTCGGCACAGAGTTCAGCAACCGTACGGTGATGATTCGAAAGGAAGGAAAATGGCAGAAAAATGTAGCGCCATCAACAAGCGGGGTACTCCCTGTCAGGCGGCTGCAGTGCACGGATCTCCGTTCTGTGCGTTGCACGGAGATCCGGAGCGGGCCGCAGAACTTGGCCGAATGGGCGGCCTCAAGAACCGTCATTACGTGGAAACGGATCCAGTCACCATCGCCAAACCATCAACACCCGAAGACGTCCAGAATGTGCTCGCTCAGACCTTGGTCGATATGCGAGCCAAGAAGGTCGACCCGAGGACCGCTACCGCGCTCGCCTACGTGTCCGGATTTCTTTTAAAGTCATTCCAAACGACGGACTTCGAACAGCGGCTGGCGCGCCTGGAGGCAGAACGCCAGAAAGAGGACAACCGCGCGGAGGGCACGTAGAAAAAGGAAGTGTCACGCGAGCAGTGAGCCGCTTCTCGCTCGCGATCGAACCGCATCGACTGACGGCTCAAGCGTGATATACCACTGCTTCATATTGATTAAGCGGCCACTCGGTCGAGGATGACGTTTTTCAAATTTTTTGTCGAAAGCGTGACAGTTCTCGGACGGCCAAAAACATCCGCCTAGACTGACCTGAGATGGTTCGGGCGGATCTGGATCCCCAAAGAACCGGACGCAAAGGTCGGCGTCTGGAACCAATTGGATGTCGCTGGCCAAGCGTCAAATCGGTTCAGATCACTTCCGGGTTGGCGACCAATCGGCAACATCTCCAAATCTGGATTCTCTGCCCCGCTGAGGATTTCGAAGTGTGTTCACTGTTGCGGCACTGTCTGACTGACCGGGTGGCTGTTTGTCTGCGGGCGCGGACTCGTGCGCGAGATGCTGATAGTTGATGATGGCGTTAAAGACCAGCGCGTAGGTTCCAACGGTCTCGCCACGATAGACGGGATTGTTGCCGAACAGCAGCACGTTTCCCTGGCCCAGATGCGCATTCACTACTACGGCGTGCTCGGCAATCGACGAAGCTTTGTCGAGCAGACCATCGAGCAAAAGAGTCTTGGCATCGGAGAATCGCAAGATGACATCGGGCCGTTCCTGAATAGGAATCACCAGCGGATTGTTGCGCCTATCTTCTTCGTCTAACGGCTTCGGCTCCCATGGCTGCTGCTTCACGAGCGGCTCGGGCTCGGTGATCTTTCTTCCCTGCGGCTCGTCGCTGTCTTCCACGCTGCCGCGCCCGGTTGCGCGCTTCGCATAGGGGTCGAGGGGATCAGTCAAAGGGTCCATCAAAGCGCGGCCTCCGGTGCGCCCAAGTATGCTGCTGACATTGAAGGCCATGCCGTTGGCGCTGATGACGGGAACGCCGGGGCCATAACCGAACGCGACCGGATGTTCGCGATTGACGAAGACCGTATTGAGCACCGAGCCAACAACGCGCGCCTCGCCTTGGGGAGAGATACTCACGCCGGGGGCGAGACCCGTATCGATGGCGAACTGAGTCGTATCTTCGCAGGTGATGAGGAGCCCGCCCTGCTCAACAAACTGCTTCAGATGAGCGAGGCCTTCGTAACCCAAGCCGGGGCGAATGTCGGAGGTGCTATCGATGGCGCCGAGGTTTGGCGTCAGCTCGGATTTTTGCCATGGCATCGGATTATTCCACCTGGGAATACCATTGAGAATTTCGAGCGTGGAGGCGCGGCCAACAGGAGCGAAGACAATGACATCGTACTTTGCGCGCAGATCGGGTTGGTTGGCGACGGTCTGCGTGCTGATGTAATCGAAGGGTACGCCGGCGGTGTCGAAGGCATATCGCCACCAACCTTCGGTCTGAGTGCCAAGCCAGGTATGCATGAACGCGATGCGCGGAGCATTGACGGCGTGGATTGGTACGGACGGGGCCGCGCCGAGCCGCGACGCATCGAGTGACAAGTCGTGCAGAAACTTGAGCACGTCGTCATCGGCAGCGTTGGTGATGAGCAGGGAGCCAGCCGCAAAATGCTTGCCGTCGGCATCGAAAGTTTTTTCCGCGACCTGAATGGTTGCGCCTTTGAGTTTGTAGACGAGGGACAGAAGCGAAACCTGGCCAGTGTTGGCCACGGCAATCACCGTGCCCGAGCCGGTGACTTTGCCGGCTAGCGTCGCCGGATCGTCGAGCGGCGTCATCTTCGACTTGAGAATCGTGGGATCGACGACGCGGACAACCTTCAGATTGAAGAGGTGAGAGAAAGACCAACCGGTGTCGTCGTAGGGATGTCTCTGTGGATCGCCCGCAGCCCAGAACTGACGATCTAGCAGCGCATCGGCGGCGCGGGAATAGGGTTGATCCATGCGAATCACAATGCTGCCGGCAGGGAAGGGTTCCTGTTTCGGCTTGTCTCCGCGCTTTTCCGCGGGAATGCTGGAAGTGGCAGCTTCAGAAAGCTGTTCGATCTCGACATGCTGGCGCTTCAAAACCTTGAGCAACTCGATCTGGCGATTCGCATCGGCTGGGTCAGCGGGGATCACATAGGCAGCGGGCCCTTCGAGCGATGGTTTTTCAACGGCGCGCTTGCTCTTCGCGTAGTAGTTTTCGAGGAAGTGGTGCGTGTTGCGCGAGAAATAAGAGATGGTCGAGAGCAAAGCGCTTTCTTCGTAGTTGTTGTTATCGCGCTGCGACCAGTTCACGACAGGAAGCGGCGGATTTTGACGGTACCAGGTGCGCGCGTAATCTTCCGGCCTGAGGATGCGCTTCTCGGTATCGGCGCCGCCGTTGCCGAAGGTTTCATAGAGGCGGCTGATGCCGTTGTGCATGCTGGCCAAGAACATCAGGTAGCCGGGACTCCAGGTATCGAAGTCGCCGTGAGTGAAAACTCCGGGCATGCCGAAGCTCTGCATCTGGGCGACATTATTCCAACCCAGTTCCGCCCATTCGTCGGCGAGAACCGGATCGACCCATGCGTTGTAGGGTCCATCGCCTACCGTGTTGTCGTAAAGAAACGGCACCGACTCGTGCAAGTCGTGCAGCACCTGCGCATGCCAGGCAAGATAGGTGTCGAGAACGTTGCGGGTCAGATCGAGAGTCACGGCCATGGCATCGCGATTGTTGTCATGGGCGACGTAGTGGCCCCAGTAAAGAAGCCGCGGCCAAACCTCGCCGGGATGCGCTTTGTGCCACTTATAAATGTCGACCATGCGGTCGCGGCCGTCGACTTCAACCACGGGCGTGATCAGCACAATCATGTGCGAGCGGATGTATTTGATATAAGGCGCATCGTCGACAGCCAGACGATAGGCAAGTTCCATCAGAGCCGTCGGAGCTCCGGTCTCAGGGGAGTGGATAGTACCGGTAATGTAGTAAACGGGCCAGGATTGATCGATCAGCGGGCGAGCTTTGGCGTCGTCGAGGCCAATCGTGCGCGGGTCGGCAAGCTGGGCCAGCCGCGAGTCATTCTCTTTCGCAGCGGCGAGAAGCTTCGCATCGGCGATAGCGGCCGCGATCATCTCTCGTCCTTCCTCGGTATGGCCGATGGTGAAGACTTTCACCCGCGGAGTGCTGGCCTCGAGCAGCCGAAAATATTTGTAGACGTCTTCGGCGTAGGGCAGCATGTCAGGAGCTCCGGACACGTCGCCGAGCACTTTCGCCGGTGTGGGCACCGTTTTAGATGCTGGAAGGTAATCCACCAGCGGAGAGATGAACGATGGATCGGTGGTGTATTTGTGAATCTGGTCTGTGTACTGCCGATCGATGGGCTGGCCGGGATCGCGGGCGAAGGTCGAATTCAATTCTTGTGAGAAGGCCGCAGCGGCGGACAGCAACGTGGAACAAACAACGATTAGAACGAGTTTGGCGGGGCTCATTTTACCTCGTTTTCGATTGGCTTTCTTGGCGTCCAAGTGTCACACAAATCGGCTGCGCGTGGAAGAAGGGAGTCTTGTCTGATCGAAGCGACTGGCACAGACTGCTGCGGAAATTAAGTGAACGCTTCACGGCCCGAGGCTTGCCTCTCGGGATTGTGCCCGGATGCTGGGCTGCGCGGAAGTAATGTCCACGGATTGCTCCCGATAACCCCCGTGCCGGCTACTCCGTCTGCAACGAAAAAATCGTGATGTTCGGCTTCCGCGTCCAGCATCGTGCCCAAACCGAAGGCACCTTCCAGCTACTCTTCAACGCCCATTTATTGGGGAGGCTTGCAGCAACAATTATTCGCCAAACAAATTCCTAGCTATAGACCATCACGCCGAGTCTGACCCCCTGCCATGGTTGATGTGCGAGCCAAAAGGCTGGACCCGTAGACCGCACGGCCGCTCGTTTGATCGTGTGCAGAAGAGCCTATCGCAAAATTTCCCTGGCAGGAGATCATGGTCGGGTGGTGACAATTGCGCTGGCGATTCCAACGCCACGCTACAATTTCCACGGGCAGGTTTTCCAAGTTAGGTTCGCGCTATGTCCCATTCTTCAAACCCAGCCGCACCGCAGCGGGTAGCGCCTCTGCTTGCGCTGGCCACTGAGTTACTCAGGGCGGGGCGACCTGGCGATGCGATCGCGCCGTTGCGCAATGCAGCGCTGCTGCAACCGTCCAATGCCATCATCCAACACGATCTCGGCCTTGCCTGCCTCGAGGTCGGTCGCATACCGGATGCCATCGCGGCATTGCAGTTGGCCGTCGCCAGCAACCCGCGCTACGCCGATGCACACTTCCGCCTTGGAATCGCCTTGGAAAAGCTGGGCAACGTCGGCGGGGCAATCGCTGCCTACGACCGCGCCACTCAGCTGCTCCCATCTCTGACCGAGGCGTGGTTCCGCGCCGGCGCCCTGGTCTACACGCTGGGCCATCGCAACGAGGCGATCAGCTGTTTCCGTCGAGCGGCGGCGACTGGAGGTAGGAATAGTTTCGGCCGCCTTGCCAAGGCGCGGGCGCTGCTAATCGAGGATCGCAACCAGGAAGCCGAACGGGCGCTGCGAGAGACGCTGGTGGCCGATCCGAAAAATGCCATGGCCTATGATCTGCTGGGCAATCTGCTCTCTGAGTTCGGCCGTTTCGACGAGGCCCGCGCATGCTTCGAACGCGCGATCGCGATCTCGCCTCTGCTGTCGGGAAGCTATTACGATCTGGTCCGATGCCGACCGCTCACCAGCCATGACGACGGTCTGCTGCAAGCGATGCAAGCCGCCCTGGCCACACCGGGACTGGAAACCGGGCAACGCCTGCGCCTTCACCTCGCGATTGGCAAGGCGGAGGAGGATCTTGGCGACTACGCCTTGGCCATGCAACATTTCGACGCCGCAGACGCGGTTCGCCGGGGCACGGCACCGTTCAACTCGGCTGCGTTTTCCACCCAGATCGACCGACTGATTGCCCGCTGCACACCCCAATGGATTGCGCAGGCTCCCGAACTCGGCAGCTCGGATCGGACGCCGGTGCTGATCATCGGTATGCCGCGGTCCGGCACGACCCTGGTCGAGCAGATCGTCTCCATGCATCCCGAGGTCGGAGCCGGCGCCGAGTTGCATTTCTGGAACCAACGCGGGGCGGCGTGGCACCGTTCAGGTGTGACCGGGAACGCCGCGGCCGAGACGCCGTTCGTGTTCTCGGAGTTTCTGACCAAAGCGGCGGCAGACTATTTGGGCCTGCTTCGCACAATCGCTCCAAAGGCGGCGCGAGTGACCGACAAGATGCCGTTCAACTTCCTATGGGCCGGGCTGATCCACGTGGCATTCCCGCGCGCAATCATCATCCATTGTCGGCGCGCTGCAGTCGACACGGCGCTGTCGATCCATCAAACTCATTTCCGTCCGGACATGGTGTTTCCAACCGGGGGTGCCGAACTGGTCGCGTATTTCCGCAGCTATCAGCGGCTCGTCGACCATTGGCGGAGCGTGCTGCACGAGGATTGCTTCCTTGAGGTCGACTACGAGGACCTGACCCGCGAACCCGAACCCGTCATCCGGCGGATCGTCGCGGCCTGCGGGCTGGCGTGGGACGACGCGTGCCTACGCCCCGAATCGAATCCGCGCACAGTGAACACCCCCAGCAAGTGGCAGGCCCGGCAGCCGATCTATCGCACCTCGGTCGAGCGCTGGCGGCGCTACGAACCCTGGCTGGGGCCCCTGCGTGCGCTCGTCGACCACGAGTCGTGACCCGACGCGAGTATCGCCAATCGTGATGGCCTGAAGCAGATCACCTCACGGAAAGACAAAAACAACGTCCACGAAACAGACTTTGCTTAAACCGGAGCTGTGGGGACAAACGAAGTTCCGCCTCTGTAACAGAAGTTTTACCCGATCTTCATAGGTCCGTAACAAGCCCGGGACGATTGCCAACTATTATCGCGCTCGTAGTTCCTCCACCTCAATGTCTCTCCACTCTGCCGCACGGCCGATCACCATTGTGGGATGAAAACAATCCAAAGAGGAGAACCGTACATGTCTCGAAAATCTCGAAGTTACTCTCGAAATAAGTCACGGATGAAGCGTCTGCGTCCACTCGCCGGCGTGCTGGCGACGGGACTGACTTGTTCGGGGCTCGCCGCTGCTCAATCCCAGGAGTACCCGACCTACTTCGTCGGGCCGCAGCCGAACGGCTCGTGGGTCGTGAGCAATGGCCAGGTCATCACCCCGGCCGGCACGCAAGTCGACCTCGGCATCCGGGTCCGCGCGAAGGCCATCGCGCTGAACCCCAATACCAGCACTCACACCGCCGCGGTGCTCACCATGGGCACGTCGGTCGCCGATGGCAACGGCGCCGTCGAGGTGTTCGACACTCTCAGCGGCGTTGTCCTCCAGAACTACGTCCCGTTCGCATCCGATCCGAGCGGCAGCTATAGCGGCATAACCTATTCGGCAGACGGCCAGTACCTGGTGTTCAGCCAGGACAGCAGCAATGTCACCATTGCCAACGTCAATGCGCAGGGCTACCTGACGGACGACGCCCAGGTTTACGTGGCGCCGAACAATTCCTTCATCCAATGTTTTCCCAACAGCCCGCCGGCCGCTTATGACAACCCTTGCGGCTCTTTCTACAGTTCGTCCACCTCTTATCCCGGCGGCGTCGTGCTCTCGCCGGATGGCAGCAGCGCTTATGCCCTGCTGAACCAAAACGATACGCTAGCCCAGATCGACCTGACCACGCAGCCGCCAGTACAGGGCACGCAGATCCGCGTTGGTAATGCGCCGCACAGCATCGTGATCAACAGCGCCGGCACCACCGCTTACGTGAGCAACGAGGGTGGCCGCGCGGCAACGGAGTCGGACTTCCAGATCAACTCCGCCGGCACTGAAATCGTTGCCGACACGTTTGTTGGCGCCTCAGTCACTGGTACCGTTTCGGTAGTCGATCTAGGCTCGATGACGGTCACCGATACGATCTTTACCGGTCTTCATCCGACCGGGTTGGCGCTCTATAAGCAGTACGTTCTGGTCGCCAATACGTATAGCGACACCATTTCGGTGATCAACACGAACACTAATGAGGTGCAGACGACGATCAACCTTGGGCTGCCGATCGGAGTGCCCGGCCAAGGAGCAGCCTATGGTGCCGCGCCGAACTCGATCACCGTGGATTCCAAGAAAGGCATTGCCTATGTTGCACTTTACAATGCCAACGCGGTCGCGGTGGTCAACCTCAAAAACTTTTCCGTCGTAGGCATGATCCCGGTAGCCTATGCGCCGGCCTCGGTCGTGCTCGACCCGGCCAATAACTCGCTGATCGTTGCCAACGACAAAGGCATCGGGACGCGTGATTCGTTCGAGTGCGACTGGGGGGTCTGTGACTACAACACCCACCAGGACAATGGCACCGTCAGCATCGTCCCCGTGCCGAATGCGAAGACCTTGGCGAAGTATACGAACCAGGTTTTCGTGAATAACCACTGGGACCTGACGCAGAATATCCAGTCTGCCTCCGGTGGCAACCCGAATGCGCCGCCGGTCGCACTCCCGGCCAACATCGGCGATCCGTCGCTGATCAAGCATGTGTTCCTGATCATCCGTGAAAACCGCACCTATGATCAGATCCTGGGCGACGTGACCGCGGGCAATGGCGACCCCACGTTGGCAGTGTTCGGCGACGGCTACGCAGCCGGGGGCACTCCGGTCACGCCGAACGCACACACGCTGATCACGCGCTTCCCGCTCCTCGACAATTTCTACGACCCGAGCCGCCAGTCCGCTGACGGTCACCAGTGGATCCAGGAGGCCATGGCGCCTTACGCCGACGACATCCAGTCGCCTGACTGGATCCGCAGCTATCCCGGCGGCAACGCCGGCGATGCGCTTGCCTATCAGCCCAAGTGCTTCCTGTTCTCGGAAGCGGAGGCCGCTGGCCTGCCGGTGAAGATCTTCGGCGAATATGTCGAGAACGATACGTTCCTGCAGCCAAACGGATCGACCCAAGAGCCGAGCTGGAGCGAGTTCTATGCCGATTCGCAGTGCTTCGAGGGAGGGCCTGATTGCGGACCGCCCGGCACCCCGGGCGAGAAGACACTCTACTTTCAGAACACGGTTCAGGCGGAATCTTCTATCCCGGCCGTGTATCAACACCTCATCCCGAACTTCCCCCAGTTTGATCTGGGTATCCCTGACCAGTTCCGCGTCGATCTGTGGGTGCAGAACTTCAACAATGATGTCGCGAACAATTCCGTGCCGGCGTTGAGCATCCTGTGGATCATGTGTGACCACACCGGCGGCCCTCCGACCGGGCAAGCTGAACAAGCCGACAACGACTTGGCCGTTGGACGCATTATCGACTACATCAGCCACAGCCCCGTGTGGTCCAGCTCGGCAATCTTCATGGAGGAAGACGACGCGCAGAACGGCGTCGACCACATCGATGGTCATCGTAGCCCAGGCTATATCGTCAGCCCCTATGTCGTGCAGAACGGTCCCACCGACAACACCTTCTACACGCAGGTCAATATGACTCGGACAATCGAGCAAATCCTCGGTCTGACGCCCATGAACCAGTCTGATCTCATCGCTTCGCCGATGGGGACGGATTTCGTCGTGGGGCAGCCGCCCGCAGGTAACTTCCAGCCGTGGACGCATGTGCCCAACCAGATTCCGCTGACCCAGGGTGTGGGACAGAACCCGCAAGATACAAAGGACAGCCCGAAGGTTAAGGCCTTGCGAAGGGCTTGGCTCGACAAGAAGGCGGAGATCTTCGCCGGCAAGCTGAACAAGCCCGACTCCGAAGACCCAGACACTGTCAACCACCTAAACTGGTACGAGTCGACCGGATTTACGCGGCCCTATCCCGGCGAGAAAACGGTTCGCCCCCCGAGCGAATTCAACAACCCGGCGCCCGCCGGCGATGGGGACGACGACTAAAAACACGTTCCGACTGCAAGAACCCTCTCCCCGATGACTTGGGAGAGGGTTTTTTGTTCACGCCTTAAACGCAAAGTTCCCACCTGCCCGAACCGAACTGTTACGCCGAGGGTGAGCAAAGCGGTGCTTCTCCCACGCCAGCGTCTCGTTGGTTTTTCGTCGGGACAAACACAGGCCGTTTTCGTTCGAGTTTCGGCAGTCTGTTTCAACCTTTTCAGCGCTTTTACTCAGCTGCGAAATTCCCCGGAAACGGGATCGGACTGGCCACGGTGAAACGGATACTTCAAAGGCGTGGCGGGCAAATATGGGCCGAAGGAGCCGTTGAAAAAGGCGCGACTTTTCGCTTTACATTAGGATGAATAAGCAGCTGGCGGAAGCGTAGATTTTATGTTGGGGTTTTAAATGGGTTTTGAGTCGATTTTCAGTAGAAAGAGTTCATGAGCAAATTGGCATTGCCGCAGGTGAGTTTGATTTTTGTATTGGCAGGTTCTATCGCGGTAGGATGGCGCCCCTTGGTTGAAACTTTAGGTCTGGCGCTGCGCGACGATCA
The DNA here is from genome assembly GCA_030038475.1 of Terriglobales bacterium. Lineage (GTDB taxonomy): Bacteria > Acidobacteriota > Terriglobia > Terriglobales > Acidobacteriaceae > Acidiflorens. The sequence goes on along the minus strand of JASHOU010000092.1, from coordinate 13,705 downwards.
ATACACGCACATTCTGCTCATTCTTCCCGTCAGCATGGCCCTGATTTTTTTTGAGTGGCCCTTGCTAAGACCAATGTTCGCCCTCGAAGTTCGCGCCGGGTGCATCCTGCTGGGGATGGCCGGTTTTTTCACCGGTTTGGCATATCTGCGATCTTCGCTGCCCTCCGATTTGCGCCTCTCGATCGCAATGTTTGCGCTGGTTTTGTGGTGGATAGGCGCTTTCGTTCTATGCCTCGGCTTGCGTGCCACGCGATCGCTGCTATTTCCACTCTGTTTCTTATTCTGGATCGTGCCGCTTCCCCAGACGGTTGTAGCCGGAATCGTAAATCTCTTGCAGCAGGGCTCGGCTTGGATCGCAGATGCGCTTTTCGCGGCGGCCGGCGTTCCAGTGGCAAAAGATGGTGTTATGCTGACCATCCCAGGGTTGACGGTTGAAGTTGCTCAGGAGTGCAGCAGCATCCGATCGAGTTCGATGCTCCTCGTAACCACGATGGTTCTGGCTCAGTTGATGCTGCGCTCGCCCTGGCGCAAAGTTCTCGTCATCGCCGTCGCGATCCTACTGTCCGTGGCCAAGAACGGACTGCGAATCTTTACCATTGCTATGTTGGGAACTCGAGTCGATCCCGGATATCTGACGGGACGATTGCATCACCAGGGCGGAGTCGTGTTTTTCACCATAGCTCTTGTGGTGGTTTTTATTCTGATCTGGATTCTGAAGCGCGGAGAAGGCGAGGCTGTCCAAGCAGCGGCCTTGCATCCAGTGAGTCCAACAGACGGCTAGACAAACAAGGGAAATTAATAATGCGAGACTGTCCGAAAGTCGGGTGGTACCTGCCAATTCTAGCTGGGATATTTGTTTCGATCGTTTTTCCCGCCACCTACGCAATTGGCCAGATCAGTTTGAGTTTGGAGGCCAACGCAGCTACTGCGAAAACTCCGCAAGATACTAAAACTCTGCAGAATAAATCTGCGGTTCCCGCGGCGGGCCAACCAAAGCTTCCCGCTTGCCCCGACGCTGGCCTTCCAACGCTCAAACCATCGTCGAACACGGAACACCACACGGTGCGCTTATCGTGGAACGCGAGTGCTCCGCCGCACTCCTCATTTAAAGTTTTGGGTTATTGCCTGTATCGAAGCCAAACGTCGCATGTTGCACAGAAGAACCCCACGTGCAAGCAGTGTGAGCAGATAAACTCGACAGCCGTTCCAGGAACCAGCTGCGTCGACAATCTGGTGCAAGACAGCGTGACCTACTACTACGTCGTAACGGCGGCTTATGGCGAGAAAAAAATTACCGGCTCTTCGAATGAAGCGACCGCTAAGATTCCGCCCTACGATCCAAGAGCCCAGCCAGTTTCCGCAGACTCCCATCCTCCCTGTCGGACTGAAGTGAGTCCGACTCCCCAGCCAATTGCACGTCCATAAGATGCATTTTTTTCACCGGAGAATTGCCAAGGGATAGAAAACTATTGCACATGCGCTCGAAGCTCGATTTATTCCTGAGTCGCGCGTTTCGCAACCTGGATGACTGTTCCTTCTCTTACTCTCCCGCACTCCCAAAGGACGTATCGACCTCACGCTGATTGGTGACATCTCTCACTGCAATTTTTCTCGATCAGGACTGAGATAAAGATGTCCGAGGTCAGTCATCGGACCAATCGCCGTGAGCATCAGCCCATCTTCGAAGCTCAGGTTAGAAGCGATCCCAAGAAGCCGAGTGTACACCCAGGTTGCCCAGCAATTGCAGGATCGTATCGTCAACAAACTGAAGCCCGGCGACATGCTCCCTCCCGAACGCGAGTTGGTCCACCGATTTCGTGTCAGCCGCAGTTCCATCCGCGACGCTATTCGCAGCCTGGAAGCAGTCGGCCTCTTGGAGCCGCGGCAGGGCGTCGGTACCGTCGTTCGCGCACTCGCGCCTGAGGCGGTGATTACTCCCGTGACCAACGCTCTGCTCCAGGAGCGGAAAGTGATCAACGAACTTCTCGACGTTCGCATGATCATCGAACCGCCGCTCGCGTGGCGAGCCGCGCTTCATGCCAGCACCGATCAAATCGCCGAAATGGAGGCGATTCTTAATCGGCAGGAAGAGAAGTTACACCGCGACGAACCCGCCATTGAAGAGGATTCGGCGTTTCACTATACGATCGCACGCGCCGCCGATAACGGCGTGATGCTGAAACTGGTGGGAGTTTTGATGGATTTACTGCGCGAAACGCGCGAGCGCTCGTTGCAAGCAGGAGGCCGTCAGCGCAAGTCGCTCGCCGGTCACCGCACGATCCTCGCGGCTCTGAAACGACAGGACGCGGCCGCCGCCGAGGCCGCCATGCGACGGCATTTGTTGGAAATCGAAAGGATTGTTCTGCAAAAGCTCTAAAGCTCCAAAAAGACAAAGAATGGAGGTTGCCAAATGGGCCAGTTATTCGCGGTTGAAATCATTTACCGTGGGGTCTTTCAAAAGACTCTGGCTAAGAACATCACGCGCGGCATTGTTCTGGCTGCGCACAACGAGGGCAAGTTAGGAATTTCTTTTGGCCGTTATGGAGATGCTCCGGAGCGCAACGGTATTCCGGCAAAGAGTTTTGCCATCATCGCCAACGATGAGCAAACGCTCGAAGCCGGAATGGCGCAATACGAGCCGAAGCATGTCGATTTGACGGTCGTTCTCGACGACACGCTCTGCAAGGGCGCCGAGTCGTGGGCGTGGTATGGATTGCAGCCGGTGCATCACGCGCTGAAGTCCGGACACACCCTGATCGTCGTCTCTTTGCAGGATGCACCCACCCTGCTGAAGACGATTCATCGCCGGGAAGAGCCTTACAAGCTGGGAATCCTGAAAGGAGTTACCAGCTTCTCCGGTATGTGGGTTTACAAGGACGACCATACTGACGTGCGTGTTTTGGGCGCGATCGCCAAAGCGCTGCCGGAACTGGTCAGCTTGAAGTCGGTGGAAAAGTTCATCACCGAAAAGCTGAAAAATTCGCTGAAGGTTACCTCGACTCAAACCGCCTACCAGCGGTTCACTGCGGTCGATGTGAAACCCGGCAAGGGCAATCCGGAAGAGCTTTTCAATTTCGAGTTGCTCCCCTGGGAAAACATGCGGAATGGCGTTTCGATCCCGGGTCAACCCCAAGGCGGCCCCTACGCGGATCCGGTTACGAAACAGACTGGAGGTTTCCGCCCCGCCCGCAACGAGCTATTCAAGAAATACTCCACGCGGACGCAGCGCCCGGTCGTGAACTTCTCCACCTGTACCAAGTGCACGCTTTGCTGGCTCGATTGTCCCGACGCTTCGTTCGACGTCACTCCCGACGGCACCTACGACGCCAATCTCGAAGCGTGCTGCGGATGCGGCATCTGCGAGGCGGTTTGCCCGGTGAAGGATTGCGTCACCATGGTCAATGAGTCGCTATTCCATGATAACGACAGCCAATGGGTGAGGTACAAGAAAGACCCTCACACCTACCTCAAATGGCTGGAGAAGACAATCGAGATGGCCGAGCCTGACGAGAAGCGTTCTCACGGTTTCCGTTATCGCGGTCAATATCAGGAGCAGCTCCCCGAAGCGCTGGAAGTCGCCCGGAAAGGCTAAGGCGCAAGAGGCAGACTGAAAATAAGGAGATTGAAATGGCAACGACAACATTGCCCGTTGAGGTAGAAAAGAAGATTCACGAGCAGGAAGCCTTAATAACCGGAGCGGAAGCCATCGCGATTGCGTGCAAGCTGGCCAACGTCGATGTGGTTACGGCTTATCCCATTCGACCCTATGACACGGTGATGCAATACATCAGCCAGTTAGTCGCCGATGGCGAAATGGATTGCGAGTACATCGTGGCGGAAGGGGAACATTCACAATTCGAGATCGTCAAGCACGCTTCGATCTGTGGCGCACGCGTCTTCTGTGGGTCGAGCGGCGTGGGCTGGATGTACGCCATGGAAGCGCTCACCGTCAGTCCGGCGTTGCGCGTGCCCATGGTCTGCATGGTCGGCAACCGGGCACTCGACGATCCTGGCGCCTTTGGCGTCGAGCACAACGACGCGCTCGCCGTGCGCGATCTCGGCTGGCTTCTGACCTGGGTCGATAACGCGCAGGAAGCATTGGACACCGCTCTGATCGCCTATCGTGTGGCGGAAGATCGCCGCATGTTGGTCCCGCTGGCCATCAGCTGCGACGGCGCTTTCCTGACTCACTCCCAAGCCCTGGTCCGCATTCCGGCGGCTGAGCAGGTCAAGCAGTTCCTGCCCCGCTACGACCGCGGCGATCTGTTGCTGCATCCCGATAACGTCATCTCCGTCGCTCCACAGGCCAATGAAGACTGGGTGATGGAGATTCGCCGCCAGAACTACGCGGTCACCGAGCGCGCTTGTTCCGTGATTCGCGAAGTCTACGCCGACTTCGGGCGGACCTTCGGACGCAAGTACGGCAATCCGTTCTTCGAAGAGTACTTGACCGAGGATGCAGAGGTCGTGCTGCTGGGCATGGGCACGCTTTCCACCCGGGTTCGGGTCGCCGTCCGCAAGCTGCGCGAACAGGGCAAGAAAGTTGGTTTCGTTCGCCTGCGCTGGTTCCGGCCGTTTGCCGGTCCTGAGATCGCCAAATGCCTGGAACGTTTTAAGGCCGTTGGCGTGATTGACCGCGACTTCTCGTTCGGTTCGCCGAACCTGAGTGGCGTGGTAGCGACCGAAGTGCGTTCGGCGATGTACACCGGCGCCAGCACTCGTCCGCCCGTACTCGGCTTCATCTGCGGGCTCGGTGGACGTGAAGTGACCGTACACGACGTGGAGAAAATGACCGACATCGTCTTTGAAGCCGCGAAAGGTGTAACGCAACCCTTAACTCAATGGATCGGGCTGCGGGGGTAATGTGTCACGCGACGCATGACCTAAAAGCCGGAAAGGAAAACATTATGAGCACAACTTTTGTAGATGAGAAACCCACGCAAAACCTGGAAGCCTTCAAAGGAGTAAAGAAGGTTCCCCATGAGGAATACTACACATCCGGTCACCGCACCTGCCAAGCCTGCGAGTCTGCGCAAATCATGAAGTTGATGGCGAAGGCTGCAGGACCGAGGACGATCGTCCTGGGCGCGACCGGTTGCATGTACGTCGCCAACACGTCCTACTACTCCACTCCGTGGGGTGTGCCGTGGATGCACACACAGCTGGGAAGCGCGGGCTCCGGAGCCTTGGGAGTAGCGGCGGCTCTCCGCGTCCAGATGCGCAAGGGCGCTATGAAGGATGAGCCGATCAACGTCATCGCTTTCTGCGGCGACGGCGGCGGTGCCGACATGGGCCTGAATGCTATCTCGGCCACGCTGACTCATCCCGATTACAACCTGTTGATCCTGATGTACGACAACGAGTCGTATGCCAATACGGATATCCAGATTTCCGGGACATCCCCGTATGGCGCGAACACCTCGTTCAGTACTCCGGGAAAAGTAAAACGGATCATGCATCACCGCTGGAAAAAGAATGTTGCCCCGTTGATGATTGCCGGCCATCCCACCTGCAAGTATGTTGGGACAATATCCACCTCCTACCCGTTGCAGGCGATGAACAACATACGCAAGGCCTTGTCCATCGGCGGTCCGACCTTCATTCACTGCTTGAACCCGTGCCCCAAGGGCTGGGATTTCGATCCCGTTCTCTCCTTCGAACTCGGCGAACTGGCGGTGAATACCGGCATTTGGCCGCTCTATGAAGTCGAAAACGGCAACCTGCATCTCTACGGCAAGACCAAGGACATTGCCAACGGCAGATTCAAACGTCTTCCGGTTCGCGATTACCTGCTCAAGCAGGGAAGGTTCGCGCACTTTGTCGAGGACGACATCGAATACTTCCAGAGCAAGATCGATGAAATGTGGACCAAATGGCTGGTTCCGGGAGTGATCCCGCTCCAGAAAGAGGTCGAAGCCGATGACCCGCCTGCCCGATAAGGGCAGCGGGTTTTTATTTTACCCGGACACTTCCGGCAAGGAGTGCCAGAGAACAAACCGACAAGCTGACAACCACCCAGGAGGTTGGCTATGGCTATTTCTGCAATCACCGATAAGCGAGACAGCGCGCAGAGAAACTACGGTACCGTCACCGGAAACCGTTGGATCCAGTTGCTATGCGGCGTCATCGCCATGATTCTCATTTCCAACTATCAGTACGCTTTCACCCTCTTTACGCCTGGCATGAGGCAGACTTTCTCCGGCGTGCCCTACGCCAAAATCGCGGCCGTCTTCTCCGCATTCATTCTGTTTGAAACCTGGCCCATGCCCGTGGCGGGATACTTTGTCGATAAGCTCGGCATCCGCAAACTCATGGCCTTCGGCGCGTTTTGTATCGCGCTTGGATGGGTCCTGAGCGGAACCATCGCCAAATCGGTTTCTGAGCTTTATCTCTACTACGGGGTGATCGCCGGAACCGGCGCGGGAATCATTTATATTTCCTGCGTCGCGAACGCCGTCAAATGGTTTCCGGACAAGCGTGGATTAGCCGTTGGACTTACGGCCGCCGGATTCGGTGGCGGAGCCGCTCTCACGATCATGCCGATCGCCAACACCATCCACAGCATGGGATGGGCCAGGGCAATGGCGTTCTGGGGGCTTGCTCAAGGTGCTATCGTGCTCGTCACTGCCTTAATACTTCGCCATCCCCCCGCAGGATGGGCGCCCGCGAACTGGAGTCAGCGCGTAAATGCAAGCAAGGCAGTCCTGCCATCGCGGGTTGTCCAGTCAAAGGTCAACTACACCTGGACACAGACTCTTCGCCGGCCCGAGTTTTATCTGGTCTACACGATGTTCTTCTTTGCCTGCGCTGGCGGGTTGATCGCGACCGCGAATCTTTCGCAGATCGCGAGAACTCTCCACGTGAACGACGCCAGAATTTTGGGGCTGGCGATCGTTCCCCTGACCGCAACTCTAACCTCGCTCTGTAACGCCGGTTCGCGAATTGTCTGGGGCTCGGTCTCCGATTGGTTGGGGCGTGAATACACAATGTTCGTGACCTTTGGCGTCGAAGCGATCTTGGTATTTCTGGTCACCAGAATCGCCGGCAGCCCAATCGCGTTTGTGGTGCTGTTCTCGCTGGTTTTCCTCTTCTGGGGCGAAGTGTTTTCCTTGTTCTCGGCGACCACTGGCGACGTTTTCGGTTCGAAGAACGCCTCCGCCGACTACGGCATGGTGTATACGGCGAAGGGTTTGGCGTCGGTCTTTGCCGGCTTCGGAGCAGCTGCGCTGGCTGCGTACCTGGGCGGTTCGTTTGCCGTGCCCTTCTACATTGCGGCTCTGCTATGCGGTATCGCGGCGCTGCTTTCCCTGTTTGTGCTGAAGCCGCTGGTCAGGAATCGAATTGCTAAGGAGACCTTGCTGGTTGCCGCGGCAAGCAGGATCGCGCCGCCAGCCCCGCAAATTGCCAAAACGGAAAAAGAATTGGCGCACGTCTCATAACGTCCTGATCAGAAATGCACTGAATAAAAGAAGGGACTTTGAAAGGGCGCAGCTTGGGCCGCGCCAGCAATCCATTCAGGTACCCAGGGACAGACTGGTTCTCACTGTCCATTCCCGGACACCATCGTCCAGTTCAGGATATCAACCCATCTTTCCGCGTCTTCGCTCCCATCTTTATCCATCCTGTTTTCGACTAGTTGCCTTCTTTTGCAAGATGGAATCCCAGTTGCCATCCCGCTACTAATATGGATATCGCACGACCCGAATTCAAGCAGCAGAAGCGTCGTCGCCAGACAGTCATTGTCGCGGCTGTTGTGTTGGGCGTAGCCGCCGTCTCGGTTGGCGTTTCGCGGCTCAAGCCGGCTGCACCGGAAGTCGAGCGCGGAACGGTGTGGACCGACACCGTCAAACGCGGGCCGATGCTGCGCCAGGTGCGCGGCACAGGGTCGCTCGTCCCCAGCCAGGAAGCGGTGCGTCAGATTCCCGCGGAGACCGAAGCTACCGTTGTGCGCATTCGCATGTTGCCCGGCTCGCAGGTAACAGCCAACACAATCCTGCTCGAAATGAGCAATCCCCAAACAGAACAAGCCGCGGTTGACGCCGAGCTTCAACTGAAAGCCGCCGAAGCTGAATATCAGAGCCTCCGCGTCAAGCTGGAGAGCGACCTGATGAATCAGAAAGCCGGCGCCGCTACGGTTCATGCCGACGACGCGCAGGCGCAACGGCAGGCGCAAACCGACAAAGCCCTCTACGAATTGGGAGTCATCTCCGGCCTCGCCTACAAATCTTCCAAAGATAAAGCCGACGAACTCACTACCAGAAACGACCTCGAGAATCAGGTGTTGATGGCCGATGAGCGGGCGATTGAGTCGCAGATGGCGCAGGAACAAGACAAAGTCGATCAGATGCGCACCCTTGCCGAGCTCAAACAAAAACAGCTGGATGCGTTGAAAGTTCGCGCCGGAATCGACGGCGTTTTGGTGGATCTTCCCCTGCAGGTCGGCCAGCACGTATTGCCGGGCACCATGCTCGCCAAGGTAGTCGAACCCAATCACCTGATGGCCACGCTGAAGATCGCCGAAACCCAGGCGCGCGACGTGCAGATTGGCGAACCCGCTTCGGTCGACACCCACAACGGCGAAATTGCCGGAACCGTGATGCGGGTCGATCCGGCGGTACAAAACGGAACGGTGACCGTCGACGTCAAACTGACTGGCGAACTCCCGAAAGGCGCGCGTCCCGACCTGAGCGTAGACGGAACCATCGATCTGGAGCGCATGCAGGATGTGCTTTACGTCGGGCGTCCCGCCTTCGGGCAGGAGAACAGCACCATTAGCTTGTTCAAACTCAACCCGGATGGACAGGGCGCGGTCCGCGTGCCAGTCAAAGTCGGCCGCGCCTCAGTGAACTCGATCCAGGTGATCGAAGGATTGCATGAGGGCGACACCGTCATCTTGTCTGACATGTCGCGCTGGGATAACACCGATCGAATTCGGCTCGAATAAACGGGCTCAGAGACAATTCAAACCACCGCGAGGAATGAAATGACCGAAGCGCCACAACCGCTCATCCAGATTCAAGACCTGACCAAAGTTTTCTACACCGACGAAATCGAAACCCACGCACTCTCCGGCATCCACCTATCCGTAAATAAAGGAGAGTATGTTGCCATGTCGGGCCCGTCGGGCTGCGGCAAGTCGACGCTGCTATCTATCATTGGATTGCTCGATACGCCGACTGCCGGACGCTACTCGCTCAACGGCAAGACAGTCGAGAATCTCGATTTCGCCGAGCGCTCGCGCATCCGCAATCAAGAGATCGGATTCATTTTTCAGAGTTTCAACCTGATTGGCGATCTTACCGTTTATGAGAATGTCGAACTGCCGCTCACCTACCGTCAACGAATGCCCGCTGCCGACCGCAAGGCCCGCGTGATGGAAGCCCTGGAGCGCGTTGGCATGGCGCATCGCGTGCGGCATTATCCATCGCAACTTTCTGGCGGTCAGCAGCAGCGTGTCGCCGTGGCGCGAGCGCTCGGTGGCAAGCCTTCCATTCTGCTCGCCGATGAGCCTACCGGAAATCTCGATTCGCGCAACGGCGAAGCCGTCATGGAGCTGTTGCAGGAATTGCACCGAGAAGGCGCAACCATCTGCATGGTGACGCACGATCCCCGCTTCGCCAAGCACGCGCAGCGCGAAGTGCACCTGTTCGACGGCAAAGTGGTCGCCGAAGAAGAACTGAAGAAACTCCTGCAGGAGACGAGCGCGTGAGTGGTTTGCTGCAAGATATTCGTTACGCTCTGCGCCAGCTGCGCAAGAGTCCAGGCTTCACTTCGGTTGCCGTTCTTACCCTGGCTCTCGGAATCGGAGTGAGCACCGTGATGTTTGGGGTGATGAATGCCGTACTTCTACAGCCCCCGCCATTCCGTGATCCCGACCGCCTGGTCAGAATCCTTTCAACGCGCGCCGATGCAATGGATGGGCCTTCCCCGCTTGATGTGCGTGATTTCGCCGCGGGGAACCGGTCTTTCGAAGAAATGGCCATCTACGATTCGGGCTGGAGAAAAAACATCAGCGCCCTTCCCGGATCGACGGACCCGGAGCAGCAGCCCGTAGGTCTTGTGCCGCGAGCTTATTTTGAAGTGCTGGGCGTGGAGCCTCTTATGGGGCGTCTCTTCACAGACGAAGAAAACCGTTGGGGGAATCAGTTTGAAGTGATCCTGAGCTATGACTTTTGGCAAGCGCGATTCCAGGGCGATCCGGCCATTCTTGGCAAGTCGATTCGAATCAATGATGAGCCTTACACGATCATCGGCGTAATGCCGCCGGGGCTTCCTAACTGGTCGTTTGACAGTTCGCGCGGTCGGGTCGAATTGTGGACTCCATTTGTTCCCTACCTCAGCGCAAATGAAACTTCGGTGTGGGAGGAGAGCAGCAGACGGGATAGCTTCTTTGCGATCGGCCGGCTGAAAGCAGGCGTCAGCCTTGAGCAGGCGCAAGCTGACCTCCAAACAATCGCCAAAAATCTTGCTGCCCGATATCCGCTCGATCGTGGAGTAGGCGTGGTTCTTCATCCGCTTCAGGAAGACCGCATCGGCACCCTGCGCCCGGTGATCCTGCTGCTCATGGGAGCGGTGATTCTCATCCTTTTGATCGCCTGTTCGAACGTCGCCAATTTGTTGCTGGTAAGAAATTCCAACCGTGCCCGGGAAGTGGCCGTGAGAGTTGCTATGGGAGCCGCAAGGTCCGCTTTGATCCGCCAATTTATGGCGGAGAGTCTGCTGTTGGGGACACTCGGTGGCGCGCTTGGCTGTGCGCTTGCCTGGTGGGCGTCAGTTGCCATCGCCCGGGCGCATCCGGCACAACTGCCACAGCTTGCGGCTGTTCATGTAGACCTTCGCGTTTTAGCTTTTGCGATGGCGCTTTCTGTCGGCAGCAGCTTGCTCTTTGGGGTTATTCCGGCATGGCTCGCGTCAAAAGTGAATTTGTCGGAGGCATTCAAGGAGAGCGGTCGGGGAAGCGTCGCCGGACGCCGCAAGAAATGGTTGGGGCATTCGATTGTCGCCGGCGAGATGGCTTTGGCGGTGATGCTTCTTGTGGGCACCGGACTTCTGATGCAGAGTCTCTTGCGGTTACAGAAACAGGAGGCGGGCTTTCGCGTCGATCATTTATTAAAGGTCCATCTTTTTCTTCCGCCGGTACGCTACTCGAATTCCGCCAGCATCACCCACTTTTGCGACGAATACGCCGCGCGCGTGCGCCGGTTGCCCGGAGTGCAGGACGCCGCAATCAGCGCCTCTTATCCTCCCGATGCTCAGTGGATGCAGAGGTTCACGATTGTGGGCCGGCCCGAATCGCGGCTTGAAGATACGCCCTCAGCAGCATTCAATGTGACCGATTCGCATTATCTGCGCACATTTGCAATTCCTCTTCTTAAGGGCCGCTACTTTACTGACGCCGATACCGAGACGAGTGTTCCGGTGGTCCTGGTCAATCAGGCGTTCGCGAAGCTTTACTTTCCGACTGAGGATCCGCTTGGAAAGCAGATTCAACTCGGCATGCCACCAGCGATGGCCCCCTCGAATATGCCTCGCATCAGGTTTACCGTCATTGGCGTGATCGGCAACGCTCTCAACCGCGGACTGGCGCTTCCATCGGGGCCCCAATTCGTTGCTCTTTTCCGTCAGACTCCCGATCTCAATTACGGCTTCAAGAATCTGATCGTGCGCACTGCGCTGGCCCCCTTTGAGCTGGCTGCTTCTATTCGAGGGCAACTCCACTCGTTGGATGCCAATCTGCCATTCGCGGAAGTTTTCAGCATGGATCAGATCATGGAGCAGCAGACCGCAGACCAGCGATACACGACCGGGTTGCTGGCATTGTTTGCGGTTTTTGGAATTGTGCTGGCGGGTATCGGAGTTTATGGAGTCGTCTCCTACGTGGTCGTGCAGCGAACAAGTGAAATTGGCTTGCGGATGGCCTTGGGAGCACAGCGTCCGGACGTGCTTTGGTTGGTCATAAAGCAGGGATTGGGAATGGCTGCGGTTGGAGCCGTTGCGGGCCTGTTTGCTGCCTGGATTCTTCGCCATCTTATGGCGCAGCTTGTTTTCGGGATTTCTCCCGCGGACCCGGCTACGTTCCTGGCTGCAGCGGCCTTGCTTATTGCGTTTGCTGGAAGTGCGAGTTACGTGCCCGCACGGCGCGCCGCAAAAGTCGACCCCATGGTGGCCTTGCGCTACGAGTAGGAGAGAAAACGTAGGAGAGAAATATCGATGATGGGCTTACTTCAGGATCTTCGCTGCACGCTTCGCCAGTGGCGCAAGAACCCCGGCGTCACTGCGATTGCGATATTCACTCTTGCGCTTGCCATCGGCGCTACCACGGCAATTTTCAGCGTTGTCTACGGGGTGTTGCTGCGGCCCCTGCCCTACACCGATCCGAGCCGGATCATGGCTGTCTTTGAGGTCAACACCAAGGGCACATGGTCGCGCCTTGCCGATCCCAACTTCGATGACTTTCGCGATCAAAACCATAGCTTCGAGGCGGTCGCTAAATACGCTGACGGTATCGCGTCAGTTTCAGGGGCCGCCCAGCCGACACGGACGACAGTCGCCAACGTCTCCGCCGATTTTTTCAAGGTCTTTCGCGTTCAGCCGATCATCGGCCGCGAGATCAGCGCGGCGGATGCGAGAAAAGGGGCGGCTCCAGTCGTTCTTGTCAGCTACGGATACTGGAAGCAACACCTGGGATCGCTTCGGGACCTCTCGCAGGCGCACCTGAAGATTGACAATGCGGTCTTCTCCGTTATCGGCGTGCTGCCGGAGGGGTTTCAGTTTCCCGCCGACGTGGAGTTGTGGCTGCCGACCGATCTCGACGGGGAAAATCCAAGCCGGACCGGCCATAACTACAGCGCGGTTGCGCGCCTGCGGGATGGCGTGACGGTCGAGCAAGCGAACGCCGACATCAGCGCGATCGCGCGCCGCATTCACGCAACCGCAAGCGAGCAAAACGATTATCTCCTTAAAGATGGAATTGTCGTTCCGCTCCAGGAATCGATCACCGGCAAAGCCCGCCCCGCGCTGCTGGTCCTGCTGGGAGCGGTGGGATTTCTTCTTCTGGTCGCCTGCGCGAATGTAGCCAACCTGCTGCTCGCCCAAGCTTCGGTGCGCGAGCGGGAACTCGCGATTCGCAGCGCGCTGGGTGCGGGACGCGGGCGTTTGATCCGCCAGTTTCTTACCGAAGCGCTCCTGTTATCACTCACTGCTGGCGCTCTCGGTGTACTGGGAGCATTTGCCGGTATCGCGGGGCTGGTCGCGCTGGCGCCGGAAAATCTGCCGCGGCTGGACAGCGTTTTCATTAGCATCCCCGTGCTTGGGTTCGCCCTCCTGCTCTCTGCTGCCGTCGCCGTAGGACTCGGAGTGTTTACCGCGCTGCGCGCGACATCGGGCGACGTGCGCGAGGGGCTCGGTGAAGGCGGCCGTGGACAAGCGGGTTCTCAAAGCAGCCAGCGGATCGGAAGGATGATCGTGGCGGGCCAGATGGCCATCACGCTCGTCCTCATCGTAGGCGCGGGACTGCTGGGGCGGAGCTTGCAAAAGGTGTTGGAAGTCAATCCCGGCTTCCGTGTAGACAAAATTGTCACCATGGATGTTTCGCTTCCATGGTCCGGGTGGTTCGATCCGAAATCCAAGGCGAGTGAGGCGATCTTCTTTTCGAACCTGATCGACCGGCTCAAGCAGATTCCGGGTGTGCGCAGCGTGGGTGCAA
>JASHOU010000007.1 GCA_030038475.1 Terriglobales bacterium | reverse complement strand
AGGGCGCATGCCGGTGCGCCGTGTGCCGGATCATATCCTCGTACGCGTCCTGATACGTATCCCAGAATTCGCGCTCCTTGATATCGGACGCGGAAAATTTCCAGTTCTTTTGCGGCGTATCGAGCCGCTCCAAAAACCGCCGCTGCTGCTCCTTGCGCGAAAGATGCAGAAAGAACTTCAGCACCACAATTCCGTTGCGCGAAAGATAGCGCTCGAAATTATTGATATCTTCGAACCGCTCCTCCCAGATGTGTTTCGTCACCAACTGCTTCGGCAGCTTCTCATTCGCTAAAACCTCTGGATGCACGCGAACTACGAGCACTTCTTCGTAATACGAGCGGTTGAAGATTCCGATCCGGCCGCGCCCCGGCGCACGCTGCGCGCAGCGCCACAAGTATCCGTGTTCCAGTTCTTCGGCCGACGGGGCTTTGAACGACCACACCTGCACGCCTTGCGGATTGACCCCCGACATTACGTGCTTGATGGTTCCATCTTTTCCGGCCGCATCCATGGCCTGAAAAATCAGCAGCAGCGCCCAGCGGTCCTGCGCCGCGAGAATATCCTGCAGGCGGCTCATTTCTTTGACGCCGTGTGCCAGCATCTCGGTCGCCCGGGGTTTCAGCTCCGACCCAAGCCCGTGCGTGTCCGCCGGATCGTGATCCTTCAGGCGAAAATGCTTCCCGTGCTCGACGCGGTACCTGATGAGCAACTTGTCGATGTTCATAATGTCAGTTTATTCCACCCCGACGCCGACGTCCCGGCCTGGAACAATTTTCCCTTCGCCGCTCACTGGACCAACATATTGGGATGATTTCCCAGATGACCCAAGGAGCCGCCTCTTCCAGATGTGTCGGTCCGAGCCGCTACTCCTAAGTACCAATGTAACTACCGCAGGTCGTAAGTTACTGCCTTGTTTCTAAGAAATCTTTAATCTTGCAAGGTTGGCAGAACCAAAACGGGATCTTCCTCTGTTAGGACATTCTGCCAGAGCATCTGGCGGGCTGGTGGGGCTGCTTTATTGTTCAGAAGACCTCCGACCGGTTGACCGCCAGGTTTTGGGAGCTTTTCAGGAGCTATGGCAGCAAAAAAGGTTCTTCTGGTCGATGACTCCAAGACCGCTTTGATGATGGAGCGGGCGATCCTGGAAAAGCGGACGAATTACGAGTGTGTCACCGCCATGGATGGTTTGGAGGCGGTGACCAAAGCCAACGATGAGCGTCCGGATCTCGTCCTCATGGACGTAGTGATGCCACGCATGAATGGCTTTGAAGCCTGCAAGAAGATGCGACAGCAAGCCGCCACGTGCGAGATTCCGATCGTTCTGCTTACAACCCGTGGCGAAGAGTCGTATATGGAAGCCGGATTTCAGAGTGGCTGCAACGACTACCTCACCAAACCGGTCGACGGTGATGAGCTCGTGAGATTGCTGCAAAGCTACCTGGGAGATTAGCGGGACGAGTGGCAACACTGCATTGGCTCCGAAACCGGCTCTGAGGATGAGCCAGCTCTGAGGATGAGAAAGATGAAAGCGACCGCTTCAGCAATCGGCAAATTTGAGGATCCGCGGCTGGAGGCAGCCCAGAAAAGAGTTCGTGAGAGTGTGGGCCGAGTCGACACGCTGGAGGCGATCCGTGAGATCGTCACTAACCTTCTCGGTTGTGAAGAAATCGGGCTCTTCAGCGTGGAACATGGCAAGAGCAGCCTGTGCTGGTCGTTTGGAATCGACCCTCAACGATATGCCACTCTGGAGGGATTTCGCGAGTGCGGACTGCAACGAGTACTGGAAGGGGAATGTCACGTCGCCCGAACTGCTCGCCACGATCCGGGCGATGATGCACCACAGCTCCGAGTCTTCGTTCCAATTCGTTCCAGCGCCCGCACGGTGGGGGTTCTGGTGATGTTGAGATTGCTGCCCCAGAAGCTCGATTTTAACGAGGCCGACGTCAAGCTCGCCAAGGTTCTCTCGGACGAGATCGCCAGAGCCCTGTTCGATGCGAGCACAACGGCGGACACGACGCACGCATGAACCCTAAAGCTGACAAATTTAACCCCGCGGTGCTTCCCGCCGACGCCATGAAGGGGTTTGAACGCGACGAGGCCGTCGGCGGCGCCAGGCACTTCCTCTATCCGGGGCAAATGTTTGTCTCGCGCGAACCCACTGTCATCACCACCATTCTGGGATCGTGCGCCGCCCTGTGTCTTTGGGATCGTCGCAAAAAAATTGGCGGTATGAACCACTATCTGCTGCCGGAGGGAGACGAGAGCGGTCCTAACCGGCTGCGTTATGGAAATGTCGCTAATCCCGCTCTCTTGAAGGAATTGTTGGCCCTCGGCTGCGACACCAAGGACCTGCAAGCCAAGGTCTTCGGCGGCTCCAGCGCCTTTGTCGCCGATCCGCTGCAATCGTTGGGATCTAAGAATGTGTGCCTGGCGGAAGAGTTTGTGCGCACGGCCGGTATTCGGCTGGTGGCTAAGGATGTCTCGGGAAAGCACGGCCGCAGGTTGATCTTTCATACCGAAGACGGCCTCACCCTGATTCGGGATTTTGCCGATCGGGTTAGCCCCTAAATGCGGCATTACCGCCAGTACAAGGTTTCAGGAGTGGAGTTCGATGGATTTTGATCGCGAGGCAGTTCTGGAGTCTTTCATCGCTGAGTCCCAGGAGGGCTTGGATCTCATGGAGCAATCGCTGCTGGCCATGGAATCGAGCGCCGGCGGGCCTGAGCTCGTGAACGACATCTTTCGCGTCGCTCACACCATGAAAGGCAATGCAACCGCCCTCGAACTGGACGATCTCGCAGGCTTTGCTCACGCTACCGAGGATCTGCTGGATGTTCTTCGTGAGCAAAATACAGAGGTTGGCGCAAGCGAAATCTCGCTGCTGCTGAAAGCCGTGGACGAGCTTCGCGCTCTGGTGATCGGAGCTACGGATGGAAGTCCGCGGCTGACGGATAACCAACAGCACCTAAGAAAACAAATCGCTGATGAGGTTGACAGACGGTCTCAGCAACTGCGTGCTGGCCAAACTACGAACGGTGGTCGCCCCGCCGCGGCCAAAGCGAGTGCTTTGCCAGGCGCAGCGGGCCGCACTCTGCGCGCGGATATTGACAAGCTCGATCGCATGTTGAATCTGACTGGCGAAATTGTCATCGCTCATGGGAGGCTGCGCCGCCTGATCGAGAAAGTTGAAAGCGTCAATACCAATCTGGGGCGCGATATTCTCGAAGTGCAGGGCGAAACTGAGCATCTTTTTAGAAATCTTCAGGAAGAAGTCATGGCCGTCCGCATGGTGCCGATCGGCACGATGCTTCGCCAAACCTTGCGTTCCGTGCGCGATCTCGCCAACAGCCATAGCAAGCTGGCACGCGTGGAAGTGCTTGGAGGCGAAGTCGAAGTCGACACCGCCGTGCTCGAGCACCTGAAAGATGCGTTGTTGCACATGATTCGCAATGCTATCGACCACGGCATTGAGATTCCACCGGTGCGCAAGAGCCGCGGCAAGAACCCCTGTGGCCTGATTCGAGTTTCGGCTGCCCACATCGGCAGCAACGTAGTGGTCACGCTGCAGGATGACGGCGCCGGCCTAAACCGGGCCAGCATTCTGCATAAAGCGAAAGAGATGGGACTCTTTCTCAATGCCAACCCTGTCTCGGACTTGGAACTATTTCAAATCTTGTTCCGTCCCGGCTTTTCGACTGCCGGCTCCGTGACCGATCTTTCCGGCCGCGGCGTGGGCCTGGACGTGGTGCGGCGCAACATCGAAGCCTTGCACGGGGTGGTGGAAATCGCCAGCGAAGAAGGTAAAGGCACAGTCATCACGATTCGCCTTCCACTAACACTCACCATCATCGATGGATTTTCAGTTCTCGCCGGCGACGACACATTTGTTCTGCCCCAGGAATACGTCATCGAGTGCACGGAACTGACAGCTGCCCATCGCCGTCCCGGGAGCAGCGGCATTCTCAACTTGCGCGGCAGCGCTCTTCCTTATATTCGACTGCGGGAGGTATTCGGCCAGCCCGCCACAAGCCAAGTCAGGGAAAACGTGATCGTGGTGAAGGTTGGCGAATTCCAGGCTGGAATCGCAGTCGATCGCTTGCTGGGCGGGGTTCAGGCAGTCATCAAACCGTTGGGCAAGTTGTTCCGGGGAATCTCGGGCATTGCCGGTTCGACCATCCTGGGTGACGGACGGGTCGGTCTGATTGTGGACGTGCCCGGTCTCTTGCAAGACATGATGCAGTCCAGTTTGCAGGCCAGTTAACAGACTTTATTTGGTTACGAAAGGTTCACCGCTATGAAAACTTGGCAAGATTGGAAAATCAGAACTCGATTGAGCGTACTGTTTGGATTCATTCTTTCGATCGTGGTTGCCTTGGCTGGATTAGGCTTGAATTGGCTCGGTCGCCTAAACACGGAGACCACCGCGGCAATCCAAACTCGCTTCAACATCACCAAACTGAGCAACGACACCATCGCTAATTCCACCGACAACGCTCGCATTACCATGCAGTTGTTTGAAACCTCGGATCCGGCGGAGCAGCAAAAACTGAATGAGCAAAATGACGCTATCAGTCACCAGATCGGCGTCGAAGTTGCCGAGATTGAAAAGAGCCTCAGCACTTCGCAGGAACGGGATCTCTTCGAGACTGTTACTCAGAATCGGAATGCCTACGTCGCTGCCCGGCAAAAAGCCAAGAAATTACTCGGTGACAAGAAGCGCGAACAGGCCATGACCGCCTTGACCGGCGAAGTGATTCCGGCACTTACAGCCTATCGCGCCTCCTGGATCAAGTTTATCGACCTGCAATCGGAAGCCGTACAGCGGAGCATTCAGGAAAGCGCGGAGGCTTATAGCAGAGGGCGCAGAGCGGCACTCACGGTTGTCATTCTGACCTTGCTTCTCGCTGCCGGAACCGCCATCGTCGTCACCCGGAGCATCACGACACCCATTCAGCGCGCAGTCGAGCACGCGCAAGCCATCGCCGCCGGCGAGTTGAACCGCGCCATTCACGTGACCGACGAGTCCGAGACCGGGAAGTTGCTGCAAGCTATGTCTGAGATGACCGACAAACTCTCGGCCATCATTCGCGATGTG
Source organism: Terriglobales bacterium (assembly GCA_030038475.1). Taxonomy (GTDB): domain Bacteria; phylum Acidobacteriota; class Terriglobia; order Terriglobales; family Acidobacteriaceae; genus Acidiflorens. The sequence continues at coordinate 26,800 of JASHOU010000007.1, read as the reverse complement.
CGCGAAGGCTCGTCGGCGGTAACCGCTGCCGCCACGCAGGTGTCGGCTTCGTCGCAAAGCCTTTCGCAAGGCACGAGCGAGCAGGCCGCTTCGGTTCAGGAGACGAGTGCCAGCCTGGAGCAGATGAACGCTTCGATCACGCAGAATGCAGAGAACAGCCGGAAGGTCGAAAAAGTAGCGCAGGATGGGTCGCGCGCGGCGGCGGAGAGCGGCGGTGCCGTGCAGCAAACCGTCGATGCCATGAAGCAGATTACGGCCAAAATCTCGGTCATCGAGGACATCGCTTATCAGACTAACCTGCTTGCACTGAATGCTGCCATTGAGGCTGCTCGGGCCGGTGATCAGGGCAGGGGGTTTGCCGTGGTTGCGGTCGAGGTGCGGAAACTGGCGGAAAGAAGCCAACTCGCAGCCAAGGAGATCGGGGACCTGGCCTCCAAGAGCGTCGGGGTTGCCGAGCATTCGGGCCAGTTACTGGCCGACTTAGTTCCGGCTATCCGCAGGACGGCCGAATTGGTGCAGGAGGTTACCGCTGCCTCAACCGAGCAATCTGCCGGAGTCATGCAGATCAGCCGCGCTATGTCGCAGGTAGACAACGTGACGCAGCGCAACGCTTCGGCTGCCGAGGAGCTTTCCAGTACCGCGGAAGAGTTGGCTGCGCAATCCGAGCAACTGCAGCAGTTGATGACTTTTTTCCAGCTTACCGACGAGAAGGCAACTAACCGCGACTCCGGCAGCAAGCACGCGGGAATGTTACCTCAGACTAAGACGGTAAAAGTAAGCCTGGGTGAACTGGCGCCTGCACGCCAAGCTATGAGTAAGTCGTTGGACGAACCGAATTTTTCACGTTTCTAGAAAGTGGCATAGTTTGCATTGACTGAGGTTTCGCGTCTCGAGTCGCGAATACCGTAGACGCAGTGCCGGGAATGTTAAGGAGTAGGTCGTCAAGGAGTAAAACATGGACGCCGTCAAGGAAGCTAAGCCGCATTCGTCAGCGAATGGGCAACATCTTACTTTCTTTGTTGCCGGCGAGGAATATGCCGTCAAGATTTTGAAAGTTAAAGAGATTGTCGAGTACGACACAGTTACAACCGTGCCTAATACTGCTCCCTGGATTCGAGGTGTCACTAACCTGCGCGGCAACGTCGTACCGGTGATAGATTTGGCCGTTAAGTTTGGGTTGCCGCCGAGCAAGATTTCTAAGTTCTGTTGCATTGTCATCACTGAAGTATCTTATGACGGCGATAAGTTGACCATGGGCATCATGGCCGATGCGGTCAACCAGGTCGTCGATTTTTCGGAAAACGAAGTCGAGGCTCCTCCGCCGTTCGGCACACGTCTGAAGATTGAATATCTGCTGGGCATGGGACGAATGGGAAAGAAGTTCTGCCTCATCCTGGATATCGACAAGGTCCTTTCCACCGATGAATTGCTCGCAATCGCTGATTCCACATCCGAACCGCAGGACACGACCAGCAACCCGGCGGCACTCGGTGCGCGGGCAGCAGAATCGGGGGTTTAGTTTTGTCTGCAACTTCGCCTTGTCGCAAAAGGTCAGGGTATCCGGATGATTCCGGCCTCGGGGAAGCGACATCGCCACTCATCTCGGTTAGTCCCGCGCTTTTTCAGAAATTCCAACGGCTGATTCAACAGGAAACTGGGATCTGGCTTGGAGAATCGAAGATGGCATTGTTGTGCAGCCGCATGTCTCGCCGCCTGCGCGCACTGGAAATCTGCGGACTCGAGCACTATTACAAACTGGTAGTGCAGCCCGAACAAAAGAAAGAACGCGCCGAGATGATCGACGCGATCACCACCAATGAAACACGTTTTTTTCGCGAACACAAACATTTTGAATTTCTCGAACGGCGGGTCGTTCCGCGCTGGCTGGTCGATGCTCAACAAGGACGGCGCCCGAGGACAATCCGGCTATGGAGCGCCGGTTGTTCCTCCGGCGAGGAACCCTACTCGCTGGCCATGCTGATGGCGGCAAACCTGCCGCACGATGAGGGCTGGGACGCAACGACTCTCGCGACAGACATCTCAACCAAAATGCTGGATCACGCGCGCAAGGGAATTTACAACCTCGCCCAGTCCTGCGAAATTCCTGAAGCCTTGCTCAAGCAGTTCATGCTGAAAGACATTGCCACAGAGGAGGGACAGATGAAAGTGATGCCGGGCATTCAGCAAATGGTCGAGTTCCGAAAATTGAATCTCGCGCACGACCCGTACCCGCCGCGCGGACACTTTGACGTGATTTTCTGCCGCAACGTTCTCATCTATTTCGATCTCGAGTCTAAGCGCAAAGTTGTGGAGAAACTAACTCGCTGCCTTTCCCGCGCCGGGCTTCTTTTTGTGGGGCACGCCGAAAACCTCGGCGGTATCAACTCGCCGTTACGTAGTGTGGCGCCGGCAGTTTACGCCAGAGCTGGAGAAGAAAGTGGCTTCTGATTCCGTGCCGGCCCCGAACCAATCCGCTATATCCGCTGGAGAAAACGCATCTGCCAATGCGCAACCCGAGGGGTTGCATGTGCTGGTCGTCGACGATTCCGCCATGGTGCGCCAGGTAATGCAGGCAATTCTTCAAACCGACCAAAGAATCAAGGTCAGCGTTGCCGCCAATCCGCTGATTGCAGGCCTCAAGATGCAGAAGGATCGGCCTGACGTCGTCATTACCGATCTGGAAATGCCGCGCATGGATGGCCTGACTTTCTTGCGCAAGATTATGGCCGAATCGCCCATTCCGGTGGTGATCTGCTCCGGTCTTGCAGCGAAAGGTACTGACCTCGCTTTGCGCGCGCTCGAAGAGGGAGCGGTTGAGGTAATTACCAAGCCCAAGGTGGGAGTTCGTGAATTCCTGCATGAGTCCGCAGTGCTGCTTCTGGATGCGGTGTGGAGCGCAGCGCAGGCACGCATCGTACCGCGTCACAGTATCGCCGCTTCGCCGCGTTTGAGCGCTGACGCCGTGCTGCCTCCGCGCGTGAAGACTCGCGATCGCGGTCCGTGCCACGGGGTCATTGCCGTCGGCGCGTCCACGGGAGGCACCGAAGCTCTGCGCATTTTCCTCTCAGCCATGCCCGCGAACTGTCCTCCGATCGTGGTCGTACAGCACATGCCGGAGAGGTTCACTCGAGCTTTCGCCGATCGCCTGAATCAGGAGTGTGCCATTGAAGTGAGCGAGGCTGGCGACGGATCTCCTTTGCGCAGCGGCCTGGCCTTGATTGCTCCCGGTAACTTACACCTTCTGATTCATCGTAATGACGCGAACTTCGTGGCGAATCTCGCAGATGGGCCTTTAGTATCGCGGCATCGACCCAGCGTCGATGTTCTGTTCCGTTCGGTCGCGGTTGCCGCCGGAGCAAATTCCGTGGGCGTGATCATGACCGGAATGGGCGATGACGGAGCCGACGGATTGCGCGAAATGAAAGAAGCAGGCGCCATCACCATGGCGCAGGATGAGGCCAGTTGTGTTGTCTTTGGAATGCCTCGCGAGGCGATTTCGCGTGGCGCTACCGACTTTGTTTTGCCTTTGCGGGAGCTAGCCGGCCAAGCGGTGCGTTCGCTAAAGCGCCAAGCCGATCCATCGCGGTCCACTTCAGATCCAGCAACGCTAGGCTAATTCGTGTCAAATGTAAAACCTGACCGGACGCTGTCAGATGAATGTCACGGCACTTGCTTTTTATGCTTAGTCCGCCGTAACTCACTGGATCCTGAAGTCGTATGTCGGTGGTCATCTGCTGCTCGCGGCCCCACCATCGTAACATTAAGAACACCTCCTCTAAGGCTCGTGTAATAACTGTTACTCGTTGTACGTATATCTTCAACTTAGGAGGGACAATCATGGCCACTGGCGCCGCACCTGCTCTCAACCAACAACCGGACGACAAGAAAGGATCTCCGGAAACTTCGGACGCAAAACCCCTTACGCTCAAAGATCGCATCATTCGCAAGCTTAACGAAATCTTCGACCACAACGAGCGTTTGGGTGTAACTCGCCCGTAACCGCTGCAGAAAAACCGAAGACCGTTCCCCCAGTTCCCTGCCGCCCCCCGAGAAACGGACGTCAGCCTATTCCAGCCGCCTCAGAAACCTCTGCGCCTTCCGCACATCGCGCCCGATCTGCTCTTTCAGCGCTTCCACTGAGGGAAACTTGATTTCATCGCGCAGACGATCGAGAAAGTGAATTTCGATTTCGGTTTCCGCCGAAAGTTCGATGGCGTGGAAATTCAGCAGGTGAGTTTCGATGGCAAAGGAGTTGGCGCCAAAGGTGGGACGATTGCCGACGTTCGTGACCGAATCGAAACACTCGCTCTTACTGCCACTGCCGATTCGCGTATGAGTGATGTATACGCCATCCTTGGGCACGAGTTCTTCATAGTGCGCGAGGTTGATGGTTGGGACGGTATATTTCGCGCCATAGCCGCGGCCGCGTCCGGCGGCGGAGAGAATACTGAATGGACGGCCCAGCAGGTGGCGAGCGCGGCTGACGCGTCCTTCGTAGAGCAACTCGCGGATGTGGCTGCTGGAGACACTTTCTCCGCGGAGGCGCATCTCGGGATAATCGTGCATGTCGAATCCCATTTCGCTGCCGAATTCGCGCAGCAGATCGACATCTCCGGCGGCTTTGTGGCCGAAGCGGAAGTTGTAGCCTTCGTGAACTTCGCGGGCATGAAGCCCCTCGTTGAGAATGTCGTGCGCGAACTGGTGCGGCGTCATCAAGGAAAGATCGCGCGAGAACGGGAGCAGTAGAAGCGCGTCCACTCCCGTGGCTTCGAGCAGGCGCAGTTTTTCCGGCAGCGGAGTCAGGAGCTTGGGAGCGTGATCAGGACGCAGAATGCGCGAAGGGTGAGGCTCAAAGGTGACGACCACGGACCGCGCTTTGGCGGCCTTCGCTCGTCGCACGATCTCGTCGATAACGGCGCGGTGAGCGCGGTGCACACCGTCAAAGTTGCCTACGCTGACCATGGTGGGCCCGAAGTCACGGGGGATCTCGTCGAGTTGGTGAAAAGTTTGCATCGAAAATCTGTTTACCGCTGAGACGCCAAGGTCGCGCCAACTTATCAATAAGTCTTCTCGGCGAACTCGGCGTCTCGGCGGTGAGTTAGATTTCAAACTCCAGTTTCATGCCATCGAACGCCAGTTGCACACCGGGCGGCAAGGCCGCATCTGCCGTCGCATGCTGCAAGTCGTGGCAGATGTGCGTGAAAAATGCCCGCTTCGGTTTTACTTCTTCGACGATCTTTAACGACTGCTCGATCGTCGAATGCGTGGGATGCGGCGTGTAGCGCAGCGCATCCAGAAAAAGAATGTCGAGGTTTTGCAGCTTCTCCAGCGTTTCAGCGGGGACTTCGCTGTGGTCGGTGAGGTAGGCGGCCGATCCGAAGCGGAAGGCGAGAATCGGAACTTCGCCATGGATCACGGTCACCGGCTCAAAGCGTGCGCCGAAGAGTTCGATCGGGCCCTCGATGGGATGCAGTTCGACTTGTGGCAATCCGCCAAATTTGTACTTCGCTTCGAAAATGTAACGAAACATGTTGCGCAAAAAATCGCACGCTCGCGGCGTGGCATACAGCGGCAGCTTGCCGGGTTTGTGGCGATAGCTGAGCGGCCGCAAATCGTCGATGCCGAGAATGTGGTCGGCGTGAGTATGCGTGTAGAGCACGGCATCGAGGTGGGTGATCTTTTCGCGCAACGCCTGCTCGCGAAAGTCAGGCGTGGTGTCGATGAGAACATTGCGGCCGTTGTAGCCGATCATCACGGAAGGACGCGTGCGGCGGTCGCGCGGATCCTGCGAGTGACAAACGGCGCAGTCGCAGCCGATAGTCGGCACACCCATCGACGTGCCACTGCCCAGGACGGTCAGAGTGGCATGCATCAGCCGTTGGTGCCTGTGCTGGGGCCGGGCGCCTGCGGTGGCCGCGCGAGCGCGTTCGTAACTTCGACGTACGCCATGCGCAGTTCGTAGAGGCAATTCTGCATAAACCCCTGCTCTTTGGGAGTGAGATTGCCCTTGGTTTTTTCCGACAACATGCCGAGCGTATCGATGGTTTGGCGCGCGCCGATCAGGTCGACGCCGGGTTGGCCGCCCTGTTCGTGCATCAGGCCAAGCTGCATCATCGCCGTCATGTAGAGCGAGGCCATGAAGCGCTCAAAACTCATCTCCAGCTCTTTGGCGGAGTGGCCGCTCTGCTTGACGCGCGCATCCAAATCACGCGAGGACTGTTTGTAAGCGTCGTGCTGCGCCTGCTGCTCGAAGGTGGTCGGCGGCTCGGGGATGTCGGATTCGGGTGCGGATGGAGCCGCGGCCGTGGATTCTGGCATCGTCGAAACAGTTGCTGGGCCCGGTTTTGCGGCCGGCGCCGATGCGGCTGGAGTCGCAGCCTGTTCTTCTTCCGAATCGGTGCGCAGCTCTCCATCGGCGGTAAACAAACGCCGGTCGCTCACTTTGAATTCGCTTTCTTCTTTTCGTTTTTGCGCCATAAGTGTTCCTGAATTTTGAAACTCGAATTTTCTGAAATCACGCGAACGGAAGCGCCACCGGCCTCAACTTCGCCGTGCCCGCGCGCAAATCTTTTCCCGCCGCCTCGCGACGTAGATAGCCCAGGGCCACCGGACGATCTCCCTCCGGCAGCGGAAGAATCGCGCTGCTGGTAATTTCGCCGGCTTCCTTAGCCTCGTTGTTTTCCTGGACGAAAATCTTTGTACCCGGTTCCGGCAGTGCGCCATCGACCGCGAACGCGGTGAATTGGCGGTGAACCGCACCACGGGAGCGAATGCGCTCCACAATCTCCTGCCCGAGATAGCAGCCTTTGGTAAAGCTCAGCGCGCGCGCCTGGCCTGTTTCCTGCGGCAGGTCGCGGTCGTGGATATCAACGCCGTAGCGCGGGACTCCGAAACTGATTCTTCGCAACTCCAGGGCATCCGCGCCGACGGCGGTCGCGCCTGCGGCTAACAATGCATCCCAGGTGGATCTGAATTTGTCTGGCGCCAGCCAGATTTCATAAGAACATCCCGCAGGATCATCGCCTCGCACCAGCGTGCATTGCAGGCAATCGCACGCGCAATCGCATTTCGGCGAGCATAACTCCAAGGGCGCGAGCTCCGGCACCTGGATTCCAGCTTTACGCAGAATGGACCACGCTTGGGGCCCGGCTATCCCGACGCAGGCGACGGTTGGGCTGATGTCCGCCACTTCGACATCATCGGCGATGATGTACTTATCGAAATGCGCCAGGATTTTTTCGCGCTGGGTGGCGTCGGTGTCGACTATGAGCGATTCGCCGAGGTTATAGGCATAGAGATCGGCCTGAATACGTCCTTGCGCGTTGAGCAGAAAACCGTAAACGCCGTGGTTCGGCGCGAGATCGCGAATGTTGTTCGTGACCATGCCATTCAGCCAACGGACTCGATCTTCGCCGGTGATGGAGATTTTCGCGCGCGAACTCAGATCGTAGACGCCGCAACCGGAGATGAGCGCCTGAAACTCGGCGCGCGTATTGCCACGATCTGCGGCCGCGGATGCGGCTGATTCCGAACTCTTGTATAAGACAGTGCTCATGTTTCTTATATTGATTATAGCGAACGCGAATGGGCGCAAATTGCGTAGCCGTGTTTAGAACCACGGGTTCTGGTATCTTCGTTTCCGGTGGGTTTCCAATGGCTTTGCGGCCAGCGAGGAACGGGTGGGCGAAAAGAAACGAATAGCCGTTATTCCCGGCGATGGCGTTGGGAAGGAAGTCATTCCGCAAGCCGTGCGTGCAATCGAGGCTGCGGGCGCGAACGTGGCGTTCACCCGTTTCGATTGGGGCGCCGACCGCTATCTCGCCGATAAAGTCACCGTCCCGCCCGACGGCTTCGCCATGCTGGGCCGCGATTTCGACGCTATTCTGGTGGGCGCTTTTGGCGATCCGCGTGTTCCGTCGAACATTCATGCGCGCGAAATTCTGCTTGGCATGAGGTCGAAGATGGACTTATACGCCAACGTGCGGCCGGTGCGGTTGATGGATGCGTCGCTTTGCCCGCTCAAAGGCATCGAACCCAAGGATGTCGATTTCGTCGTGATTCGCGAGAATACCGAGGGGGTTTATGGGGATCTCGGCGGTGTGTTCAAGCAGGGAACGGCGGATGAGATTGCGATTCAGGAAGACATCAACACGCGCAAGGGTGTCGAACGCATCATTCGGTATGCGTTTGAGTATTGCGCGACAAATAAGAAACTCGATGGCTCTCCGCGGAGGCGGGTGCTGATGTGCGACAAATCGAATGCCATGACGCACGCCGGTGGACTCTGGCAGCGCGTCTTCAAAGAAGTTGGCGCCGAACATCCGCACATCGAAACGCAGCACATGTACGTGGACGCGCTGTGCCTGCAAATGGTGCGCGATCCCCGCGCGTTTGATGTCATCGTTACCAACAATATGTTTGGCGATATCATCACCGACATCGCTGCCGGATTGCAGGGTGGTTTGGGCATGGCGGCGAGCGGAAACATTCGACCTGGGCATACTTCCATGTTCGAGCCGGTGCATGGATCGGCGCCGCCGATTGCGGGGAAAAATATTGCCAATCCGTTCGGCGCGATTCTGACGGCGGCGATGATGCTCGCGCATCTTGGGATGACAAGCGAGGCGCAAAAGATCGAAGCGGCTGTGCTCGAAGCGGTGCGCGAGAAGAAGACAACGGCCGACATCGGCGGCGCGCTGGGGACGAGCGAGGCAGGCGAGTGGGTCGCTCGTAGGGTCGCGGAGGAATGATCTAGATGCTGCTGGTTGTAATTAGGTGCGGGCGCCTCGTACGACTCGGCGCCGTCCTATCCCATTCCGGACAGGCTTTCGGCATCAGTTAACGACAGGATTGCGCAAATTGAGCAAGCGCGTCCTCCGCTTGCCAACAGCCTTTTCGAGAACCGAGGGTTTTTTGCGGATGCTCTGAAGAAGTTTCCGAGGTGTCAGCCACTTGTCCCACATTTACGACACCTCGCCCCGGACGGGGCTCTTGAGAGACTACTCGCAGCCTACCTCGACGAGGCTACGTTGTACCCCGAACGCCACAGCCAGATCATGGCGGTCCGCTACTACTTGGCCTACGTCATCAAAGCCTGTCAGCAGAAGTGGGAAAGCATTCACGACGGGGTGACTAACTACAAGAGCCTTCTAGACCAGATCGAGAAGTGGCGGTACCAGAGCGATGAGGAGGTCTGCCTCGTAACATTCAATTACGACACAATGCTGGACGACGCCTGCGCAGACGTAGGCCTCCTCCCAACCAGACTTCCCGAGTATGTATCGGGAACGGCGTACAAGCTTTTTAAACTTCACGGCTCAGTGAGCTGGGGCAGGGTCGTGGAGCTGCGCTTGGACGGCCTTGACAGCCGGGATCCCCAGCAGGTCGCCGACCGGATTATTGCCAGGGCCGCTGCCTTGAGATTGTTAGATGGGTGGGTACGGGTCCGGCACCAGCCGCCAGCCATGGATGATTCGATCAAGCTGGCGATTTGCCCGGCCGTTGCCATCCCGATAGAGAACAAAGGCCAGTTTGAATGCCCAGCGGAGCATGTCGAGGCTTTGAAACGTTGTCTTCCGCGGGTTACCAAAATGTTGACCATAGGATGGCGGGCAATGGAGGAACACTTCCTGAGGCTGCTCCGGGAGCATGTCTCTGAGATGCCAAGCCTAATGGTTGTTACCGGAAACCAGCGTGAAGCAATGGAAATCGCGAGTAGGCTCCAGCCAGACAGGCTCGATGTCCATTGTACCCAGGGCGGATTCACTGACTCTATTCTCTCGGGAGAAATAGAGAGGTTCCTCTGGAAACGACCATCCGTGCCGATTATGGCCGTCCGATCGTGACTCGCTGCGTATCGAACCTCTGCCGCTTGTCTCGGTCTCACTCATCATCATGCTCCGAGGGGTCCGTCCTGCTAACATCAGATTACGATTAAGATTTCCTAATCCCATCGAGCGTCGGGTCCATAGGAGCTCAATAGGCTCGGTGCTGCGGACGACATTGAAAGATGATGGTAAACAGGCTGCGAGACTCTCTCTGGGTTGTTTTTCTTGCATCGCTGATGGTCGGCGCGGCAGCGTCGCAAAGCCAGTCACCGGCTCCCGCTGATAACAAAAACGTCGAAGAACTCGGACTGCAGGTTCAGAATCAGAATCAGGTTCAAGATCAGAGTAAAGACCAGAGCGGCGATCAGAATCAGAGTCCGCCGCAACCGGGTCAGCCGCCGAGTCAGCCGAAGAATGGCGCATCGCCGGCGGGCGATAGCGTCGGCGCCACTCAGGAACCCGCCAAGCCGCAACCCACAACTCCGGGAACCACATCAGCCGAACCCATTCCTCCAGAAACCACGATCTCCCCCAAACAGGCGAAGGAACTGTTTCGCTCGGTCGATGAAATTCTGCAGTTTGCCAGCGAAGACACGGGTCTTCCCATCAAGCACAAGGTGAAGCGTCGGCTGACCAAGCGCGACGAGGTGCAGACCTACCTTGAGAAGAGCATGAAAGATGACAAGGACGCCAAGCGGCTGGAGCGGTCGTCGGAGGTGCTGAAAAAGTTCGGCTTGCTGCCGCGCAACTTCGATCTACCCAAATTTCTAGTGGCGATGCTGCGGGAACAGGTGGCGGGATACTACGACGTCAAGACAAAGACCGTGAATCTGCTGAACTGGCTCGACGTGGAACAGCAGAAGCCGGTGCTGGCGCACGAGCTGACCCATGCGCTGCAGGATCAGTCATTCGGAATTGAAAAGTGGATGAAAGCGGACGACCCTGACGACAAAAACGATGCGCCCAGCCCAAACGATATCGCCACCGACGAGGAATCGTCGGCGCGCCAGGCCGTGATTGAAGGGCAGGCGATGGTCGTGTTGCTCGACTATTCGCTCGCGCCGACCGGTAAGACGCTGCTCGAAGCGCCGCAGCTTGTGGACGCGCTCAAGCAGGGCATGCTGGTGGGAACGGCCGATTCTCCGGCGTTTCGCGACGCTCCGATTTTCCTGAAAGAAGAGTTGACGTTTCCCTATCGCTTCGGTCTCGATTTCAGCGCCGCGTTGCTGCAGTTGGGCGGTAAAGAGCTGGCCTTTGCGGGTGCATTCAAAGATCCGCCGAACACGACACGGGAGATCATGGAGCCCCAGACATATTTGACGCACGAAAAGCTGACGCCTTTGAGGGTGATCGACATGGACAAGGACTTCAAAGGCTACGATGCTTTCGATATCGGCGCGATCGGCGAGTTTGATGTTGACGTGCTCGTCGAGCAGTACGCGGGCCGCGCTGAAGCTACCTCAATGTATCCGGCATGGCGCGGCGGCTATTACTTTGCCGGGAAACCGAAGGCAAACAAGACGGCGCCGATTGGATTGCTGTATATTTCGCGTTGGGCCACGCAGGCCAAGGCTGCCGAGTTTGCCGCGGTCTACGCCAAGTCGCTGGCCGAGCGCTATCAAAAGCGGCAGGGGCTGGCAGCGGATGGAAAAGTCGATCCGGATGCGCCCCCCGCTGATTCGTGGCGGACCTTGCGCGAGCGCCATGCGTGGCTGACGGACGAAGGCGTGGTTGTGATCGATGTTCGGGGCGAAGAGGTGCTCATCAGCGAAAGTCTGGATGAAGAGACGACGAAACGTGCGGAGGCGGATTTTTGGCCACCGCCTAAGGCTTCGGACAAAACCGTTCACGGCGAACCCTGAGTTCCCGTCCTGTATAATCGCAGGTTCGCAAGCTGATTCCCAGCGCGGATGAATCCCAATTCAATCAGGAGCGCAATTGCAGCAGGCAGAAATCGGCATTATCGGCGGCAGCGGTCTTTACCACATGCCGGGTTTCGGCGACGCGCACGAGGTACAGCTACAGACGCCGTTTGGCGATCCTTCAGACGCCTACATTCTCGGAACACTCGAGGGCCGTAAGGTATCGTTCCTTCCGCGCCATGGCCGGGAACATAAGTTTCTTCCGACCGAACTGAATTTTCGTGCCAACATTTATGGCTTTAAGCAGTTGGGAGTGGAACGTATCATTTCAGTTTCGGCTGTGGGATCGTTAAAGGAAGAGCACAAGCCGCTCGATTTTGTCGTACCGGATCAGTTCTTCGACCGCACGCGGCACAGAGTCGATACGTTTTTCGGCAATGGCATCGTGGCGCACGTGGGATTTGGCGATCCGGTGTGCGGCGAAATGGCACAGGTGGTCCACGGCGCGTGCCGGACAGCAGGAGTAACTTCTAAGCTCGGCGGAGCTTATGTGTGCATGGAAGGTCCGCAATTCTCAACCAAGGCCGAGTCCAACGTCTATCGCAGTTGGGGCGCCGACGTGATCGGCATGACCAACTTGCAGGAGGCCAAACTCGCGCGTGAGGCAGAGATTTGTTACGTCACGATTGCAATGGTGACTGATTACGACTGCTGGCATCCGCATCATGATTCGGTCACGGTGGAACAGATTGTTAGCATACTGGTAAAGAATGCTGAGAACGCGCAGAAAGTAGTGAAGGCCGCGGTGTCGGCGATGCCGAATACACGCTTGTGCAAATGCGGATCGGCGCTGGCGCACGCCATTCTGACGGATCCGGCGAAGATTCCAGCCGCGACCAAAGAGAAGCTGCGGTTGATCGTGGGAAAGTATTTGAAATAAGTGGTTAGTGGTTAGTGGTTGGTTATTTGTCATATGCGATCGATCACAATTATCACGACTCGCGAGTTATGCAATTCGACTGACAACAAACCACTAATCATCGGCTACTAATCACAGACTTGCGGAGCCCCATGAGCATTCTGGTAGTAGGTTCGGTTGCTTTTGATACCATCGCCACGCCCTCGGGTAAAGTAAACGACATTCTCGGCGGGGCGGCGACTTACTTTGCGCTGGCTGCGAGTTACTTCACCCAGGTACGGGTCGTCGCTGTTGTGGGCGAAGACTTCACGCCTGAAAACGAAGCCGTCTTGAAAACGCACGGCATTGACACGCGCGGCATCGAACGGACTGAGGGAAAAACATTTCGCTGGGGCGGTCAGTATCTCGACAACTTGAATGAAGCCAAGACGGAGTTCACCGAACTGAACGTTTTCGAGAAGTTTCAGCCGCGCATTCCGAAAGAGTATTCGGATACGCAGTTTTTGTTTCTTGCAAACATTCATCCCACGCTGCAAACGGCGGTCCGACTGGAAATGGATGGGGTTCGCCTGACCGGCGGCGATACCATGAATTTCTGGATTCAGCGCACGCCGAAAGAATTGGCGGAGACGTTGAAGCTGGTGAACGTGCTTCTGATCAATGACACAGAAGCCAAGATGCTGGCCGTCGAAAAGAATCTGCCGCGTGCAGCAAGAAAAGTTATCGCCATGGGACCGAGCGCGCTGGTGGTGAAGCACGGCGAGTATGGCGCGACCATTTTTTTTCGTGAAGGCGCCTTCGGCCTTGGCTCACATCCTTTTCGCGCGCCTGCCATGCCCATCGAAGAAGTCAAGGATCCGACCGGGGCTGGCGACTCCTTTGCCGGCGGGTTTATGGGATACATCGCATCCCAGGGCGAGATCAACCGGGAGGTGCTGAAGCGCGCTTTGTTTTACGGCGGTGTGATGGGGTCGTTCGCCGTGGAACGCTTCGGCACGGAACGCCTGCAGAATCTTACGCGACGCGAAATTGACGCCCGTTTTCAGCTCTTCCGAGAACTCACGCATTTGGAGTAAGCAATTCTCGCTTGAGTCTTTTATCCTTAAAGTCTTTTATCCTTAAATTGATGAGCAAGCGCACGGCGGGCGCGGAGCGGGGCGCAGCAACTGCAGCGGCAGCCGCCGCCCTTGAACATAGCGCGCATCGCATCGCCGGAATCCCAGCTTTGGTGTCGATGTTTTCATTTCTTTATTACTTTCGTCACAACGATATTCTTCTTTACGGCGACGCGGTCGCTCACATCAACATTGCGCGGCGCGTCTTCGATTCACTGACTCCTGGACTTCTACAGTTGGGGACGGTCTGGTTGCCGCTGCCTCATCTGCTGATGATTCCGTTCCTGTTGCCGAATTCGCTGTGGCAAAACGGGACCGGCGGTTCGATTCCTTCGATGATCGCTTACATTCTCGCGGTCATGGGAATATTCCGGCTGGTGCGCGGCATGTTGGACGCCGATCGTCGCACGAAAGCTGCGGCTGACGTGGGCGCGTGGGCAGCAGCGATCGCGTACGGAGCGAATCCAGATCTGATCTACATGCAGGCGACGGCCATGACCGAATCGCTTTATCTGGCGCTCTTCGTCTGGGCGGTTGTGTATTTTGCCGAATTCCTTCGCGGTTTCGCGAACGGCGAAAACACGTCTGAAACTCCCGTATCTGCGAAATTGCTGTGGCGATGCGCGTTCTGTTTGATAGGCGCAGAACTCACACGCTACGACGGCTGGTTTCTCGCGGCGGTAATGGCCGCGACGCTGACGGTCATCGTCTTGCGAAATCGGAGGGATCGGCAACTGAAAGATTGGCACCCGCGTCGGTTAGCGCTGACATTCCTGCTGATGATTGCCACGGTTCCGATTTTTTGGCTCGCTTACAACCGCGCAATCTACGGGAACGCTTTGGCATTCGCCACCGGGCCCTATTCGGCCGAGGCGATTGAACAGCGCGTGGGAGCGCCAAATCCCGCGTTCCACAATGCCGCGGTCGCGGCCATCTATTTTCTGAAATCCGGCCAATTGAATCTGGCCGAGGGCAACTGGGGCCGCTTCTGGCTCGCAGCGGCCATTGTGGCGCTCGCAGCCGCGACCTGGAAATTGCGGACGCAAATCGCGCCCATGCTGTTGCTGTGGGTTCCACTGCCGTTCTATGCCTTCTGCATCGCCTATGGCTCGGTGCCGCTTCATGTTTACACCTGGTGGCCGTTCGCCACCTTCAACCAGAGGTATGGACTGCAGTTGCTGCCGATGTTCGCGGTTGCGGCTGGTGTATTGACAGCGTTGGTTTATCTGCTTGGCGCCGGCGGACGCCACGCCGCAAAACTTGTTGCCCTTGCGCTTGCGCTGGTGGTGGCGAGTTACGCATCGGTGTGGAAGGCGGGACCGTTATGTTTCCTAGAGGCGCAACGGAACTGGCAAATGCGGAATCCTTTGAATTCCGCGGTCGAGCGTGTAGTCACGTCATTGCCACCGAATTCACGCTTTCTGATGGATCTGAGCGAACATGTCGGTATCATGGAGCATTTAGGCGTTCCGCTGCGACAGGTGGTGAACAACGAAAACCATCGTCCATGGAAGCGGCCATCAGATCCCGATGGCCTGTGGGAGCGGACTTTGGCCGATCCGCCACGATATGTGGACTTTGTCATCGCCTTCCAGGGCGACGCCGTCGACGAGCGCGTGAATCGCACTAACCTTACGGAGCTGATCGAAATCCACGCGACCGGACAGCCGAGTGCGCGCATCTATGAGGCTCATCGCTCCCCGAATCAATCGCGTTAACCCCTGGCGCCAAGCGTTTCAAAAAGCGCCGAATCGCGATGATAGAATCCGCTCGAAGCTAGGGCGCATTCATGAACCCGATCCACTCGACCATCGACTTGCTGCGGAACGAATTGGGAGTTGTACTGAGCGCGACGCTGGCGCGGCTGTTGCTGGCGGCGCTGCTCGGCGGCGTCATCGGCCTCGAGCGCCAACTCCGGCGCCGGCCGGCGGGGCTGCGCACCAATATGTTTATCTGTTTTGGTGCGGCGATGTTTACAGTGCTGTCGCGCCAGCTCGCCGGTGTGCCGTCGGACAGTGCACGCATTGCCGCGCAGATCATACCGGGCATCGGCTTCATCGGCGCGGGATCGATTCTGCACGCCAGGACTTCGGTGACGGGATTAACAACAGCGGCGACACTGTTTGTAGTGGCGTCGATCGGAATGGCAGCCGGCGGCGGACTTTATCTGACGGCGTGTTTTGCCACGCTCATCATCCTCATCTCTCTGGTGGTGCTGGGACGAATGGAAGCAACCTTTTCGCTGAAGATGTTCGTCGCCACTTACGAAGTCACGGGCAAAAACGTGGATGGAATGCTGCGCGAGGTCAATCGCATCATCGACTCCGAGCAACTGACCATGCACAGCGTGCATATCGCGAACGCAGAACCGGATTTCCGCATGGTGTTTTCGGTGGATGTCGAGCCCGATCGGCAGAGCGTGCTTTCCATCCGCTTGCACGAATCGAATGCGTTTGCCACTGTAAGCTCCCTCGGAAGCACGGAGCATGAATGACTTCCCTGCCGAATGATTCCTCGCTGAACAGGAAAATTGCTTTCACTAAGGCTTCGGCTTGCGGCAATGACTTTCTGTTGATCCAGGCTGCGCACGCGTCAGGCGATTTGAGCGCACTCACGCGCCGGTTGTGCGATCGTCATCGTGGAGTCGGGGCTGACGGGGTGGAATGGCTGTTTCATGATGCGGAGGCCGATATCAGAGCGCATCTCGTCAACGCCGATGGTTCGGAGGCGGAGATCTCAGGCAACGGAACGCGGTGCGTGGCGGCCGAGATTTGTTCGCGCGGAGACAAAAAGGAAATTACCGTTCGCACTGGCGCTGGACTTAAGACCTGCCGGCTCGCGCGGCGGCAGGGCTACACCTTTGAGTTCGAGACTGAAATGGGCCAGCCAGAACTCGGAGGCGAATTGACCATTGAAACGAAGGCAGTGCGGGCAGTGGGAACAAAAGTTTCCATGGGAAATCCGCACTATGTCATCTTCGTGGAAAGCTTTCAGGATGGATGGCAACACCGGGCAGCGCTGATCGGCGCGCAGCCACAGTTCCCGCAGGGCACAAACGTGGTGTACGTAATCGCGCATGGCGCGCACGACATTGAGGTACGAATTTTTGAGCGCGGCGCCGGCGAGACGCAGTCCTCAGGTACGGGATCTTGCGCGGCGGCAGTGGCCGCAATCGCCGGCGGGCGCGCCGTCTCGCCAGTCACTGTGACTGCGCCCGGAGGTCCACAGATCGTGCGCTGGGAGAATCAAGTCTACTTGCGCGGTCCGGCGGCGCTCGTCTGCACCGGAGAGTTCTTCGTTTAAGATCGAATCGAAATGTCTTCTGCGACCCGGAATTCGCGAATCAAGCCGCGCGCTCTCCGTCCCGGTGACAAAGTGGGAATCGTCGCGCCCGCGTCGAATGTAAAGCGCGAAATGCTGGAACCGGGCTGCGACGGCCTGCGCCGGGCCGGTTATGAGCCAGTTTATTTTGATTCGATCCTGGAGCGTGAGCTTTATTTTGCCGGCCCGGTTGAGCGACGGGTGCGTGAACTGGAAGATATGTTCGCGCGCGATGACATCCGCGCGATCATTTGCGCGCGTGGAGGATATGGTTCGAACTATTTGCTGCCCGATTCGCGGCCGCGCGATTCAAGGCGGTTCGACCTGAAGAAGATCGCGGCGCATCCGAAGATCTTCGTCGGCTACAGCGATCTGACAACTTTGCTGACTACGTTTGTCGATTGCGCCAATTTCGTCGTTTTTCACGGTCCCATGGTCGCCAAGGATTTTGCCGTCGCCGATGGCGTCGATCTGGCTTCGTGGCAAAATGCGGTGAGTGGCTCATCGGAATGGGAGATTGGCGAAGGTTCGGGTGCAAAGCCACTAGTGACGGGCGAAGCGGAAGGGATTCTTTATGGCGGATGCCTTTCCATTCTGGTTGCGGCGTTGGGCACGCCTTACAACATTCGCACTGCGGGAACAATTCTTTTTCTGGAAGATCTCGCGGCCAAACCTTATCAGATTGACCGCATGTTAATGCAACTGAAGCTGGCCGGTAAGCTGGAAGACGTGCAAGGAATTATCTTCGGCGAGATGCTGGATTGCCGCCAGAGTCCCAATCAGGATTACACGCTGGAGGAAGTTGTGTTACGCGTAGTTGGCGATCTGGGCATTCCGGTGGCATTCGGTCTGCGTTCGGGGCATGTCTCGCGCGCGAATATTACGCTGCCGATTGGTGTGAAGGCCAGGCTCGAAGTGGGTGATCGAGTCGGGCTTAAGATTCTGGAGCCGGCTACTACAAATGATGCATGCCTTCCGATGAATGACGCCAATGAATAAACCCCGGCACATTCACCTCATCGGTATTTGCGGCACGGCGATGGCTTCGCTCGCCGGAATGCTGCAGGAGCGTGGCTTCCGCGTCACAGGCTCCGATGCGGCAGCGTATCCGCCGATGTCGACGTTTCTGGAATCACTCGGCATCCCGGTTGCGCAGCCGTTCGCCGAGGGGAATCTTGCTCCTCGTCCCGATCTCGTTGTAATAGGTAATGCGTTGTCGCGCGGCAATGTCGAATTGGAGCGAGTGCTCGACGAGCGCATTCCGTTCTCTTCACTGCCGCAGATTCTGCACGATGAATTTCTCGTTGGCAAAGACGTTCTGGTGGTCGCCGGAACGCACGGCAAGACCACAACTACGTCAATGCTGGCGTGGATCTTCGAGACCGCAGGACTTCAGCCATCGTTTTTGATCGGAGGCATTGCGGAGAATTTCGGGCGCAGCTTTGGGCTCGGTGAAGGCAAACACTTCATTCTGGAAGGTGACGAGTACGACACCGCATTTTTCGATAAGGGACCAAAGTTTTTGCACTACTTTCCGGATTCCGTGATTCTGACTTCAGTTGAGTTTGACCACGCCGATATTTACAAAGACCTGGATGCAGTGGAAACGGCTTTCAAACGCCTCGTGAACCTGGTCCCCCGGCGCGGGCGAATTGTTGCCTTTGATTCGCGCGACAGCGCGAGTGAGAGCATAAACCGTTGCGTGCAGAAAGCGTTCTGCCCCGTCGAACGTTACGGCGCGGCAGATCGCGCGGCGTGGAAGATCGATCATCTGGAGTTGAGCGAGGCGCGAACGGCGTGGTCGGTGCTGTGCGATGGCAAACCCTGGGCGGAGTTCGAATTCGCGCTTGGTGGCGAATACAACGTCTGGAACGCAACCGCAGCGGCCGCGATGGCGGCGAATTATGGGATATCGAAAGATGCGATTTCGCAAGCTCTCAGAACATTTCGCAGCGTCAAACGGCGGCTCGAAGTCAAAGCCGAGATCGGCGGCGTTACCATCATCGACGACTTCGCGCACCATCCGACCGCCATCGAGCAGACGATTCGCGCGTTGCGCGCGCGCTATCCGCGATCGCGCCTGTGGGTGGTGCTGGAGCCGCGCTCGAACACCATGCGCCGCAACGTGCTGCAAGGTGCGCTCGCCCGCAGCCTGGCGCTTGCCGACGAAGTCGTTATTGCCGCTGTCTTCAAATCGGAAGCAATCCCCGAAGCAGAACGATTGGACCTGAATCGCGTGGTCGAACAGATCCAGCAACGTGGAAAGCAGGCGCGGGTTTTAGCCGATGCTGATGCGATCGTGAATACCATCACGCCACAACTGCGTGAGCGGGATGTGGTTGCTATTCTCTCCAATGGCGGATTCGGCGGCATCTATGAGAAGCTTCCTCGGCAACTGCGCAACCTGGGGATGAAGACGCGAGCGCATGGGGTGAACGAGTAGGTGTTCCGCACAATTTTCATGCTGCTCTTCTGGGCCGCGGCGCTGCCGTTCGCGGCGCTTGTCGGGTTTCCGTGGACCTATCTGACCAAAGACATCAGTTTTTTGTACAACACCTGTATGTGGGCAGCATGGACAGGCGTGCGCATCGCGGGAGTCAAGGTGCGAACGCTGGGCCTCGAAAAAATCGATCCGGCGCGCACGTATATCTTCATGTCGAATCACATTTCCAATCTTGACCCGCCGATCACGTTGCCGCTGATTCCGCGCCGCACATCGGTGATGGTGAAGATTGGATTATTCAAGGTTCCAATTCTGCGCCAGATCATGCTGATCGGTTCGCTCGTGCCCGTGGACCGCGGGAATCGCGACGCAGGCATCGCAGCCGTTCGAGATGCGGTTAAAGCCATTGAACAGGGCTTGAACATGACCATCTACGCGGAGGGCAAGCGCTCGTTCGATGGCAAGATGCTGCCGTTCAAAAAAGGGCCGTTCTATCTCGCCGAGGAGTGTAAAGTTCCAGTTGTGCCGATCACGATTTCGGGAACGCAAACCGTGATGCCGAAGGCGAGGTTTGCGATTCGTCCTGGAATGGTGACGGTACAGTTTCACGATCCGATCGAGCCCGCCGACTTTGGGGAACGCGATTGCCTGATGGCGAAGGTGCGGGCGGCGATCAACTCCGGTTTGCCGATGGAGTTGAGAGAGTAGCGGCCGGATCCGGCAGTGGGTTAAGTGCGCCGCGATGATTTCACGACTTTTGCTTTTCTCTTCCGACGCGATCCTTGATTTACCGGCGGATTTGCGGGCGCAGCTCGCTCAGGCTTTTCCAGCCGCGCCTCCAGTTCCACAATTCGCTTGCGCAATGCTTCGAGTTCCGGCTCGGTCCCGCGCTCGACTGGCGGCTGGAATGGCATCGGCGTTCCCAATACGCGCTTCATCATGTCCATGGGCGACAAGATCGCCGATTGGACCTCGCCCAGCCGGCTCTGCACCGCGTCCTGAACTTTCTCATAGGTATCGAACGCGGATTTCAAATACCACATGAGGAACTCCTGCCGCACTTCGTCGGACGCGAGGACGAGTTGACGCAGCAACTCGAGCGGCAATCCCGTCGGACCGCTTTTTGCATCTTCGGTGATGATTTGCGTCAGGATGACGCGCGTGAGGTTCTGGCCCGTCTTCGCGTCGACCACCTGCACCTCCTTGCCTTGGCGAATATATTCGGCGATTTCCTCAAGATTGACGTATTTGCTGTTGGAGGTATCGTAGAGCCTGCGATTGCCGTATTTTTTGATGATGACGGGAGCTGGTTTCATCTGGTCCTGCTTTTGCTGCTACGCACACACAGCGAATGTATATTGACACAGTTTCGGCAGAATCAACTCAATTAGTTGATGTTGTGTTGCAGCACGCACCCGGTTGTTAGAGACTGGAAACGTACTGATGCGGACGGACGTCACAACGTGGTGTGACGAACGCTACGGATGCACCTTGCACCTGGTGGTCCAATTAAATAGGAGCCCTAATCGACGAATGAGGAGAAATGCAATGGATGTCTGCAAATGGTCGAAGGCGAATGCCGATTATGGGCGGAAGCTCTGGAGTTCAGGGATCGAAGGAGCGCGTTCTGGTGGGGAACAGTTTCTGGATGGTCAGCCGCTTGCTCCTTTTGTTGGGGAGTCGGTTCGAAGCGCATTGAAAGCGGCAGCAGTTGGAGCGTGCATCGGCGCCCTCGGATCCCGCCAGAGATCGGCAGCGGGCAAGGTGGCGTATTCTTTGCTGGGAGCTGCCATCGGTTTGGGAGCGGGCGTCGCGTGGGAAAGCCGCCGCTTGACTGCCAGCGTTGCCGCCAGCGCGCTCAGAAATATCGGCAAAGTGCGCGACGAACGATGGCTGATCAACAACCCGATTGACTACGCATAATTGTTATCACGCGATCATGAACTGACGGTTGATCGCATTCGGGTCAGGTGCCAACACTCGCGCGCGATCATCCAGTCTTCCTGCGCGCGAATCACCAAAACGCGGACGGTTGCATCCGGAGCAGCGATATCTCTGTCTTCGTCCAGCATCTGCGCGTTCTTCGTTTCGTCGAGACGAATACCCAAGAAGGCTAGCTTGTCGCATACCGCAGCGCGAACTTCAGGCGAATTTTCGCCAACCCCCGCGGTGAATATCAAGACATCGAGTCCGCCAAGCACGGCGGACATCGCGCCGATTCCCGATTGCAGACGATGAACGTACATCTCCAGCGCCAGTCTTGCGCGCGACTGTTTTTCCGGTTCGCTGCCGTTGCGGCTAGCGGCAAGAATTTCACGCATATCACTGGAGATTCCGGATATGCCCAGCAATCCCGACTTGCGATTTAAGAGGTCATCAAGTTGTTTGGCGGAAAGCTGTTTTTGCCGTAGCAAGTAGGTCAGGATGCCGGGATCGACCGAACCCGAGCGCGTCCCCATCATCAGACCCTCAAGCGGCGTGAAACCCATGGTCGTATCGACGCTTCGGCCATCGCGAATTGCGGCCAGGGAGCAGCCGTTGCCAAGATGACAGCTCACAATTCTCGACGAATCCGGGTGTGCGCGCAAAAGTTGTACCGCACGCTGTGCGCAGTATTGGTGATTGATCCCGTGGAACCCGTAGCGGCGAATTCCCTGCTCGAACCACTCGTAAGGACCGGGATAAGTGGCGGCCGCCAAAGGCATGGTGCGATGAAAACCGGTATCGAAGACGGCGACCTGCGGCACCGGCCCGAGCATCTTCGCGACAATTTCCATGCCTTGCAATTCGGCGCGATTGTGGAGCGGCGCAAAAACGGAAACGTTTTCGATCGCCGACTTGACCTCGGCGTTCACAAACGCGGGCTCGAAATGGTGCGGCCCGCCATGAACTACGCGATGGCCGACAAC
Source organism: Terriglobales bacterium (assembly GCA_030038475.1). Lineage (GTDB taxonomy): Bacteria > Acidobacteriota > Terriglobia > Terriglobales > Acidobacteriaceae > Acidiflorens. Next base: position 4,404 of record JASHOU010000007.1, on the reverse strand, counting down.
ATCGATTTCCGAGGGAAGGGAAATTGTCTGCAGCTTCCCCCGCCACAGAGTCTGGAGCAAGCGCTCGATGGCCTCCTCGCGAGATGCGACCGCCGCGAGATCCCGCACAGCACCGCCGCGATTATTCTTGATTGAGTATTCAGTGCGGTCGCCTTCCCATTCGACCTTACCCTCCCAAACACAATCCGGAGGATCGTCGGGCAGGGTCACGCCAATCTCGTACAAGCAGCTCTTCTGGCTGCTCGAGCCGGAGTTGAGAACCAGCACCTTCATCAGTAGGGCCAAGTCCAGTCGCGGATTTCTGGCAAATCGTCTCCGTGTTCATAGATGTATTGCTTGTGCTCAACGAGTTTATTCCGCAGCAACTGCTTGAAGTGGCCTCCGACCTTTTGCAATCTGGGAACACGGTCCACCACATCGCCGGCCAGGTGAAAGCGATCCAGATCGTTCATCACCGTCATATCGAAAGGCGTTGTGGTCGTACCCTCCTCTTTGTAGCCGCGCACATGCAGATTGTCGTGATTGTGGCGGCGATAGGTGAGGCGATGAATCAGCCAGGGATAACCGTGATAGGCGAAAATAATCGGTTTGTCGACCGTGAATAAGGAGTCGAAATCGAGATCGGAGAGACCGTGCGGATGCTCGCTCGAAGGCTGAATGGTCATCAAATCGACAACATTCACCACGCGGATTTTGAGGTCGGGGAAATGCTGCCGCAAAAGATCGACTGCAGCCAAAGTTTCAAGCGTGGGAACGTCACCGGCACAAGCCATCACCACGTCGGGTTCAGCTCCCTGATCGTTGCTCGCCCACTCCCAAATGCCAATGCCGCTGGTGCAGTGGTCGATGGCGGACTCCATGTTGAGGTATTGCAACGCGGGCTGCTTGCCGGCGACGATCACATTGACGTAATGACGGCTGCGCAGGCAATGATCGGCAACGGAGAGCAGGCAATTCGCGTCGGGAGGAAGATAGACGCGAACGACATCCGCTTTTTTATTGATCACATGATCGATGAAGCCGGGATCCTGGTGCGTGAAACCGTTGTGATCCTGCCGCCAGACGTGGGATGTGAGCAGGTAGTTGAGCGATGCGATGGGACGCCGCCACTCGATCTCGCGCGTCACCTTCAGCCACTTCGCGTGCTGATTGAACATCGAATCAATAATGTGAATGAACGCTTCGTAGCAGGAGAAGAATCCGTGGCGACCGGTGAGAAGATAGCCTTCCAGCCAACCCTGGCACATGTGCTCGCTCAACATCTCCAGCACGCGGCCATTGTGAGAAAGGTGCTCGTCCACCGGCAGCATGGATTCCATCCACAACTTATCGGTAGCTTCATAGAGAGCTTCCAGCCGGTTTGAGGCCGTTTCGTCGGGGCCGAAGACGCGAAAGTTTTTTGCATCGGCATTCAGTTTCATCACGTCGCGCAAAAATCCGCCGAGCACGCGTGTAGCTTCCGCATTCTGCGTGCCGGGCTTGGAAACATTGACGCCGTAAATGCGAAAATCCGGCATTACTAAGTCGCGCAGCAGCAATCCGCCATTGGCATGTGGATTTGCCCCCATTCTGCGATCGCCTTTGGGAGCTAGTTCGGCCAGTTCCGGAATCAGCTTGCCATTCTCGTCAAACAATTCCTCCGGCCGATAGCTTTTCATCCAGCTCTCGAGAATCTTTAGGTGCTCCGGCTTCGACTGCAGATCGGCCACGGGTACCTGATGGGCGCGCCAGGTGTTTTCGATTGGTTTGCCATCGACGAATTTCGGACCTGTCCATCCCTTGGGAGTGCGAAGGACGATCATAGGCCACAGCGGCAGGCTGGTGTTGCCGCTCGAACTTGCGTGACTCGAATTTCCTTTGCTTCGGGCATTGTGTTGGATTGCTCGAATCTCACCGACGATGGTGTCCAGGGTTCCGGCCATGAGTTGGTGCATTTCCTCGGGATCATCCCCTTCGACGAAATAGGGATTCCACCCGTGCCCAAGAAAGAATTGGGTGAGCTCGCGATCATTCATCCGGGCAAGCACAGTGGGGTTGGCAATCTTGTAGCCGTTGAGATGAAGAATCGGCAAAACCACTCCGTCGCGAGCCGGATTCAGAAACTTGACGCCGTGCCAACTCGTGGCCAGCGGCCCGGTCTCCGCCTCGCCGTCTCCCACCACGCAACATACGAAAAGGTCGGGATTATCGAATACGGCCCCGCACGCATGCATGATCGAATATCCCAGTTCGCCGCCTTCGTGGATGGAGCCGGGAGTTTCGGGCGCAGCATGACTCGGAACTCCTCCCGGAAAAGAGAACTGTTTGAAGAGCTTCCGCAGGCCTTCTTCATTCTGCGTTATATTGGGATAAAACTCGCTATAAGTACCCTCCAAATACGTATTAGCGACCATGCCTGGCCCGCCATGGCCGGGACCGGCAATGTAGATGACATTGAGACCGTAGTTCTTGATCAGCCGATTGAAGTGAGCGTAGATGAAATTCAGACCGGGTGTCGTGCCAAAGTGTCCAAGCAATCGCGGCTTGATATGCTCGATCGATAGCGGTTCGCGCAGAAGAGGATTGGCATAGAGATAGATCTGGCCAACAGAGAGATAATTGGCCGCGCGCCAGTAAGCATCGATCTTGCGCAGCTCGTCGCGCGTAAGGGGCTGGGTTGACAAGTCATGTTGTGCTGAGCTTAACGAAGCTGAGGGAGTCATCGGATTCCGCCTTTCCATTTTCAACTTGCTTTCAATACTAAATTTTCGGAAGAGCACTCACCAAGCAGCCGAGAGGACATACCGGAATGGCAACTTTTGTTTGATGAGATTTTCCGGGTCCGGAAGCAGCTCAAATCGCAGAAATTTAAAAGGTATTGACTTTTTTACAGTGCGTTGCGCGATTGCAGCCGGAATGTATCCCAGTGTGCCTGCAATCACCCGGTTATGTATGTAGAATCACTGATTTTTGTCGGCAAAGTCCTAGTCTTGCAGTGCTTGAATGATTGACTCGTAAGCAATCCGCTTGCAAACGGGTCAGCTCGCGGGTTGCCCCATTCAAATCCAACAAAAAAGGAGAAGCGATCATGTTTGCACGCATTATTGAGTTTGCTCCTAAGGCGGAAAAGAAAGATGAAATCGTGAACGTTCTTCGCAAGGAGGTTCTGCCGATCCTGAAGAATCAACAGGGATTCCTGGAGATCCTGCCCTTCGTGCCTGAAAACACGGAAAAACTGCTCACCGTCACTCTATGGACCGAGAAGCGGGATGCGCTGCGCTATGAGCGCGAGGTATATCCCAAAGTGGAAGCGATCCTTAAGCCCTATCTGACTGCTCCGGTCACCTGCAATTACTACAACGTGGAAACCTCGTTGTGCCAGCATTTCGTAGCAGCCCTGACGGCCTGAACCTAGGCCCGACGGCCCGGCCGGAGCAGCGCTGCTGCTCCGGCTTCTATTCCACAAAATCGTTTCCCGCTGTGATCTTTGTCACAAGCGACTATAACGGCTATCATGGCTGCGCGCGAAGCGGTCCGTCGATAATATCTCGTTAGCGCGTCGTGGGGACGGGAGAACGTCATGATGCTGTACCGGCTTGTTCGTCTGATTGAGACTCATTCCGGAGCTTTGGCCGGTTGTCTTCTGGATCGGGTGCAGAATTCCGACTTGGTCCCGCATTTCAAAAGAAATGTCCCCTCCGAAGACCTGAAAGAGCGTGTCTACGGCATCTATGGCCATCTGGGGGAGTGGCTCATGGCCAAAGACGAGTTCTATCTGAAACAACGCTATACGGAGATTGGCGCCCGGCGTGCCCGCCAGGGAGTTCCGCTGAGCGAGGTCATCTGGGTCATTGTTTTGACCAAGGATAACCTGTGGGATTTCATCAAACGGGAATCGGTTTTGGAACGTCCTGTCGAGGTCTTCGGCGAATTGGAGATGCTGCAGTTGCTCGAGCAGTTTTTCGATCGAGCCACTTACTATGCCTCGGCAGGTTACGAACTGGAGGTTGCAGAGCAATCTCTAAAGGTACCCGGCGCACCGGCCGAAGGAAAACGATAGGAGACTGTCCGAGATGTTCTGGGAAAATGACTATGCGAAAAAGATACAAACGGCCGATGAAGCCTTGCGCTGCGTCGAGTCGGGGATGCGGGTTTATATCCAGCCGGGTTGCGCCGAACCCGAGACGCTGGTCGAAGCCCTGATGCGGCGCGGTCCCTTCGTTCGCAATGTGGAAATCGTTCACATGATGACCATGGGATGCGCTCCCTATGTCAGCCCCGAGATGGAAGGCCATTTCCGCCACAACGCAATCTTCATTGGCGGCAACGTGCGGGATGCCATCAATTGCGGGCGCGCCGATTACACTCCCCTCTATCTGAGCGAAATCGAAGACCTGTTCGAGAGCGGCGCCATGCCCATCGATG
>JASHOU010000006.1 GCA_030038475.1 Terriglobales bacterium | reverse complement strand
AAGCCGTTCAGCGCGCAAACGAACTCGCTTCCGAACACGGCAACTCCGAACTCATGCCGATCCATCTGCTGACGGCATTGGTCGAGGATCGCGAAGGGATCGTCGCGCCGGTGCTCGAAAAAATCGGCATCGGGCCGCAGGCCGTGCTCAGCGAGCTTTACAAGGAAATTGAGAAGCTGCCCAAGGTGTCGGGCAGTGCGGGCGCGCAGCAGCCGTCGATGTCCCCGCAGATCAATCAGGTGCTCGAACGTTCGTTCAAAGAAGCCGACGGCTTCAAAGACGAATACGTCTCCACCGAGCACATGCTGCTCGCCCTCACAGAATTAAAACGCGATCCCGCGCAGGCATTGCTCGCGCGTCACGGCGCGACTCACGATGCGATCCTCAAGGCTCTGACTGCGGTTCGCGGGTCGCAGCGCATCACCGATCAGAATCCCGAAGCGAAGTACCAGGCGCTGGAGCGCTATGCCCGCGATCTCACCGAGCAGGCGCGGCGCGGCAAGCTCGACCCCGTCATCGGCCGCGATGAAGAGATTCGGCGCGTGGTACAGGTGCTTTCGCGCCGGACAAAAAATAATCCTGTTCTCATCGGCGAGCCGGGCGTGGGCAAGACGGCCATCGTCGAAGGCCTGGCGCAGCGCATCATCTCAGGCGACGTGCCCGAGGTGCTCAAGAACAAGCGCGTGGTCGCGCTCGATCTGGGAGCGATGCTGGCCGGCGCAAAATACCGCGGCGAGTTCGAAGACCGGCTCAAGGCGGTTTTAAAAGAGATCGAAGACTCGCAGGGACAGATCATTCTCTTCATCGACGAGCTGCACACGCTGATCGGCGCGGGCGCTGCCGAAGGATCGATTGACGCTTCGAACATGCTGAAGCCGGCGCTTGCCCGCGGGGAGCTGCGCGCCATCGGCGCGACCACGCTCAACGAATACCGCAAGTACATTGAGAAGGACGCTGCTCTGGAACGCCGTTTCCAGATTGTGTTTGTCGGCGAGCCGAACGTCGAGGACACGATTGCCATCCTGCGCGGCCTGAAAGAAAAGTACGAAGTGCATCACGGCGTGCGCATCAAGGATTCGGCGATTGTCGCGGCGGCCACGTTGTCGCACCGCTATATCTCCGACCGTTTCCTTCCTGATAAGGCTATCGACCTCATCGACGAAGCCGCGTCATCGCTGCGCATCCAGATCGACTCCATGCCCACCGAAATCGATCAGTTGGAACGGCGGGCGACGCAACTGGAAATCGAGAAGCAGGCGCTGAAGAAAGAAGACGACGCCAACTCCAAAGAACGCCTCACGCATGTGGAGCGGGAACTAGCCGGCATTCGCGAGCAATCGAATGCGCTCAAGGCCAAGTGGAAGCAGGAAAAAGATGTCATCGCCAAGTCGCGTGCGCTGAAAGAAAAACTCGAACAGCTGAAGACGGAAGAAGCAGCCGAGGAGCGCAAGGGGAATCTGGAGCGCGTGGCACAGATCCGCTACGGGCTGATTCGGCAGACCGAGGAAGAACTAAATAAAGTCACGGCGCAGATCGACGGCAAGGCCGGGCACCGGATGCTGAAAGAAGAAGTGGATGAGGAAGATGTAGCCCGCATCGTCTCGAAGTGGACAGGCATTCCGGTTTCAAAGATGCTCGAAGGCGAGGTCAAGAAGCTGATCAACATGGAAGACCGGCTGCGGCAGCGCGTCATCGGCCAGGACGAAGCGCTGGAGCGCGTGTCGAACGCGATCCGCCGCTCGCGCGCCGGGCTGAGCGATCCGAAGCGGCCGATTGGGTCCTTTATTTTTCTTGGTCCAACCGGCGTCGGCAAGACGGAACTGGCGCGGGCGCTCGCCGAATTTCTTTTCGATGATGAGCGCGCCATGATTCGCATCGACATGTCGGAGTATATGGAGAAGCACGCTGTCTCGCGGCTGATCGGCGCGCCTCCGGGATATGTCGGGTATGAAGAGGGCGGACAGCTCACCGAGCAGGTGCGGCGGCATCCGTATGCGGTCGTGCTCTTCGACGAAATCGAAAAGGCTCATCCCGATGTCTTCAACATTCTGTTGCAGATCATGGATGACGGCCGGTTGACCGACGGCAAGGGCCGCAAGGTGGATTTCAAAAACACGGTCATCATCATGACCTCGAACCTGGGGTCGTCGTTCTTGCAGGCGGAGGGTCTGCGTTCGGAGCGTGACTTCGACGAAGCGTCGCAGCAGGTGATGAACGCGCTGCACGGCCACTTCAAACCTGAGTTCCTGAATCGCGTCGATGACATCATCATCTTCCATCCGCTGGGCAAGGAGCAGCTGGTGAAGATTGTCGACCTGCGCCTGGAGGATCTGCGGCGGCTGCTGGCCGACCGCAAGATTTCTTTGGAGCTGACCGATGCCGCGAAGGAGCTGCTGTTTACCGAAGGCTACGATCCCAACTTTGGAGCGCGTCCGCTGAAGCGGGCGATTCAGAAGCTGGTGCAGGATCCGCTGGCGATGAAGATTCTGGATGGCGAGGTGCTGCATGGCGACCACGTGATCGTGGACGCCGACAAGAAGGCGGGCAAGATGACCTTCAAGGTGAGCCAGCGGGTAGGGGAGAAACAGCCGGCGGCCAGGAAGTAGAGCGTTTCACGTGGAACAATGTGTACGTACAAACTTACATGAACAGAATGTTTCACGTGAAACAATTTCATGTTTTGTTCTCCCGTGATATGTATCATTATGTACGTACATTATTATGTTGATATGATAACATGGATGCTGCGGATGGGTTTGCGGAATCAATGGCTTGCGCGCCGGCGATTCTCTGATCGCAGGGCTGGTTGATGAACCGTATGCGGGGCGGTCGTTATCCGGTAATTTTGCGAGGTTCATTCTGCTGGCTGTGGTTCAGGCAAGCTGAATTCGGGCGAGGGACGCATTTTCGCGCCAGTTGCGGGGTCAGGGATTGACGGGGCTCAGGATTGCGTGGCGGCGGGCTCAGCGGCTCCCTGGGTTAGTGGTACGATCGCCCGTGTGCTGGACCTGTTCTACACGCTTTATGCGGTCATTGCGGCCATCGCGATTGTGATTTGGATTGTCGTTAAGAAAAACCAGTAGAGGTCGCCGTTCCAGACTTCTCATTTTTTCAGACATAGAACGATTCCTCAGCCCCCGAGTGCGTGCCTGGCGTTCTGCACAAGGGTGGCGACGGAGGGCAGATATGGCGCGATCTTGTGCGCCACGTCCGTGGCCTTGTCGGCGATGGACAGTACCGCCTGGCCGTAGTTGAGTACCGACTTCAAATTCCTTTGACGTTCGGGGGTATGAATTTGCAAGGTCAGCGCATCGACCGCGACAAGGCCTTCTCGGATCTGTCGCGGTTCCAGGTTCCGGCTTTCCTCGAAGAAACCCCTGATCTCTAGGAGGCTCGCCCCAGTCGTCGCGGTGTCACCCAAGTGGCCGACGTTCTGGCTCGCGTTGCCGGTTGCGATCGCTTGGTTCTGGAACGTCACGGGGCCGTAGAAGTTCTGATGCACATCGCCCCGGCCGACGGGACTGCTCTTCTTGCCTGTTTTTCTAGGTGCCTCATGCACGACGTGGGCCCCGAACTCCTGTATGTACTTCAATACGGCCTTGATCGTGGCCTCCGCTGTTCCGCAGTCCATGTTGAAGTACTTCTGGTCCTGTGGGGACACGTAGCCTGGAGGATTCGGCCTTGAACCCCAGGGCTTCGGCCTGAATGACCGACTGGCGAAGTACAGGTGTTGAAACCTGTCCAAGTACGGCGAACTCGGAGGCAGGAACAACTTAAAATAGCCGCTCGTGGTGTCTCTCCAGGCCTTGAATTCCTCGTGTTTGTAGTTCAAACCGCGCACGGTCTCCAGTTCATTCAGCTGTTCCGTTAGCAGCCTTATTGCTTTTTCGTTGTCTGTTTCCATCAGAATCATGTTACTTCTTGGCGACGATGCGCCTCAAGAGGCTTGAGCCCGCGAGCATCTTGCTCCTATGCGCGACGGGGAGTGGTTGCCGTGGTGTTCCGACGTTACTGACGCAAGAATGTGTCTCTTATACGATCAGTAATTACGCAGGCTGGAGGGAAGGCTTTGTCTGAAAGTACGAAGCTGCGGGGTTTTCTGGAAGAGTTGATGAGGCGCGGGGGCAGTGACTTGCTGCTGGTGCATGGAGTGGCGGCGGCGATTCGGAAGAATGGGGAAGTTGAGAAAATCGGGGACGCGCTGGGCGGCGCTCTCGGGGACGATGTGCTGGATGGGGCGGAGATCGAGGCGCTGGTCGAGCCGATTCTGACGCGGGTGGGCGCGGCGCAGTATCGGGAGAGGCAGATTGCGGATTGTTCTTACCGCATTGAAGGGGTGGGACGATTCCGCGTGAACCTGCATCGCGAGCGTGGGCGGGCGGCGGCGACGATTCGCGCGCTGCCGATGAAGGTTCCGCTGCTTAATGAGTTGGGATTGCCGGCGGAGATCGGGAATCTGGCGCAGTTGCGGCGCGGGCTGGTGCTGATTGGAGGCGCGGCGGGAGCGGGGAAATCGACGACGCTGGCGGCGCTGGTGAACGAGATCAACCAGCGCGATGCGCGGCACATTGTGACGATTGAAGATCCGGTGGAATATGAACACGCGCATGCGCGGAGCGTGATCGAGCAGGTTGAGGTGGGAACGGATGCGCCGGATTTTCCGACGGCGCTGCGGGCGGCGCTGCGGCAGGCTCCGGATGTGCTGGTGATTGGCGAGATGCGCGACCCGGAGAGCATGGCGATTGCGGTTTCGGCGGCGGAGACCGGGCATTTGGTGCTCTCGACGCTGCACACGACGGATGTGAGTTCGGCGATCTCGCGGATTTCGGATTCGTTTCCGGTGGAACGGCAGAGCACGATACGGCAGGAGCTGGCGATGGCGCTTTCGGCGGTGTTGACGCAGACGCTGTTGCCGAGCCGGCGGGGCGGGCGGGTTCCGGCGGTGGAGTTGCTGATGGTGGGATATGGGGCGCGGCAGCACATCCGGCATAATGCGCTGCAACATTTGAACCAGGAGATCACGATGACGAAGGCGAAGGGATCGATTGCGCTGGAGGAGTCGCTGGCGCGGCTGGTGAGGGATGGGCACATCGATCGGCAGGAGGCGGAGGAGTTTGCGGTGCATCCGGATGAGCTGAAGAGCAGGTTAAGGGGGGTGGGGTAGGGTTTTGGCGGAGTCTGTTTTGGGGGCGGTCAGAAAGAGCTTGAACCACGGAGGACACGGAGGGACACAGGGGCGCGGAAAATGACGACGCGCTGGTAGCTCAGTGACGAAAGGCGCAGTCAAGGCATGGCGGCTATCGTGGCGCTATGTGTTTTGGCATTGTCTTTTGCGGCAGTCGCTCCGGTGCGCGGTCGATGCAAGTAGAAAGCAGGTCCGTCCACTGCTCCGGTCGGGATGACAGAGTTGGGGCGTTCAAATGTCGCGGACTCGGTCGGCGAACAAACGGACAGACGGCTTAACAGCACGAGTGGAAGGCGTGCGCTTCCCGAGACGTGGTCGAATCAAGGCTTTTCGGCAGACTGTGTAAAAGCTTGCGATAGCGGGCGCGGGATTTTTTCGTCTTCTTTTTCTTCTTCGGCGCTCGGGGTCGGCGAGCGCCGGGGATCTTGCCGATTCTTGGATCTCCGGCTAAAACAAGTTCGCAAGCGCGCAGGGCGGCCTGCTCGAAGTCGTGCGCGTCGGCGGGAAGAACCTGCCAAGCGGTTACCTTCTTTCCCAAGACCTTGATGGAACGCATGCCGGGAAAATCGCAGCGCAGGCTGGCGTGATGCTCCTCGGTGGTGGCGAGCCAAACCCCGTTGTCTTCTGTATTGACAGGCTTATCGCGGAGGATGAGGACAATTTTGTCCTGGACGTAGATGGCCAGGCAGCCGAACATTTGCCGGGTAAACACGGGGCGGGTGGTGGGTGCAGGGTCGCGATGGCATCGAGGACAAATGCGTGCGGGACAGGCTTGCGCGGTTTGACGAAAGGGCTATCGCCAAGCGGGCGAGATGGCGCTTTGTGGCGGGAATGTGGCATATAAGTTGCGAATCGCATTCACCCGCGACTGGTTCGTCGTGAACGCCGATCTATAGCGCGGAACGTTCGGGGCGCATCGCGGAATAAACGGCTAGATGCCGTAGTTTACGCTGCGGAGGGCGTCTTTGTAGGCATCGCGGGCTGCGGTGGCTTTTTCGTGGGCGTCGTGCTCTTTGAAGTGGGCGTCATCCCACTTTTCCATGGCGGTCATGGAATGGTCGGGAGTGGCGAGGGCTTCTTCGGCGCGGATGGCGTCGACCCAGGCATCGACGGCTCTTTTGTAAAGTGAACGCAAGCTATCTAGATCGGCCTGACTCATGATCACGGGAGATTAATGCGGCAGGAGAGCGCAGTCAATTGCCGGTTTAAGATTTCACGAAAAATTAACGATTTCACGAAAATTAACATGGCCGTTGCCGTTCTGCGTTCGAGGTTGTAAGGTACTCGACCAGACTATTTTTCACTTTTTTGTTTGGGGGATGGAATGAAGAAATGCCGCTTTATGTGGGTTGCTGTGGTTGCGCTGTTTTGTCTCAGCGTTGTTTCGGTGCAAATTGCGGCCGCGCAGAAAGTTGTGGTCATTCGCGCGGGACATCTGCTGGATGTGAAAACGGGCAAGACGCTCACGAACCAGACGATTGTGATTCAGGAGGGCAAGGTGGTGAGCGTTGGAGCAGAGGCGCAAGTTCCGGCGGGCGCGACGGTGGTCGATCTCTCGAACGCGACCGTGTTGCCGGGATTGATCGACGCGCACACGCACATCACGATGACGACCAACTTCGGGTATTCCATGCTAGGAATTTCGATTCCGCGCCAGGCGCTCTATGGGGCGCGCAATGCGCGCATGACGCTGGAAGCGGGATTTACGACCGTGCGCAACGTGGCAGCGTTTGGCTTCGCCGATGTTGCCCTGCGCGATGCGATTAACGCCGGCGACGTACCGGGGCCACGGATGCTGGTGAGCGGGCCTCCGCTGAGTATTACCGGCGGACATGGGGACAATAATCTGCTGCCGTTTGAATATCACGCGACCGACGAGGGTGTGGCCGACGGCGTGGATGGCGTGCGCCACATGGTGCGGCAGAACATCAAGTACGGCGCGGACCTGATCAAGTTTATGGCGTCGGGTGGAGTGCTTTCGAAGGGAGACAACCCGCAGGCGTCGCAATACACGCTGGAAGAGATGAAGGTGATTGTGGAGGAGGCGCATCGGCTGGGACGAAAAGTGGCGGCGCACGCGCATGGAGCGCAGGCGATCCGGTGGGCGAGCGAGGCGGGCGTGGATTCGATTGAGCACGGGTCGTACATCGACGACGCGGCGATTGCGGAGATGAAGAAGAACGGCACGTACCTGGTGCCGACGCTTTATCTGGGCGACTGGTTTCTAGAGAATGCGGAGAAGATCGGCACGCCTCCCGATCTGATTGCCAAGGCACGAGAGGTAATGCCGGCGGCGCGGAAGAATATTGGGCGGGCGTTTGCGGCGGGGGTGAAAGTGGGATTTGGCACCGATGCGGCGGTGTATCCGCATGGATTGAACGCGCGTGAATTTGCGGTGATGGTGAAGCTGGGGCTGACGCCGTTGCAGGCGATTCAGGCGGCGACGATTAACGATGCGGATTTGCTGGGATGGTCGGACAAAGTTGGAACGATTGAGCCGGGGAAGTGGGCGGACATTGTGGCTGTGGACGGAGATCCGCTGGCGGATGTTACGACGCTGGAGCGGGTGAAGTTTGTGATGAAGGGCGGCGAGGTGGTGAAGAATTCGTACGGGAAGTGAACAGTTCAGTTCCCGGTTCTCAGTTCTCAGTTCTCAGTGAAAGTCAAAACCCTTAGACCACAGAGGGCACAGAGGGACACGGGGGGTCGGTCGACGGAAATTCTCGCAGCGGATGAGGGCATCGGGCGACTGTCTTCATATAAATCATTTATTATCAATCAGAAGGATAAATCATGATTAATATTGATTTATCAGGATGAAGAGGTAGGATAGAAGTCAGCGGGAGGGTTGGCAATGTCGGCTATCACCAAGAAATTCACTCCGGAGATTGACGCCAAGCTCTACGACGAGTTCGTGGCAGTGGCGGAGCAGAATGGACAGACGAAGCGCCATGTGCTGGAGCAGGCGTTGCGATTCTACATGCGGAATGTGGTTCCGTCGCAACACCTGGTGCGACCGGAAGTGATGGACGCTTTTGAGCAGTCGGTGGCGCGGAACCGGGAGCTGCTGCAGCGGCTCGCGAAATAAATGCGGGAGTACCTGACGGTAGCAGAAGTCTACCGGATGCAGTATCGGCTGATCGAGTTATTCGGCGGCCTCCAGGGCGTGCGGGACAAGGGCGCGGTGGAGGCCGCCGTTTTTCGTCCGCAGATGGGTTACTACAATTCGGTGGAGGAAGAAGCGGCGGCGCTGATGGAGTCGCTCGCGCTGAACCACGGATTTGTCGATGGCAATAAG
>JASHOU010000091.1 GCA_030038475.1 Terriglobales bacterium | reverse complement strand
ATACTACTCCCGGAGCAGGGTGTTCTACAACCGCAGCAATTTCTACCGCGCCGGCGGACCCGGGCGCGGTGGTGTTTTCCATCCCGGAGTTGGAGCGAGGCCGTTCGAGGGAAATCGCGATGCGGCTCGTGGATACGCTGCGCCCCGCGGTGAGAGCGGCGTCCGTTCGGGTGCCTTCAGTGGTTATGACCACGGTGGTGAGGCGAGGAGCTACTCGGAGCGCGGGCGGGCCAGCTTCGGCGGCGGGGCGCGCGGCGGCTTCGGTGGTGGCGCACGCGGCGGCGGCGGGCGTCGTTGATTGAGACCATTGTTGACCGAGACCGTCAACCGAGGGCAGTGGAACTGTTATTGGATCTCGGTTGCTGATCGCGGTTTAATCGGCTCTCCCGGCCGTCAAAATTTGGAGCCTGAAAATTTTGGAATGGAGATGAGTATGCGGCGAAGCAAGCTGACGTTTGACAAATTTCATGGAGCCAATCTGGTTAAGTTGACCGTGGCCGCGATGGTTTTGGCGATCTGCTTGCCTGCGGCGTCGGCGCAGCAACGGGGCCAGAAAACATTCTCGTCTGCGGAAGACGCGTGCAGCGCGCTGGTCAAAGCAGCGCAAGACAATGACGAAAAAGCACTGCTTGAAATCTTCGGACCAGAGGGAAAGCAAGTTGTTTCGTCGGGCGACGAGAGCGAGGACAATGAGAGCCGCGCCAATTTCGCGCGGAGATATCAGGAAATGCACCGTTTGGTAAATGAGCCGGATGGAACCACGATGCTGTATATCGGCGCGCATAATTGGCCGACTCCCATACCGCTGGTTCACAAGGGTAATGTCTGGTATTTCGACACCGAAGCAGGAAAGAAGGAGGTTTTATACCGGCGCGTGGGCCGCAATGAAGCATCGGCCATTCGTATTTGCCAGGAACTGGTAGCGGCGCAAAAGGAATACGCGGCGCAGCACGGCGGCGAGTACGCGCAGAAAATCTATAGCGATCAAGGGCAGCACAATGGGCTCTACTGGGAAACTGCCGCGGGTGAATCGCAGAGCCCCATCGGACCGCTGGTAGCCAAAGCCGTTGCTGGCGGCAATTCCCCCAACGAAGGCGAGCCGACTCCCTATCGCGGATACTATTTCCACATCCTCACGTCTCAAGGCAAAAAAAGCTACGTAGTCGATGGCAAGATGACCTTGGGTTTCGCTTTCGTTGCCTATCCGGCGATGTACCGATCCTCGGGCGTGATGACCTTCATCGTCAGCGAAGATGGGGTCGTGTATGAGAAGGATCTCGGCAAGAAGACCGAAGCGACCGGCAAAGAGATGAAGGAATACGACGCGAAACCTGGGTGGCACAAGGCCGAAGAGCAACAGCCAGAAGAGGCTAGTTCCACGCCCGCGAAGTAAAGCAGTCCGCATAGAACGATGCCGGAGTTTGGAACCTGTTGGTTCTCAGTAGTGGTTTGCCTTAGCGATTACCGTATACCTTCGTTTGTACCTGAATGCAACCGCTCTTCTATTCCCAACCCTCATTCGATCCTGTTAACTTCAGGTGATATATCCGCGGAAGATGCGGCTGGCTGCGTCGCTATGCGAAATCTGGGATGAACAACAACGCCAATTCAGGCGGATTTACGCCCGCCGAACTTCGCAAGATGCGTGGGTTAAAAACTCCTTATGGCGTTCAGCGTTTGCTGGACGCGATGCCTTATCACCTCGCCGACACGGCCTGGTCTCCGCGGCGCGTGCTGCGCGAGAATGCCTCGCATTGTTACGAGGGAGCGCTGTTTGCCGCGGCGGCGCTCCGCGTGATGGGATACCCTCCGCTGATTCTCGATCTCGAGGCCGAACGCGATACCGACCACGTGATCGCTGTCTTCCGTAATCGCAGTGACGGGCACTGGGGGGCGTTGGCCAAATCGAATTACACCGGATGCCGCTATCGCGAACCGGTCTATCGTTCGCTTCGCGAACTTGCGCTCAGCTATTTCGATGTTTATCACAACCTGCTGGGCGAGCGGACGCTGCGCGCTTTTTCCCGTCCCGTCGATCTGCGGCGCTTCGATCCCCTGGGTTGGATGACGACTGAGAAGCCAGTATGGTTTGTGGCCGAGTATCTGCTGACGATCTCGCATTATCCGCTGATCACGCCAGCCCAGGCGAAACGGTTGCATCGTCTGGATGGCCGCTCGTTTCGCGCTGGGTGTTTGGAGCGGGCGGAAAAATAGGCATACCTGCTGCCAAAATACCCACTAACCGGTGCACAATTTGTGAACCCAGGACTCGTTCCTCGCGTATTAACTGCATGCGTCCCCATCTTCGTTACAGTCTCGCTTTAATTCTGCTCGTCTCCCAGGGTTTGGCCCAGCAGCCGGAGCAGGCCGTCTCGCCTGCGAGTTCGAACTCTACTGCCACGCCAGGCGTTTCTGCCCCTCCGATCACGCTGCAACCCGATTCCAGCGGTGTAGTTCCCGCCGCGCAAATACGCGCGCTTCTGCAGCAAGCGGAAGAAAAGGATTTGGAAAACGACAAACGACAGCGCGACTATACCTACATCCAACGCGTAGAGCGGCACAAACTCGACCACAATGGCAAAGTCACAAAAACCGAAACCTGGACGTCGGAGATTCTGGAGATTTATGGCGAGCCAGCGGAGCGGCTGACTGCCAAAGACGACAAAACGCTTTCGGCCAGCGAATCGAAAAAAGAAGACGACAAAATTCAAAAAATCATCGATAAGCGCAAGAACGAATCCGAAGAGGATCGTCGCAAGCGGCTGAAGCGGGAAGAAAAAGAGCGTGAGGATGATCGCAAGTTTGTGCTGGAGGTCGCCGATGCATTCAATTTCCGCCTCGTGGGATCGGAAGCGATTGACGGGCGCGATGCCTGGGTGTTGGAAGGCGCGCCGCGCCCTGGTTACCAGGCCAAAGCACGCGACGCGAAGATGCTCAGCAAATTCACGGGCCGCGTCTGGATCGATAAGGCCGACGCTCAATGGGTGAAGCTCGATGTTACCGCCATCGACACCGTCTCGATTGGCTTTGTGCTCGCCAGAATTCACAAGGGCACGCACCTTGTGATCCAGCTAACGCGAGTGAACGACGAGGTTTGGCTGCCGAAATATATTAGCCTGCACTTTGATGCGCGACTGGCGCTGTTCAAGACTTACGACGACGATGTGGAGCAGACTTACCGCGACTATAAGAAATTCCGCGCGGCTACCAAGATTACGGTTGTCGGTGAGCAGCGCTGAGCCCGCTGCGAGTCATCAGCTTGGGGCAGAGCCAAGCCGCAGACCTGCCTGACGCGGTAACAAGCTGTGGAATCGGTGACGAAAACGACTTAGTAATTTCATCAGTTTGCGCGGCTGTTCAAGTACTAACGTACCGTCTCTAGTACCTTAGTTACTCGCAACAGAGTAACTGCCGGCCGTCTGAGTCTAACTATACCACCAGTTGTGGTTATTTCTGGCTATCTCTACAGCCTATAGAAGCAGACTGCAACTCTCTTTTTTCTCAAATCCAGAAAAACTGCACAAAACCCAATAAAACCGGGAATTTCACGGGAGCAGGCCCGCTCTTCCCTTTGAGATATGCTCTGGACACGAAAACACTCGAACGCGTAGGGAACGATATGGCCGACTCGCGAGAAGTGATGAACATTCGCCAGGCTTCGCAGTATCTGGGAGTGAGTCCGGACACGCTTTACAAATACGTGAACGAGCAAAAGATTCCGGCATTCAAGCTGGGAAACCGCTGGCGTTTCAAGAAATCGAAGATCGATCAGTGGATGGAAGAGAAGTCGATGGAAACCGAACCGCGGGGGAAAAAAAGGGCCCACGCGGCGGTAACGGCTGGCGGACAGCAGTAGAAATTAGCCGGCGAGTGGCCGGCGCTAGAAGAGGCCAACACATGTTTGGAATGGGATCGAAGACGATCGTGGGTCTGGATGTGGGTTCCTCGAGCATCAAGGCGGTCGAACTGAGGAAAACGCGCGCCGGGATTGAAGTGGCGCACCTCGGCCTGGAGCCGATTGCGCCCGATCTGGTGGTGGATTCGATGATCGTGGACTCGGGCCAGGTTTCCAGCTCCATCGCCAAGCTGTTCACCGAAACCGAGATCAAATCGAAAGCCGTGGCTACAGCGGTGAGCGGACACTCGGTGATCGTGAAAAAGATTTCCCTGCCCGCGATGAGCGATCAGGAGCTGGCCGAGACCATACAGAAAGAAGCGGCGCAGCACATCCCCTTCGACCTCGCCGACGTGAACCTCGATTACCAGATCCTTAGCGACGACGCAACCAGCCCAACCATGGATGTGCTGCTGGTAGCCGTGAAGAAAGACAAGATTCTGAACTACACCAACGTACTCTCGATGGCGGGCAAAACCCCGGCTATTGTGGATATTGATGCGCTGGCGCTGCAGAACTGTTACGAGTACAACTACGAACCGGCGCCGACTCAGGTGGTGGCGTTGCTCAACCTGGGCGCAAGCGTGATGAACATCAACATTGTCAAAGGAACGACGCCGCTGTTCCCGCGCGACGTTTCGGTGGGAGGCCATCAGTACACCGATTCGTTGCAGAAGGAATTGGATCTCAGCTTCGACGATGCTGAGTCGCTCAAGTTGGGACACAAGGTGGGCACGGTGCAGGACGACGCAAAAACACCCATCCTGCAGCAGGTGACGGAAATTATCGTGCTCGAGATTCAGAAGACCTTCGACTTCTTCCGCGCCAGCGCGGCGGGTGAACACATCGAAAAAATTTACCTGGCGGGCGGCTCGGCCAAGGTTCCCGGCTTAGTGGAAGCGCTGCGCCAGGAGTTCTCTATGCCGGTCGAGTTGTTCAATCCATTCCAGAAGGTGCAGGCTCCGGTCGAAGGCTCCGGAGCGGCACTGGTCGAACAGAACGCCGGACAGTTGGCCGTCGCCGTGGGTTTGGCCCTGAGGAGCTTCGAAAAACTATGATCCGAATCAACCTGCTGGGTTCTCCGAAACCGAAAGGCAAGAAAGGTCCCGCGATCAAGATGCCGAGCTTCGAGCTCGGCAATCTGGGCGGTCCAGTGGTGCAGGGAGCGGCCGTGTTCCTCATCGCGGGAGCGCTCAATTTCGGCTACTGGTATCAGCTTGACCGGGAGAAAAAAGCGATTGAAGTGCAGGCGCGGCTAGCGGAACAGAAGAACCATGAACTGGCCGATATCAAGGTGCGCTTTATGGAGCGCCAGCGGCAAGCGGAGAATTACAAGCGGCGCGTGGATGTGATTGACGAGCTGCGCAAAAACCAGTCCGGGCCCGTCAACCTGCTTTCCATGATCGGCGATACGGTCAACAGCACCGAGGCGGTGTGGCTGAACAATATGCAGGACCTGGGAGCGAACGTCGCCATCGAAGGTACCGCGCTCTCGAGCGATGCCGTAGCCAACCTGATCAGCAACCTGCAGAAGACGGGCTTTTTCCGCAACATCGAGATCAAGGAAACCTATCAGGACGACAGAGTCAAGGACATGCAGGCGTTCCAGTTCACTTTGACCTGCGAGAAGGCGGCGGTGAAGGCGAAGTCGTAAAGGCGGACCGACTATGAGTTTTGGCGAACTAACCGGAGTGAAAATGCTGGCAGTGCTGATTGTGGTGGCGGTGTTAGCCACGGGCGGCCTTTACTTTACGCTCTTCAAGACGCAGCGCGACGAAAACGACGCGGCGCGGGTGAAGCTGCAGGCCAAACTCAAAGAGAATGCGGAGCTCGAAGCCTTCCGGCCGAGACTGGCCAATGTCGAACGCGAGCTCGCCAGTCTGAAGCAGCAGCTGGAAATCGAGCGGCGCATCGTGCCTGACGAAAAAGAAGTGGACAACTTCATGCGCATGGTCGATGGAGAGGCGCGCAAGGCGGGAGTCGAAATCCGCCGCTACACCTCTCATCCCTACGGCACAAAGGAGTTCTACACCGAAGTGCCGTTCGAGATGGAGCTGGACGGGCCCTATTACTCGATGCTCGGATTCTTCGACCGGCTGGGCAAGCTGGAACGTATTGTGAACGTCTCCGGCCTGTTGGTGTCGTCCACCAGCAACCCCGGAGGGGCGAAAGCCAAGCATACCTATCAGTACGCGCCCAGTGAGACCGTGGTGGCGACATGCCTGACCACCACGTATTTCAGCCACGATCTGGATCCGGGGACGCCGGCAGGGAAGCCCGGCCCGCCGGCGAAGAAATAGGAGAGATGCGATGAAGCTGACGGTGACAATTCTGGTTGGCGTGCTGGCCGCGGGCTTGGCCTGGGCCCAGAATCCCAGCATCATCCAGAACACGCGCAACACCATGAACGCGGTGAGCAACCACGAGGCGGCTGCCTCAAATCAGGCGCTCGGCATTCATCAATCTGCGCCCTCCGTGGTCACAGCGGAGCGGCCTGCGCCGCCGGCAGGAGGGCATGCGCAGCGCCAGGTCTGGAAGAAACACGCTCCGGCACACGGCCCCAGGCATCACGAGTTAGTGACGCCAGTGGTGCTGGCTCCGGCGAGCAAGCCGGCAGAGCATCCAGCCGCCGTTGCCGCCAGCGGCGCTGCGGAAGGCAAAGAAGGCGAAAGCGACATTAGCGGGCAGGAAGTTGTTCCGGACGCCAAGTACGCCGCCAATGGCCGCCGCGATCCTTTTATCAGCCCGGTGGTGAGCCATGTTGGCGGGTCGGGTTGCAGCAGTGGCAAGAAGTGTCTCGACATCGGCGAGATCAACCTCAAAGGCGTGGTGCATTCGGATAACGGTTTTATCGCCGTCGTCAGCAACGGTCTGAACAAAGCTTATTTTCTGCGGGAAAACGATCCCGTGTTCAACGGATATGTGATGAAAATCACCGGCGACTCCATCGTTTTCCAGGAGACGCTGCAGGACCGGCTGGGCAAGAGTTTTACGCGCGAAGTGGTGAAAAAGATTACGACTCCGGCGGTTTAACACGGAGACGCGTTGGGCAACAGGTTTTGGGTGGACAGGTTTTAGGGAAGACCTTTTACGACACACATGGAGGCGAAAACGCCTCGCATGGGGAGATAGCGAAATGCGAAAGCAACTGCTGGGTCTGATAGTTTCGCTGCTGGCGTTGGCGGTAATGGCCGCCGCGGCTGACACGACGGGCAAAGGAGCGGGCGCGACTGCGGCACTCGAAAAGCTCGGGATCGCGCATAGCCCGGACGGATTGCGGGTCGAGTTCAAGGCGACCGGCGTACTCGCGCCCAAAGTGTCGACGCTCGCATCTCCCGCGCGCATTGTCGTCGATCTTCCCAACACCGTGATGGCCACGGCACAGAGCCACATCAGCGTCGGCACCGACGGCGTGAAAGACCTGCGCATCGGGATGAACGGCGAAGTCCCGCCCACCACCCGCGTGGTGGTCGATCTTGCCGAGCAGAACCTGAGCGGCAACGATCTCGCCGCCGGCCGGCATGAACTGGTTTCGAATCCGGACGGCAGCTTTGTTCTTCAGATCCACCAGGCCACACTGGCTCGGCGCACACCGGCTGCTGCCATCAAGACCACGGCAGCAGCGCCGAAACTGGCGCCACCTTCTGCTCCGGTAGCGTCGGCAGCGGTAAATCCTGTGCCGGCAAATCCAGTAGCATCGGCTCCAAACACGACAGAAAACTCAGCGGAAGCGACCGATTTGGCCTTCGTCGAGCCCAAATTCTCTGTCAAACAGGACAAGGCCACAGACAAAACGGCGGACAAAACGGAAGACAAAGCCGATGAACCGGCCGCCAAAGCTCAGGAAGCAGCCAGCCGCTTCGCCGACAAGACTGCGGCAGAACTGGTCGCCATCAATAGCAACGCGAGCATGGCGCAGGGTGCAAGCCAAGCCGCTCCCGCCGTGCAACCCATTCAGCCAGCGGTCAATCTGGCCGCCGAGCAGAAGGCTCAGTTAGCTCAGCAGAAGCAGGCGACGAATGGCGCCAAGTACACGGGCGAGCCGATCTCGGTCAACCTCAAAGATGTGGATCTCAAAGATTTCTTCCGGCTGATTCACGAGATCAGCGGTTTGAACGTTGTCCTCGATCCGCAAATCCACGGCACCCTAACCATTGTGCTCGATGACGTGCCCTGGGATCAGGCGCTCGATATCGTGCTCAAGAACAACGACCTCTCGCGCCAGCTGGATGGCAATGTGCTGCGCATCGCGACCGTCGAAACCTTGCGCAAAGAAGCCGAAAACCGCCGCGCCCAGATCGACGCCGAGGCGCTCTCGGTCGAAAAAGTCACCATCACTCGCTTCCTCAGCTACGCCCATGCCAAGGACCTGTTGCTGCCGCTCAAGAAATTCATCACCCAGCGTGGTGACATTGTTGCCGACGAGCGCACCAATGCGATTATCGTCTCCGACATACCCTCGGTGCTGCCGCAGATCGACCGCCTGATCCAGCAGATGGACCGCAAGACGCAGGAGGTCGAAATTGAGGCCCGCGTAGTGGCTGCTACGCGCAGCTTCGCTCGCGACATCGGCGTGCAACTTGGCTTTGCCTGGGGCAATGGCACGACCTCGCTCGGCGGCGCGCCTAACGTGGGGACATCGTCCACCATTACTAATGTTACGAACCCGTTGTACTACACCACCACGAGCGGATCATCGGGAAGCTCGATTCCGTTGTTCTCCAACCTCGGCGCAGTCGGGCCCACTAGCGGCATCCAGCTGATCAATGCCACCAACAACATGCGGCTCGACATGATCCTTTCGGCATCGGAGTCGCGCGGCTTGCTGAAAGTTCTTTCCCGTCCGCGCATCGTCACTCAGAACAATATTCAGGCGGTGGTGAAGCAGGGCGTGAAGATACCGATCATGACCGCCGCATCATTGGGCTCGCCGGCCAGCGCGACCTATGTTGACGCTGTCCTGCGCCTGACAGTCACTCCTCAGATCACCTCGGAAGGAACCATCTTCCTCAACGTGGATGTCGAGAACACCTTGCCGAACTTCGGCCAGACCGATAGCCTCGGTAACCCGGAACTGATCACGCAGCAGGCCACCACTCAGGTGTTGGTCACCGACGGCGGCACGGTCGTGATCGGCGGCGTTATCCAGACCCAGGACACGCTCAATATCTCGCAAGTCCCCTTGCTCGGCGATATCCCGTATCTTGGCTACCTTTTCAAGCACCGCACGGTCAACACCCAAACTCAGGAGCTGATTTTCTTCCTTACTCCGCGCATCATTCAAACCTAGCCGCGGAGCGAACAGAGCCACAGCCGCCGCATTCTCGGAGAACCTGCCGAGAAGCCGGCGGCTTTGCTTTGAGGGGGAGTTACCAGTCGCTAGCTTCCAGTTGCCAGTGACCCGCAGTCTGCCACTGATTACTGCAAACTGGCAACCGGCAACTGGCAACTGTCTCTTGCTACACTCCCAGCATGGACTATGCCGCGCGCCTGCGTCGCCTGCGATCTGCACTCGACGAGAGCCATCTCGATTGGCTGCTGCTGACGTATCTTCCCAATATCCGCTATCTCTGCGGATTTACCGGCAGCGCAGCCGCTATGGCTATCTCCGACCGCGAATCGATGCTTTTTACCGACGGGCGCTACCGCACCCAGGCAAAACAGGAACTCGTCGGTGCGAAGATTGTCGTCGCCCGCAAATCTCCGCTGCTGGCGGCTGCCGAGTGGCTGGCGGCGCGCCGAAAGCATTCATCCCGCGAATCCAAGCGGGAAGCAATCGGCGTTGAAGCGGAGTCGATGAGCGTTGCCATGCGCGACCGCGTGGCCGCAGTGCTGAAAGGGAAGGCGCGCCTTCATTCTGCGCCACCACTTGTCGAACATGCCCGCATGGTCAAAGACGCAGACGAGATCCTGCGCATCCGGCAAGCGGTCGAGCTCGGCGCCAGTCTTTTTCAGGTTGCGCGCAAAAAGATTTGCCCCGATGTGAGCGAAGTGGAAGTCGCCGCCGCCATGGAGTACGAGGCGCGACGCGCCGGAGCCGAGGGAATGTCATTCCCGACCATCCTTGCCTCTGGGGCGCGCTCGGCGATCGTCCATGGTCGGGCTTCTGGCGCGCGCATTCCCCGGCGCGGATTCGTCGTCTGCGATTTTGGTGTTATACTCGCCGGTTATTGCTCCGATTGCACCCGCACTGTGCACGTGGGGCATCCTTCGGCTGAGGCCCGGCAACTCTATGATGCCGTGCTCGAAGCGCAGCAGGCTGCCGTAGCTACGGTTCGTCCGGGTGCGACTGCCGCTGAAGTGGATGGCGCTGCACGGCGCGTGCTTCGCCGTCACAAACTGGCCCGCTACTTCACGCATTCGACCGGGCATGGGTTAGGATTGGAGATTCACGAAGCGCCCAAGCTGGCAGCCGGGCAGAACCAGACGCTGGAGCCGGGAATGGTGGTTACGATCGAGCCCGGCGTTTATGTTCCTGGGAAATGGGGCGTGCGCATCGAAGACGTGGTGGTGGTTACACCCGCGGGATGCGAGGTGCTGACTCCCGGGAACAAAGAAATGGTTATTATTTAGCGGCCATGGTGTGGTAGCCATCGTGTGGTAACGGAACTTGCCCTGAGCAGGAGCCGAAGGGTGCCGTCTTGGCGGGAGCAAGGTCCCGCAGCCACGCGCGAAACGAAACGGTGCCCGCCCTCATACATGAATCAAAAAGAGCTGAAGGAACTCATCGAGTTCTTAATCGAAAAAGACATTGCCGAATTTGAGTTGGAGCGCGGCGATGTCAAGGTAAAGATCAAGCGCGCCGCGGAACCTGCGCCCGCGCCGCCGGACTCGCGTTACATCGCCGTTCATCCCGCGCCGGTATCGATTCCCCTGCCAGTGAGTCCTACGCATGTTGCGACTTCAGGCCGCGTCGATCTCGCCGCGAATGCCGTCGCAACTGAGTCGGACGAGGGGTTGCACATTGTGAAGTCGCCCATCGTCGGCACATTTTACGAGTCGCCTTCGCCCGGGTCTCCGCCATTCGTAAAAGTCGGCGACGCACTGGAGGTGGGCCAGGTTTTGTGCATCGTGGAAGCGATGAAGCTGATGAACGAAATCGAATGCGACGTGGCCGGAGAGTTGGTCAAGAAACTCGTAGCCAATGGCCAGCCCATCGAGTACGGCCAGGAATTGTTTGCCGTGCGGCCCTCAAGATGAGTGGATCGGGTCAGCGGGTGAGCGGGCCATCGGGTGATCGAATGCGGAGCGGCGGATTTAGATGACCCGATCGTCCAATGATCCAATGACCCGATTCTCCGGCATTCAAAGAAAATCCCAATGTTCAAGAAGATTCTGGTAGCAAATCGCGGCGAGATTGCGCTGCGCGTCATCTGTGCGTGCAAGGAGCTCGGTATCCGCTCGGTCGCAATCTACAGCGAGGCCGACCGCAATTCGCTGCACGTGCGCTTTGCTGACGAAGCTGTCTGCATTGGGCCGCCGCAACTGGCGCAGAGCTACCTCAACGTTCCCACCGTGATCAGCGCGGCTGAAATCGCGAACGTCGATGCCATCCATCCCGGCTATGGCCTGCTGTCTGAAAACGCCAACTTCGCCGAGGTTTGCGAAGCCTGCCACATCAAGTTCATCGGACCCACGCCCGATGTCATTCGGCTGATGGGCGAAAAAGAAAAAGCCCGAGCCGCCATGAAACAGTATGGCGTGCCCATCGTTCCCGGCTCCGACGGCGTGGTCGCTTCTGCCGAGGAGGCGCGCGCGTGGGCGCGGCAAATCGGATTCCCGGTCATCGTCAAAGCCACTGCCGGTGGCGGCGGGCGCGGCATGCGCATCGTGCACAACCAAGAGGAATTACCCGGCCTTTATCAGCAGGCGCAATCCGAAGCCGCTTCTGCCTTTGGCAACGGCGACCTCTATCTCGAGCGTTACGTCGAGCATCCGCGCCATATCGAGTTTCAGGTGCTCGGCGATGAGCACGGCAACGTCATCAGCCTGGGAGAGCGCGAGTGTTCCATTCAGCGCCGCCATCAGAAGCTGCTCGAAGAGTCGCCGTCAGTGCGCATGACGCCCGAGTTGCGCAAGGAAATTGGAGACATTCTTAGTAAGACGCTCAGCAAGGTTGGCTATCACAACGCCGGTACCGTCGAATTTCTCATGGATCGGGAGCGGCGGCTTTACTTCATCGAGATGAACACGCGCATCCAGGTCGAGCATCCCGTCACCGAAATGGTCACCGATGTGGACTTAGTCAAAAGTCAAATCATGATCGCCGCAGGCGAGAAGCTTTCTGACGTATTACATGGCCCAATCGAGCCTCGCGGACACGCCATCGAGTGCCGCATCAACGCCGAGCACCCGGAGAAGTTCACGCCCTCGGCAGGGAAGATCACGACGTTCAATCCTCCGGGAGGCACGGGCGTGCGCATCGACACCGCCGCTTATACCGAAGGCATGATTCCTCCGCATTACGATTCGCTGATTGCGAAGCTGGTGGTGCGCGGCAAAGATCGCGCGGAAGCCATCTCGCGCATGAGCCGCGCTCTGGGCATGTTTATCGTGGAAGGAATCTACACGACGATCCCGCTGCACCGGAGAATCCTGGCGGATCCGGAGTTCCGCGCCGGGGAATTTGATACGGGATTTATTGAGAGATTTTTGGCGAAAGGGAAATAGGCTTTCAGATTTGAGGAGATTCTGCCAAAATCTGCTTGGTGTAGGTTCTAGTCTCCGGGAGTTCCATGATGTCCTTCGCTCGCAGCTTACCTATCTTATGCTTGTCGATCATGGCCGTCGCACAATCGGTAACGGTTCACAAATCCTTGCCTACGAGCCAGGACCTAACCCCCGAACAACAAGCGTCAGTCGTGAAGCTCTCCAATCTGCAGAGAAATTTCGGAAAGAGCAGCACGAATAGTCCTGGTGTGCAGCTATCGTTAAAAGAAATAAGCCGCTCGCGGACGACGGATCGCACGCTGGTGAAGTACGAGCTCTTTACCACGGGATTGCCCAAGAATCTAACCTACACTCTCTTCCAAGTTCAGATCGATGGCCAAACCTTCAAAGTCATGGACGGTGTAACGCTCGACCCTGATGGAAGGGCTATATGCGTAGGTCCCAAAGACACTCGCAATGGCAACGCTTCGAGCGACCCCGTCGACCTCATTATGTTCGCGGCGACGGCGGAGCCGAAGCGTTTGATTTTGGTTTCCGATGATGGCCAGTTCAAGGGCGCTGTGGCCGTGGTTCCTTTTTCGAATACCACAGTCGATAAAGGGTGCAGGTTGGAGTCCGTTATCGGCATGCCTAAAGGAGAATTGACTTTCGTCCAAGGCAGCGGGTTCGAGCCAAATGAAGAATTAGCAACCAACTCGGAGAGCTATGGTGAAAAGTATCATGGCAGTTCAAAGGCCGAGGCGGACGGCTCTTTTTTTGCGGCAACGCTACCCTATGTCCTCGGAAAATCATCTGGGAACACAGTTTTTGAAGTTAGAGGTAAGAATTGCGATCCTAAGCTCACCTTTTCGTGGGGTACATATCAGCTTCAATAGTGCACCCCGCAGTAATCTGGGAATAGCACACACTCCGAACGGATAATGCATCTTCCTCGCCTATACCCCATTCTCGACCCCGATTGTTTCGCTGACGCCAATGCCATATTTGCGGCGGCCGAAGAGCTGGTCGCAGCCGGCTGCACGCTGCTCCAATATCGCAACAAATCTGGCAACGCCCGGCAGATGCTCGATCATGCACGCGAACTCAAAGCGCGTCTGGCGGCGGCCTCTCGATCGAACATCAAGCTCATCATGCCGACACTCATCATGAACGACCGCGCCGATCTTTGCCTCGCCGCCGGTTTCGACGGCCTGCACATCGGCCAGGACGATCTCTCGCCCGAATCCGCTCGCAGGATTATCGGAAACGAGTTTCAGAGCGAGGACGTCCGAAACAATCTGCGCTGGCTCGGAGTCTCTACACACAATCCCGAGCAACTCGCCGCAGCCGATCAAACTTCCGCCGAGTACCTGGCTATCGGTCCCATCTTTGCCACCGGCAGCAAGGCCAATCCCGATCCCGTCGTCGGCCTCGAAGGCGTGCGCCGGGCAAGGGAACTCACACGCAAGCCGCTGGTTGCCATCGGAGGCATCACGCGCGCCAACGCCCGTTCCGTCATCGATGCCGGAGCCGACGCCGTGGCGGTCATATCCGACTTGGTAACCAATCCCCGCAAATCAGCAGAAGAATTTTTGCGGATTCTGCGGTAAAGTTGCCCTACATTCGATTTTCCCGTAGAGATACGGTTCGCCGCCTCTCGCGCACTTGATTGTGGGCGGTTAGCAGAGTTCTGACAGACATCCGGGAGGTTCGTGAGCACAGACGTTCAGCAACCCGCGCAGAATTCCCCGGTCAGCGACTGGGAGCGCCATAGCCATCAGGACCGCGAACTGGTCAAGGCTCTTGGCCTGACGAGCGGAACCATGTTGGTGATGGGCTCGATGATCGGCTCGGGCATCTTTATTGTCTCCGCCGAAATTTCGCGCGAGGTCGGCTCGCCTGCGTTGCTGATTGGCGCCTGGCTCGTTACCGGCTTTTTGACCATTGTCGGCGCGCTCACCTATGGCGAACTGGCGGCGATGATGCCGCGCGCCGGCGGGCAGTACGTGTATCTGCGCGAATCGCTCGGCCCGCTCTGGGGATTTCTCTACGGCTGGACTTTGTTTCTGGTCATTCAGACTGGCACCATCGCCGCTGTGGGCGTGGCTTTCGGTAAATTTCTCGGAGTCTTCTGGCCGGCGATTTCGTCAAGCAACTGGATATTCCACTTGTGGAAAGTGCCGAACATTCCTATCGGTCCGATGAATCTCGGCGGCATGGATGTCGGCCTCAACACTCAGAATCTTGCCGCCATTCTGGTAGTGGTCGCGCTTTCGGTCATCAATATTTTCGGAGTCAAGACGGGCGCGTTCATCCAGAATATCTTCACTACCGCGAAAGTTGCGGCGCTGCTCGGCCTGGTCGTATTAGGAATCTTTCTTGGGCGCAACGCGCAGGCGATCGCGGCGAATTTCGGCGCAAATTTCTGGAATAACTCTGGCTTGGGAGCCTTGCACAACGTCGGCGGCATGGCCGGACAGACCGTGCTGGTTTCGACTCTAACTGTGCTGGCGATGGCGCAGGTTGGGTCGTTGTTCTCCTCCGACGCCTGGAACAACGTAACCTTTACCGCCGGCGAAATGAAAAATCCCAGCCGCAATCTTCCCTTGTCCCTGGCGCTTGGCACTGGCGTGGTCATTGCGCTCTACGTCGCGTGCAACTTTATTTATCTCTGCGCGCTGCCACTGGTCGGCAATCCCGACGGAACGACGTTATTGGAGCGCGGCATCCAGTTCGCCAAAGAAGACCGCGTTGCCACCGCCGTCATGACGCAGATGTTCGGATCGGCGGGCGGAGCGCTAATGGCCGTCGCCATTATGATTTCCACCTTCGGGTGTGCCAATGGCCTGATTCTCTCCGGAGCCCGCGTCTACTACGCGATGGCGAAAGACGGCCTGTTTTTTCGCGGCGTAGCCCGGCTGCATCAAGGCTACAAAACCCCCGCCATTTCGCTGATGGTGCAGATGGTGTGGACGTGCGTGCTCTGCATCTCCGGCAGTTACGGCCAGCTTTTGGATTACATTATTTTTGCGGTACTCGTGTTTTACGTGTTCACGATCATCGGGCTGTTCGTTTTGCGCCGCACCCACGCCGATGCTGAACGCCCGTACAAGGCCTTCGGATACCCGATTTTGCCCGCCATTTATATCGTGATGGCTTTGTTTATCGATATAGTACTGTTACGCTACAAGCCGCAATACACCTGGCCGGGACTGTTCATCGTCCTGCTGGGCATTCCGGTGTATTACATCTGGCGGCCGCGCGCCGAGACAGCTTAGTTTTAGCTGATTGGGTTAACCGATTACGTTAACTGATTCGAGTTAACTTGCAGGGGAGACGCAATTCATGACTGACCTCTTTGCGAAGAAGCCTCTAGCGGTGCTATTCCGTGAAGCCGAGGAGACTGGCTCGCATAGCTTGAAACGGACACTGGGCGTATTTCAATTGACGGCGCTGGGCGTCGGCGCGGTCATCGGTGCCGGAATCTTTGTCTTCTCCGGCTTGGGCGCGCATTATGCCGGACCGGGTCTGATGCTGTCATTCGTGATCTCCGGGTTGGGCTGCGCTTTCGCGGCTCTCTGCTACGCCGAGTTCGCCGCCATGATTCCGTTGGCGGGGAGCGCTTATACTTATGCCTACGCAACGCTGGGCGAAATTTTTGCCTGGATCATCGGCTGGGACCTGACGCTCGAATACGCGATGGGTGCGAGCACGGTGTCGTCCGGTTGGTCCAATCACTTCATCGAACTGCTGAACATCTTCAATCTCAAAATGCCGCTTTGGCTCGCCTACGACCACTGGACGGGCTTCCGCACCGCTCAGGATGTGGTGGCGCGGCAGATGGCGCAGGCCTCCGCTCCCACGCTGGTGGCCGGCACGCAGCCTTTTCTCGAGAGGAAGGTCGCGATCCTGGCCGCCCAGTCCCCGGAGCTGTTGCAGCGCGCCCATGATCTGCTCGGCGCTCCGCACTTGTTCGGATATGAAATCGGATTCAATCTACCCGCCTTTATCGTCGCCCTCGTCATCACCACGGTTTTGGTCATAGGGATCAAAGAAAGCGCTCGCTTCAACACGACCATCGTTGTGATTAAGGTTTCGGTTGTTTTGTTTGTCATCGGTCTGGGCGCCCACTACGTGCGCGCTGCCAACTGGGGCTCGGATTGGTCAACCTTCGCCCCCTTCGGTTTCTCCGGAATCGGCGCCGGGGCGGCTTATATTTTCTTCGCCTATATCGGATTCGATGCCGTTTCCACGACCGCGCAGGAGGCAAAGAATCCGCAGCGCGACCTCCCCATCGGCATCATCGCTTCGCTGTTGGCTTGCACCGCTTTGTATATTGCAGTGGCTGCGGTTCTGACCGGCATGGTCCCATGGAGGGATATCAACATCGAAGCGCCGGTCGCGCGTGCGTTTCTCGACCGGGGGCTGAGCGGCGCATCGCACATCATTACACTTGGCGCTTTGGCCGGCCTGACCAGTGTGATGCTCGTTATGCTACTGGGGCAGACTCGAGTTTTGTATTCGATGGCGAACGACGGGCTGTTGCCGAGGAAATTCTTCGCAGACATTCACCCGCGTTTTCGGACGCCGTGGAAGAACACCATGCTAGTGGGAATGCTCGCGGCGATTGTCGGGAGCGTGACGCCGATCGACGACATCGGAAAGATGGTGAACATTGGGACGCTGCTGGCGTTTGTGATCGTTTGCATCGCGGTCATGACCTTGCGCAGCACCAATCCCGGCCAGGAGCGGCCGTTTCGCACGCCCTGGGTGCCGTTTGTGCCCATCATGGGAATCCTTTTCAACGGCTACATGATGTACAAACTCGGCTGGATCAACTGGGCGCGATTGATCGGATGGCTGATCATCGGGCTGGTCATCTATTTCACCTACAGCCGGAAACACAGCCGCGTGCAGGCCGCGCTAGACGGGCGCGAGTCACCGGTAACAAGTGTTCGTGAGAGAAGCAGTTCGCCACTCGCACCATAACGCTGCGACGGAAGTGGGGCTGTTTTCTCATTCGCCGCGCCCTTCCTGCGCTTTTCTGGCAATCGCCGTCACCAGCCGACGCGGCGAAAATCGCACAGACTGCGCCAGCAACCAATTCTTGAATCCCGAAATCACCACCGGTTTTCCCGCCATCAACGCGCAATAACCGTCTTCGGCGACGGCGCTCGCATCCATCGCGCCGAATCGCAGCAGGTTCATGCTGGTGGCATTCGCGCGCTTGTGGAATTCCGTAGTTGTCGCGCCGGGGCAGAGGCAGGTTACCGTGACGCCAGTGCCTTCGAGTTCATTCGCCAGCGCCTCGGAGAAGTGCAGCACATAAGCCTTGGTGGCAAAATACACGGTCATCAGCGGTCCCGGCTGAAATGCCGCCGTGGACGCCACATTCAGAATGCGGCCAGTTTTGTGCTCCAGCTTCGCCCGTTCGAGCATGGCTGGCAAATACAGGCGCGTCAGATGAGTGAGCGTAGTAACGTTCAGCTGGATCTGGCGCAGGCATTCTTCCAGATCGTTCTCGGCGAACAACAAACCGTATTGTCCGAATCCGGCATTGTTGACCAGCGCATCGAGCTGAAGATCCGCGCGGGTCGTTTGATCGACCACATACGCAGGCGCTCCCGGCTCGGTCAGGTCGACGGCAAGAATGAGCGAACGCGTGCCGTGCACTTTCTCCAGATCGGAAGCGAGCTGCCGCAGTTTATCCGCGCTGCGAGCGACCAGAACCAGGTTGAATCCTTCGCGCGCGAAGATGCGGGCAAATTCCAATCCAATGCCAAATGAGGCGCCAGTGATGAGTGCGGTTTTGCTGTCGGATTCTGGCATTAACTATTAACTTAGCACTTCAACAACAAAAAAGCGGGTCCGCAGACCCGCTTGTCTTTATCAAGAATTGTACTTAAACGCGCGCCAGTGCTGGCTCCACTTCATAAATCGAGTGCCATGAAGTTGCGGCCCTCAGCTTGTCGTTCACATTGTTGATATTCTTTACGCCCTCGGTCTCCAGCCATTTGCGGAACGCGTTTGCGCCCTGCTTGGCGTAGATCGGAATTCCATCTTTCCACGTCGCGCGTCCGCAGAGCACGCCGTTGAACTTCACGCCCGATTCTCCGGCAAGTTCAAGCGATTCACTGAACTCGGCGTTGCTAACCCCAGCGGAAAGATAAATAAACGGCTTGGTCGCCGCCGCCGCCGCTTTGTGAAACAGGTCGATCGCTTCCTTCTTTGTGTAAGCCCTCTGCCCCGCGAAGCATCTCGTTCCCTCGACAAACTTCATGTTGACCGGCACTTCCACCTTGAGAACATCGACGCCGTAGCGCGGTTTGCTGAATTCGCGCATACTCTCGGTGACGATCTCCGGCTTCTTCCGCGCGTAGTCGAATCCTTTTTCGTCCGCTCCCTCTTCGTAACCGACAAACTCAAGAAAAAAGGGAATGTCATTGGCGCGGCACTCGTCGCCGATGCGCTCCACCCAGGCGTGCTTTCTGTCGTTCACCTCCTTGGGATCGTAGGGCGTGTAGTAGAGCAGAATCTTAACGCAGTTCGCTCCCGCTTCTTTCAGACGGCGCGCCGACCAGTGGTCGAGCAGATCGGGTAGGCGTCCAGGACCGGTTTTGTCGTAACCTGTCTTTTCATACGCCAGCAGCAGGCCGGCATTTTTGGCGCGGCGCTTCGAGGCCGGCAATCCCCACTCCGGATCGAGCAGGATGGCGCTGGCATGTGGTGTCAACACTTCGCTGACCAATATTTTGAACTCTTCCATCATTTCGTCGGAAACGGCCGATCCCTTTTCCTTGGCGAGAGATTTCTGCAGTGAACCGCGTTGATCCATGGCGGCGGCAGCGATTACGCCGCGCTCATTCGATACCGCATTCATGCCGGCCAGTTTGCCGGAGGTGAGTTTCATAAAACCTCCTATCATTTCGATGGCGGAATAACTTGGCGCTACAACAAGTCATTCTAAACCCCAGGGCGCCCGACGAACATGAGCCGGCGCACGCAAAGGGGCATGCCTCGCTGAAAGATGAGATGAGTTGGAGTCAAATCTGGGTTCTCACACAATTTTTCCCGCCGCTAAATCCGTCACCAATCCCCGATCGGCATCAAGAAAATCCAGTTCTTGGAGTTCCTGCCGCGGTACCCAGCGCACCTCGCGAAAAATTCGGTTGTCGAGCTCACCCTGATACTTGCGCACTTCGAAGAATCGCAATTCCACGGACCCGCCGCGCGCGTATTCATGGACGATGCGGGCGACCTCAACCCCGATCTCGGCGACGATCCCCAGTTCTTCTTCCAATTCCCGGCGCAGGGCATTGCGCGGCTGTTCGCCTTCTTCGATTTTTCCTCCGGGAAATTCCCATTTCAGCGGCATAGGTTGGTGCCGGGTCCTCTGGCACGCGAGGATCTGGTCGTCTTTGAGAATTAACGCGGCTACGACTCGCTTCATGAGGTTGGCGCCTGAGTTTACCGGCTGTGAGTTTCCGGGACGATGGATTGCTCTTTTTCCAGGCGCCTGCCCACCAGCAGCGCGCAGTATTCAATCAGATCGCGGTCTTCCTGCGCGAATGCGGCAAGGAAATGACTGTCGATGTCCAGTTCACCCGCAACCTTGCCGCGCACAAAGATGGGCACCACGATCTCCGATTTGGTTTCGAGCGAGCACGCCAGATAGCGCGGATCCTTCTTCACATCGTCGACTACCACCGTTTTGCCTGAGGACGCCGCAGCCCCGCAGATTCCCTGATGCAGCGCAATGCGAGTGTGCGGAGTCATCGCTCCCTGATAGCGCCCCAGCACCAACATCGGCGGATCGGCGCCCGGTTCCAGCATATAGAAGCCCACCCAGTTGTATTTCAGCATGTATTTATTGAGCAGCAGTGTAATGCCTTCCATCAACTGATCGGCGGTGCGCGTATGGAGGTTTAGCCGATCCACTTCGTCACGCGCATCGTCGATTTTCGGATTCGAGGTCGTGGCCATGCTCCTAATCGTAAACTAAGCGCCGACATTTTCACCGGGTACGCGCGTAACCGACCCCTGAGTAATCGAAGGTGTAATCGAACGCAATCCTGACCCTCGGTCGAAGATCTCTGGGTCGAAGATCTTTGGATGAATCGCAGCCGCCAGGGCGCGCAATCCCGCAATCAGCGTTGGCGCGGGCGTGTTCAACAGCTCGTCAGAGATGCAATACACCTGCGCATTCTTCGCCGCACTCGTCTCAGACCAGCCTGGTCGGGAGATAATTTTTTCGAGCGGCACGCGATCGCCCGCCCCGCACCATGCCGCTATAATCACTTCCGGGTTTTGCTGTGCGATCTCCTCAGCCGAACATTGCGCACCGGGCTTGCCCATGAAATCGCCCCCGGCTGCGTCCAAAAGTTCTGCCACCCATGCCTGTGACGCGATAATCGGCTTACCCCACTCCTCGCAGAACACGCGCTTTCTCGGAAGACTCGCCGTCCGCCGTCGCACCTGTTCGATAGCAGCCTGCATCTCGCCAATCACCTTCGCCCCGCGTTCACTGGCTCCCACCAGCGCGGCAATCGTCGCAATGTCCGTATAAATGTCGTCCAGCGTCCGCGGAGCGAGGCCCAGAAACCGAACGCCAGCCTTAAGAATTTCGGCGAGCGCCGCTTCACGATAGGGAACCGCTGCGATCACCAGCTCGGGTTCTGCGGCCAAAATCTCGCTAGCCTTCGTGCTCCACGAATCGGCGACCACCAATCGATCACCATATCGCTCTCCAACCCGCGCATTCGCTCGGCCTTGCTTTCGCAGCTCGCTTCGCAGTTCTGGAACCACTTCGGCGCAATACTTCGTGCAAGCCACTACGCGGTTCAATTCACCCACCATCGAAAGAATTACCGTCGCGCTCGGTTGCAGGCAGGCAATGCGCCGTGGAGTGCGTGATTCGACCATGTGATTATTGTAGGGCAGGGAATTGAAAATCCGGGGAATTACAAAACATGACCGCGAAATCATAATCACTTTCGCCGCATTACAATCGTCTGTGTACTCCCTGGAACTCCTCGATCACTTTCAGAATCCCCGCAACGCCGGCGCAATCGAAACGCCCGATTCCGCCGCGCGCCTCGAAAATCCGGTCTGCGGAGACCTTCTCGAACTCACCGTAAGATTGGAGGGCACAACCATCGCCGAAATTCGCTTTCGCGCCAAAGGCTGCGTTCCCACCATGGCGTGCGGTTCAGCGATCAGTGAGTTGGCAAAAGGCAGAACTCTGGAGCAGGCGCGCAAAATCAGCTGCCAAGACCTACTGCGAAAAGTCGGCGGCGTGCCCGATGCTTCCAGCCACGCCGCTCAACTTGCGCTCGATACCCTCGCCGCGCTTCTCAGGAATGTGTAAGTCTAGGATGTGTAGGTTGGTAACTTACACTCGGATCGATAGCGCAGATCGTGATGTATGCGTCTCAACTGCCGCGAATTCGTGCCGCGACTTGCCATCGCGCTGTAAAATAAAAGCAGCTGGCGCGAAGCGCAGAGTCTCCACGTCTCGCTTTCGCGCAGGCGTGCCGCGGCGCGCCGACGATTTCAGTTCATTCTTCACGACCTAGAAAAGAGCAACGCCATGTCCCACAACGGAAAAGCCTCCAACGGACACAACACCACCAGCCTTCGCCTGAAAACCGGCCTCGCCGAAATGCTCAAAGGCGGCGTCATCATGGATGTCACCAATGCCGAGCAGGCCACCATCGCCGAGCGCGCCGGCGCCGTCGCCGTCATGGCGCTCGAGCGCGTGCCCGCGCAAATCCGCGCCGAAGGCGGAGTCGCGCGCATGGCTTCGCCGAAAAAGATTCGCGAAATCATGGAGGCGGTCGATATCCCCGTCATGGCCAAGTGCCGCATCGGCCATTTCGCCGAAGCGCAAATTTTGCAGGAGCTCGGCGTCGATTACATCGACGAATCCGAAGTTCTTACACCCGCCGACGAAGTGCACCACGTCGATAAGCAGGCGTTTACGGTGCCGTTCGTCTGCGGCGCGCGCAACCTGGGAGAGGCTCTGCGCCGCATCGCCGAAGGCGCAGCCATGATTCGCACCAAGGGCGAAGCCGGCACCGGAGACGTCGTCCATGCCGTCCGCCACATTCGCCAGATCGTGCAGGAGATGAAAATTCTCACCGTCCTCGGCGAAGAAGAACTCTACGCCAAAGCCAAAGAGCACCAGGCTCCCTACGAACTGATCAAGATGGTCGCGAAAGATGGCAAGCTGCCCGTGCCGAATTTCAGCGCCGGAGGAATCGCCACTCCCGCCGACGCCTCGTTAGTAATGCAACTCGGAGCCGAAGCCGTGTTCGTAGGCAGCGGCATCTTCATGGGCAAGCGCTCGACGTGTGTAAGCTGCGAAGAAGGTAAACACCGCTTCGACGACACCTGCTGCTTCGCTCCGCCCGAGCAAGCCGAGAAGCGCGCG
This sequence comes from Terriglobales bacterium, assembly GCA_030038475.1. Classification (GTDB taxonomy): domain Bacteria; phylum Acidobacteriota; class Terriglobia; order Terriglobales; family Acidobacteriaceae; genus Acidiflorens. The sequence continues at coordinate 12,640 of JASHOU010000091.1, read as the reverse complement.
AAAGCAATCGTCAAATCCGCGACGCATTACAACGATCCCAAGGTCTTACTCGAAGTAAGTGAGGATCTAACCGGCGCGATGAAGGGGCTGGCTGTCTCTGCGCTGGACGAAGCGCAGATGCTGCAAACGCGTGGGTGGTAGCTTCGGATCGACCTAGGCACTTGCCCGTCCTTGCGGATGCCCCTCAGTACGACTAAAATTGGGGGGTCGACTCGCGCCAATAAGGGTAAGTTATTTCTGTAATCATGGGAGAAGTTATATGTCTCATAACCTGGACGAATCTTTGCAGCACTTTAACGATAGCTTGACGACCCGCCACCTCGAACAATCGAACGATTTGCAGAAGTCGCTAACAACTGTCCACCTACAGCAAAAACTTGGACACACAAACCCGGCTCAGGGCCAAGGCACCGACACCGCGACCTCGGGCGGAGGGGGCTGCAACAGGGGTCCGGGGACAAGAAGTAATAGTGAGTACGTCAGACCTGATCGCACTGGCTTCGCTGGCTGTCGCGCTCGTGGCCTTACTGATATCGGTTTATGCGATCGTAAGGGCAAATGCAACAGCTTCCGCAGCAACGTTAGTTACCCTAAACGAAGGGTTCCGGCAGGCTTGGGAAAGATGCCTGCGGTCGCAGGCCGAGGATGCGACGTGTTACGAGCTCGCTGAGTTGTTGAACCTCCTCGAAATCGCGTGTGCGGTCTACCTCGACAGATCCCTCTCGGGCAACTCTAGGAAGCTGGCTTTCGAATACTTGGATAGCGCTCTGTCGCTCCTGATCGGGAACTCGTCGCTCAATGACCGAGTACCTCGGCTACTCCAGACCGACACGACCTTCATTTTCATCAAAAGGTTTTTGAGAAAGAAACGTTCTTCCCTGAGCGTCACAGTCCCGCCGGAATGGTACGAGCTTCGGTCTTGAGGGCAGCGCATGCAGTCTGTTCCAAAAACTCAAAGTCGCCGCCCCTTCGACTTCGCGCGGGGCAGGCCCTGTCGCAAAAAGCGGCGACAAGAGCGGGTGGCCCGTCTAGCCTGCGTTTGGAGGCTCGAGACAAGGTAGCTCATCGGAGCAACTTAATCGAGGTCCATAGTGCGAAGGCATTGAGCGCACTAGCTCCCCCAAGTATAGGGCCTGCGCCTTCCGCCAAGCCTCCCCGGAGTCAAGTTCATAGGCTTCTCATAGAAATACTCGTCGCAAAGAGTACACTGCCTCCTAACCCCGCCGTTCCAGTCTTCCGGCGGAGCCAGCACGGTTAGTTTCCCCTTGCCGTCGTAGCACGGCTGGCAACACGGCCCTTTGTCGCCCAGGTAGTAATAGTTCACCGCCCCGACCTGCCTGAGCTCAGGCTCCTGCCTCAGCGGAGGCCGTTCTAGTTCTGCAATCCTAGCCCGCAGCTGACTATTCTCGTCAGCGACCAACATGACTGCTTCCTTCAGCGACAGGACGCTGTCATACAGGGCGCTGATATGCTCCTTGAGCTCTGGATCTTTTGAGGTCTTCGCTTGCTCCCTTACGGACTTCAGAACTGCCAAGGTGCTCGAAAGGATTTGGGAGGCGATAGTCGTCGCGCTGGTCACTGACATAAACAAAGCATTACGCGTGTATCATTGCGGAGTCAACTCGAAAAACGACGGGCGGATTAGGACGGGTGGCCCACACTAACTCCGCAGAAAAGCAAAAGCCCCGCTGGCGGGTGGCCCAGACTAACCCCCATCCCCGCTCCCGAGGGTGGCCCGTTCAAGCTCCGCTTGAGCGGGGCCTTTCTGCGGCGAGCGCATCTTCACTGTCGGGAAAGCCCCAGCCCACTCCCGCTTCCGCGCCGTCCATTGCGATTCAATCTCAACCACTCCCGCCTCACCCATTGCATAGTGTCGAAAGCTGCTCCACAGCCAATCTTCAGGACGCGCCGCCAATCCGCGCTTCACCGGATTGCGATGAATGTAGCGCAACTTCTCCACAAACTTTTTCTCGCTCCACACGTTGAAATCGTAATACCGCGCCTGCCAGAACGAATCCGCAGCCCGCAGCGCCAGCCTCCGCGCAACACCTTGCTTCAGAGACTTTATAGCTTGGGCCAGCGTGCTTCGTTCCGGCTCGCTTACGAGCAAGTGTACGTGCTCCGGCATAACGACGTATCCATAGATGCAAAGACTGTAATCTTCGCGCACTCGCTCCAGCGCAGAGACAAACGTGCCGCGAGCGATCGCATCGGCGAACTTCTGCTCGCGGTGATAACAACTGAAGGTCAGGAAGTGAATCTGTCGCGTCTGCTGGAAGTGCTTCAATCCCCACGGCATGAGCGCATGTTAATCACAGGGGACTGATGAGTCTGTGATGGGCAAACAAAATCCCCGCCCAAGCAGAGCTTGGACGGGCCACCCTCGAAGTATGTACTTTGGACGAAAACCAAAAGCCCTGCTAGTCAGCCGGGTGCCCCCGCGCAACGTACGCTAGCGACACTGCCGCAATATACTGTGCCAGCGAAGGGCGGACGGCGAGAACTTTCTGAGCTTCTAAGAGCCGGCCAGATGCTCCAACGGACTGCCGAAGACCGACCTACAAACTCACTGCACATTAAACGGCACGTTACTCGTCAGCGTCCCGCTCGGCGTCGTCACGGTCACAGAGCCGCTCGTGGAACCACTGGGCACCTTCGTTTTGATCTCCGTGCCGCCCTTCACCACCGTAAATGTCGCGGGCGTCCCATTGAAGCTCACCGCGCTCGCGCCTGTCAGGTCATTTCCTAGAATCACCACTGCCGCTCCCACCTCGCCAAACGGCGGCGTCGTTTCCACGAATGCACCCAGACCCGTATTCAGGCTGAACACCGTCCCATACCCACTCGTGCCGCCGCTATAAGTTGTGCCGTAGAAGATCCCGTTCGTTCCCTGCATCAATCCCGCCGCCGGTGACTGCCCATCGGTGCACGCCGGGTGGTCTGCGCAAAACGTGTAGAGCGTCGAGAGCCCGCCCTCCTGGGTTACTCCGAACAGCGTGCCGTAATCGCCGTACACGCCGCCTCCCGTTGTTGTCCCATAAAAATTCCCATCCGTTCCGAGCGTCAACCCTCCCTGCGAGTTCGCGCCGTCCGCGCAATTGGGTTGGCTGCAGAAGTCGTAAATCGCGCTCAGCGCCCCCGCCGAACTGATCTCAAATACTGTGCCGCCTCCCGCCGGTCCGCCGTATCCATACGTCGTGCTGTAGAAGTTCCCGTCCGCGCCCTGAATCAGCGGCGCCAGCGATGAATCCCCGTCAGCGCAACCCGCCTGGTCGCAAAAGCTGTAGATTGTCGTCAGCGCGCCGCGCATCGTGATCTTGAAAACCGTGCCGCACCCATTCGGCTGACAATTCGCTCCGCCCGCCGTCGTCGTCCCATAAAGATTTCCGTCGCTGCCCTCCACCAGTGCCGCGCGCGGCAAGGCTCCGTCCGCGCAGTTCGCTTTGCTGCAAAAGCTGTAAAGCGAGGTCAGCTTCCCCGCCGCGCTCATCTTAAAAACCGTGCCGGACCCATTCGCCCCGCCCTGGTAAGTTGTCCCGTAGTAATTGCCGTCCGTGCCCTCCACCACCGCCGCCAGCGGCTTTGAGCCGTCCGTCCCATCGAAGCTGTGCAGCGTGGTCAGTTTGCCCTTCGTGGTGATCTTGAACACTGTCCCGCAGTTCTGTCCCTGCTGCGCGCAGAAATTCGCCCCTCCCCACGCCGTCGTCCCATACAACGATCCGTTCTTCGCCCGCGTCAGCCCCGCATACGGAGCGTTCCCATCCACGCAGTCGGCCTTCGCGCAAAAGCTGTAAATCGCCGTCACCGCGCCCGCCGGAGTAATGCGAAACACCTCGCCGCAGCCCGACGAGCAACTATTGTTCGCTCCACCATACGATGTCGTCCCGTAATAATTTCCGTCAAAACCCTGCACCAATCCCGCCGATGGATTCGCACCATTCGCTCCACTAAACGTCGCCATCGTCGTGAATGTCTGTGCCTGCGCCCCCGCGCCCGACTGCAGCACAGCAAGCACCATGACAAAAGCAAAAACAAAAATTGAGACACGGGTAGAGTTAAAAACAAAGTCGAGCAGCCTTCTTATTGTGGACATAGCAATCTGGCAATCCTCCTGGCAGTCCGCGATTCGGCAGATACCCGATTCGGCAGGCAACAATTCGAGTGCGGTGCGAACCTGGTGTGGCGAGGAGCATCTCTCCCCGAGGGATTGCGGCCACCAGCACCGCCTTTCACCGAATTATCGGTTGTGCGGCAACCCATGTCAACGTGCAATATCTTGCAGCACTCGTCCTTGTTGTTAGGCCGCCCCGGGCGGGTGGCCCAGACTAGCTCTAATCCACGCCAGCGCGCGTCGCATCGAGCGAGCGTAATGCGGTATCGGAATGAAAAAGTCGACATGGGAGTCTTGCCGGAATGGGAGTATTAACGGGCCGTGGCTGATGAGGAAGAGGTCCGTAATCTGGTGCGTGCCGTTTCGGCGCCCTTTTCGTAGTTGAGCCATTTTAGTTTTGTACTCTACGAAAGCAGCTACTCACTCGCCGCATTTCCATTGACATAAGCTATCCGCCTCCTCAATCCTTAAATCACAGCGCGCTTAAGAGAGAGGGTTCAGCGGAGCGGAAGCACAAGTCCAATGCTTTAAATATTTTGCCTCTAAAGTGCCTAAAATGAATATTTTGCGAAGGTATACCTAATCTAAAAGGAGGGGGGAGGGGGGTACCCCTTACAACAAAAGGAAAGAGTAACTCGTGATCTTTCGTCGCCTGCGAGCCGTCCCTACCGGACTGGCGCCGGGGATCCATCCGACCACCTGCCCGCGGGAACCATGAATACATCGATGGGTTCCGGAGCGCCGTGGAATTGTGGATTCAGCATGACGGGAGAGTTGGGCACATCTGCACCCCAAACGGCACCGTCCATGAGTGGCGTGTAAAACATCAGGTGAGCGATCCAGTTGTGGCGGGCGCCATCGTTAAGGTACTGCTCCTTCGAGAGCATGTAGGCCATGGCTCCCGGCTCCAGCGGTGGCAGCTTTTGCTTTATGAATATCTTGATGCCGTCGATGATCTGAGCTTTGGATTGACCGGCCAAGATCATCTCCGTTCTTTTATAAGTCAGCGGCAGGATGGACCGGGCAGCCGGCGGATTGTAGCAGACCGGCCCTCGAATCTTAGGGTTCCAAAAATTAGCGGCGTCCTCGCCATCGAATGGGCCCATCCACCCGCGCTCTACGAGGCATACGAAACCATTCTTGCCTTTGACTGCGGTTTCATAGCCATGCCTTCCAAGAACGAGAACGTCGGCATCGCGCGAGATAGCCTCGGGAGCCGCGCTTTGCGCCAGAGCAATCTCAGCGTTTCGATCCGCCATTAGATATTGATCAAGCGGAGCCATGCTCGCGTACGGTGCCTTTGAGTCCTGTGCTTGCGCTTGCCAGCATTCGCCGAACGCGATAACCAGCGCAAAAGCTCCTAATGCGATCATTTTGACTATCTTTTGGCTGAGTTGGTTCATTGATCCCTCCCTGGAATTAAGACGCTCGTACATACTGGAGGGGTGGCCCGTCCAAGCTCCGCTTGGGCGGGGGTTTTTCGGCGGCGAGCGCACCTTCGCCGTTGGGAAAACCCCAGCCTGCTCCGGCGGCGTCCGTTGCGAGTCAGTTTCTAGTGCCAGTCATCGCCGAGCGCAGTTAGCTGCAACTCGATTTTCTGATTGGAACCTTCTTCGACTTTCACGCTTGTGCCATTGGCTTCCTGCGATTTCAGAAACGCTGCATCGCGCCAGAGGCCATCCTCCACGTCTTGCCACGCGTGGAGCGTGTAGCTGCCGGGAGCGAGGCCACGCAGGGCGAAACGTCCATGCTGATCGGTGGTTCCGGCGACGAAGCGGCTGGGAATTTTGCGGTATTTCTCTTCGGGCACAGCGACGACCATGGCGTTGGTTGCGGGATGATTGATATCGACAGCATTTTCGTTTGCCGTTGGCTTTTCTTCGATGTCGTTTTCCTTCTCAACGACCGTGCCTTCGATGGCTGCTCCTTTGGTGCTCAGCACCAGCTCAAGCGTCGCGGGACCGCTTGCCGTGAAACCGGTCGTGATGTCTTGTCCGCCGAGCGTCGCCGATTTGAGATACACTCCTTGGCCATGGCCCAAGACATCACTTTCTACGATATTGCCGCCTAAGACCTGCACGATGTAATCGCCCAGACATACGTTCTTCCACTCGAAGTGGCCGAAGCGGTCGACGGGCGAAGTCTCTCCGGCGGACTCTTGCGATAAAAAGACAGTGGCATCGTCCGGTACTTCGCTCGCGCGGAGGTTGACGACATATTGAGTGAGATCTGTTGCTGCATTGTTTTGTACTCGCAAATTGCCGGAGATGGTAAACAGAGGCTGCGGAACAAGTCTCACTCCATCGACATCGCTGGCACCCACGTTAATGTCCTGTCGCGCTGTGAGCGGTTGCGAATCGGTGCCGAGCGATGCCCTGATTGCATACGAGCCCGGGCCAACGCCGCGCACTTCGAATTGGCCGTCGGGACCGATCTCCGTGGAATTGGCGCGGTAGGAATCGCCAGCTTTCGAAAACAGCTCTACGGTGGGCTTTTGGCCGGGCAAAATACCGGCGATCGTTCCATGGACGCGATAGGTTCTGGTGGGCACAAGTGTGAAGTTGGCGGGCATTTCGTCGCCTGCTTTGAGCGTGAGAATTGAGGCCTGCGAGGCGTCGAGCGCGCCGGGATAATAAGTGGTGAGATAGCGAGTATCAGGCTTGGCGTCAGCGGCGATGTTGTTGTTTTTTTCGTCGCTGCCAGACACCGACTTCTCGGTCGTCGACTCGTAGTCGCGAAAATCGGGAGGCGGAATGGCGACGACCCAATACTGTCCGGGAAACAAGCCGAAGAGCCGGTATTCGCCCATATCGTTGGTAGTTCCTGAACCGACGTTCTCCCGTCTGGATTTGCCCGGTTGTTTCTTCTCCGCGATAACGTTGACGCCCGGCATGGGATCTCCATCTTCATCGGTGACGCGGCCGACGATGACGGCGGTGGGCAACATGTGAAACACAAGTTCTTCGAGCGACTGCCCGGCCTGGACGGTGAAAACGTTGGTGTTGGATCTGCGGCCACGCTCGTTGACTCCGGTAAAGCCAGTGCGCTCAAGATAGATGCGGTAACGTCCGGGCGAAACATTCGCGATGCGGAAATGACCATCGGAGTCGGTGGCGTCGGTGTAGTTCGCGCCCTGGCTTTGGTCTTCGGGAACGACCTGCACCAGCACTTTCTTGAGCGGCTGGCTGCCGGGTTCCTGCACGACCGTGCCGGAGATGGAAGAGGCGTTTGGGATCGATCCTGACTGCTGGGCATTAGAACAGAGCCCGGTGCCGACCAGAAGAAATGCGAAGACGAGTAAGCGCGTTAGGGCCGTTGACGGAAATGAATTGCGATGGTCGCGCTGCACGAAGCGAAGGACCTGTGTGTTGGCTGCGGAGTGCATAGGTCTTTCGCTTCGCTGAAGATGACAGCTCAGAGTTGGATTGCGAATTCACCAGCCAGACATTCACGAGCGACGCGACAGCGATTCAGTTCAGAAAATATTGCCGGTACAAGGTGTCGCGCTGCGCGGGACGGAAGCCGGCATCCCGTATGATGCGGCGCAATTCTTCTTCGGTTGTGCAGTTCGAGACGCCGGCCGCGCGGACGACATTTTCCTCGAGCATAACCGAGCCGACGTCATTGCCGCCGAAGCGCAGGCCCATCTGGCAGACCTTCAAACCCTGCGTTACCCAGCTCGATTGCACATTCAGAAAATTTGAAAGATAGAGACGCGAAATCGCGAGAACCTTCAGATATTCGACGGCGGTTGCCTCATCCCATTTGCGTCCGCCGAGCGCCGTATTGGCTGGCTGAAAGCTCCAGGGGATGAAAGCGGTGAAGCCGCCGGTCTCCTGCTGGAGATCGTATAAAACCTGCAAATGGTTGATGCGATGCTCGAAGGTTTCGCCGACGCCGAACATCATGGTCGCGGTGGTGCGCATACCAAGTTGATGGGCAGTGCGGTGTACGAGCAGCCAGTCGGCGGTGAGGCATTTAAGGCGCGCAATTTTGTAGCGGACTTCGTCATCGAGAATTTCAGCGCCGCCGCCCGGGATGGAATCGAGGCCGGCGTCGCGCAGGCGGGCGATGGTATCGCGCACGCTAAGGTTGCTGTATTCGGCGATGGCGAGAATTTCGGAAGCTGAATAGCAGTGCAGATGGATCTTCGGAAAACGCTGCTTGATGCCGCTCAACATTCGCTCCTGCCAGTCGATCTTGAGGTCGGGATGCAGCCCTCCCTGCATGAGCACACCGGTGCCCCCGAGTTCGACGGTCTCGCGGATTTTTTCGTAGATGGTGTCGAAGTCGAGAATGTAGCCTTCGTTGACCCTTGCTGCCGGTCCCTTCAGCGGACGGTAAAACGCGCAGAAGGTGCAATATTCGGTGCAGAAATTGGTGTAGTTGATATTGCGGTCGATGATGTAGGTGACGGTGCCCTCGGGATGCAGTTTGCGGCGGACGGCGTCAGCTTCCATCCCTATGCCGATGAGGTCATCGGAGCGAAACAGTTCGAGAGCCTGCTGTTTGGTTAGCGACATTCGCACCCCACGGTAAAGTTTATTTTAGCCGGTGTGAGGCAACGGCGCGAATTTGGTTAATGCGCTATGCAGCGCGTCGGCGAAGGGGACGCGTTCCGGAAACTTTGGCGTGCGCGGCTTTTCGGCTGCGTTTGTATTCGTACATCCGTACAGACCACCCGCGAGTGAGCAAGCGATCAGAGCGAACAGCAGCGGCCAGTAGTATTGCGCGAAAAAGTTCATGATGTTGTGGCCGTAGCGATATCCGAGGTAAGCCAGAATGGTGTAGCGTATGCCGCGCCCCACGGCCAAAGCGGCGAGAAACTTTTTGGTCGGATATTGCATGGCCCCGGCGGCCAGAAGCATGGGGACGATGGGAAACGGCGGGGGCAGAATCGCAGGAATTGCGACCGCGACGAATCCCCAGCGTTCAAAAATCGCATAGACCTTATTGGTTTTTCTCTTCGAGAACTTCTTCTCAAGGTTTCTTTGCCGCCTTTGCGGGCCATGCGGTAGGTGAGATAGCCGCCAAACATGGCTCCGGCTGTTGCCATGACGGTGTAGTAGAACCAGGGTTCGCGCCGATGGGCAGCGAGCAGGATGGTGACAACGTCGGTGCTGCCCGACAGCGGAATGACCGAATTATCGACCAGTCCCAGTAAAATCAGGCTGGGTCCGCCGAGATGAATCAGCCAATGCAGAGTTATCCGTTTTGAGGCAAGCAAAAGGATTGCGGACACGGACATATGTATTAGAGCAGAATTTGGATTGGCAAGTTGCATTGTTTAAACTACCGTATCTTCCGCTTCGACTGAATGCCCCCTTGCAGTTCGCGGTATCTGTATAACCACCTGTTTACAATCGAGCATCATAGTTGCGAAGAGCAGTTGCAAAGAGCAGGTTACCAACGGCAGGCAACGGATCACGCTTGGTGACTTGGAATAGGACCACGGGACACGATAAGGTAAGTTATTCATGGCGCTCGGACGAAACCCGATACTCATAACTCTTTCGCTGGCTATTCCGATCCTGTCCTGGACACTTTCTGCGATAGCCCAAACTTCTCCGCAAACAAGTCTGCCTGATTCGGAAGCACGCCCGGAGAATCGGGAAATTTCGCCTGCTGGGCAAGGGCAAAGTCAGCAACCATCGTCAACGAGCCCGTCGGGAAGCTCTTTGCCTGGGGGCATCATTCCGGGAAATGTTAAAGGAACGGTGGTCGATTCGAGCGGAGCCGTGGTTGCCGGAGCCCAGGTGAAGCTCATCGTAGTAGGTCAATCGGGAGGTCAATCGCCCGACCAATCAAAGAATCAAGCGGTGCTAACCGATAGCGATGGGCAATTCTCGTTTGCCAACGTTCCGCCGGGACCGTTCCAACTCGCGATTACAGCGGCGGGCTTTGCGACGCAAAGTTCGTCCGGAGTGCTGCAAACGGGCGAAATCGACACGATCCCGCAGATCACGCTGAGTGTGGCGAATGCGCTGACAGAAGTGCAAGTCGGACTCTCGCAAACGGAGGTGGCGGAAGAACAAGTCAAGCTTGAAGAAAAACAGCGTGTGCTCGGCGTTCTGCCGAACTTCTACGTCAGCTATATTCCCAATGCGGCTCCGCTGGATGCGAAACAAAAGTTCAAGCTGGCCTTAAAGACGGTGGTGGATCCCGCCACCCTTATCTTTGTCGCAGGCGCGGCGGGAGTGGAGCAGGCGCAAGATCACTTCAGCGAGTACGGGCAAGGCGCAGAAGGCTACGGCAAGCGCTTTGGCGCGAATTATGCTGACACGGCGGTGGGAACGTTCCTCGGAGGAGCGGTTTTGCCGGCGATTCTAAAGCAGGATCCGCGGTATTTTTACAAGGGAACAGGGAGCAAGGCATCGCGCTTTTTCTATGCTATGGGCGCTGTGGTGTTTTGCAAGGGCGATAATGGGCGCTGGCAGGTGAATTACTCGAATATTCTTGGAAGCCTGGCGGCGGGCGGTATTTCCAATCTTTATTATCCCCCGCAGGATCGTAACGGCGCGGGGCTGACTCTAGAGAATGGCGCAATTGGGCTGGGCGCGAGTGCAGTGGGCAATCTTTTCCAAGAATTTCTCATCAAGAAGTTGACGCCGAATGTTCCGAAGAGCGGCTCGGCCTCACGTTAAAGCTGCTGTTGTACTCTGATTCGATGTCCACCGAAGCAATGTCTGCCGAAGCATCGAGCATCCGCTCGCTTTTTATCGTCGGCCCTGCCGGGCGGCTGGAAGCGCTCCTCAACCTGGGATTGCCTAAGTCTGGATTGCCCAGGCCCGGATCGCCCAACGCGGCGGTGCTCGGCGCGACACATGCCGCTGTGGTTTGTCATCCACATCCACTGTACGGTGGAACGCTGCACAACAAGGTTGTCTTCCACACCATGAAGGCTCTCAATAGCTTTGGATTTCCGGTACTGCGCTGCAATTTTCGCGGCACAGGATTGAGCGACGGCGAACACGGGCACGGTGTCGGCGAAGTGGATGACGTGCGCGCCGCGCTGAATTGGCTCGAAGGCGAGTTCGGGCTGCCGATTATCTTTGCCGGCTTTTCCTTTGGCGCCGAAGTGGGGTTGCGGGCGGCATATTCTGACGATCGCGTTTCGGCGCTCATTGCACTCGGCCTGCCTGCCGTTGCGGTAGAAGACCGAAAATACGATTTCGGATTTTTGCGCACGTGTACCAAGCCGAAACTTTTTGTCAGCGGAGGTCTGGATCAATTCGCTCCCACGGGAAAACTTGAAGCACTGGTCGAGACCTTTGCCGAGCCTAAGAGGCTGGTCCGCATTGAAGGCGCAGATCACTTTTTTGACGGCCACTTGGGCGAAATACGTGAGACGATCGAGGATTGGGTAAGCGAAATTACTGGCGCGGACTACAATGTCAGCGACGTGTGAGGAAGATGGCCAAGTTTGGAAGCGCTTCGATAGTGCCATGTCCAATCTCTCTCCTGAGCGCGAGCGGCAATTTCGCGAGATGCGGCATGTGGCGCGTGAGATATTCGCCGCTGCGCTCAAGAACGCTTCGATCGAAAGCGCCTTCGCGCGCAACGTGCACTGTGAGCGGCGAATCCTGCGCATCGGCGAGGATCTGCACGATCTCGATTCCTACCAGCGCGTTTTTGTTGTTTCCATCGGCAAGGCAGCGCACAGCATGGCGGCGGCATTTGCGGCGCAGGTCGGCGACAGCCTCGAAGGCATTGTCGCGTCGTCAGTGGAGTCGGCGAGCCAAATTCGGGGGTTCCGTTATTTTCGTGGCGGACATCCCACACCGACTGTCGAATCCATTCAGGCTGCCGCAGCGATCCTCAAGTCTCTGACTTCGCTGGATTCCACCTCACTCGCCATTTTTATGATCTCTGGCGGCGGGTCATCAATGGTAGAGAAGCCGATTGACGATGAAATCTCTCTGTCCAATCTGGTGGCGACCTACCGTACGCTGGTGCATTCGGGTGCGCCGATTGCGGAAATCAATGCGATTCGTAAACATATTTCCGCAGTCAAGGGCGGGCGGCTGGCGCAGGCAGCCTATCCCGCGCAGCAGGTTTCGATTCTCGTCTCCGACGTGCCGGACGATACTCCCGACGCGCTCGCCTCGGGACCGACCATGCCCGATTCGACTTCGATTCACGACTGCGAGCGGATCGCGGCCCAATACAATCTCGTCGAACAATTTCCGGAATCGGTGGCCGGTTTGTTTCACCGGCATGCACTCGAGGAGACACCGAAATCGGACGATCCTGCTTTTGTACGTGCACGGTGGTGGACTGTGCTCTCGAACAAAGTTGCTATCGAGGAAGCGGTTGCGGCCGCGGCTCGCGCCGGTTTTGCGGTCGAAGTCGATAACTCCTGCGACGACTGGCCTTACGAGAAAGCAACTGCGCATTTGCTGAATCGCCTCAATGAACTGCGCAGCAAAGTGTCGCGCGTATGCTTAATTTCGGGCGGCGAGGTAACGGTGACGGTGCGCAATGGCGGCACTGGCGGACGCAATCAGCAGTTTGCACTGGCCTGCGCAG
>JASHOU010000005.1 GCA_030038475.1 Terriglobales bacterium | reverse complement strand
GTTCGCGGCTCACCCACGCCTCACCCTCATGAACGCGATGGATGCAGTGGCAGAGCACTTCGGTACGTTCCTGAATGTGAAAGACTCCTTTGGCGCCCGCGCGAAAGGCTTCGAGAATCGAATCCGGTTTACAGGAGTTAAGAAGCATCACGGCACGCGCCTGCGGCGCGGTTTGGCGGAGCTCCTGCAAAATTTCTAATCCGCGCTGTGCTTCTCCGTCTGCGAACGAGCTGAGGACGAATACATCGACGGTGTGGTTGCGGACAGCAGCCGCGAGGCTCGCAGCGCTCAAGTTCGAGCTGGCGACCTGGAAATCCGGGTCGCCCCGCAGCGCCTCACTGAGCAGCTCGGTGTGGAATGGCGAGTTGTCGGCTACGAGGACGTGAATTGTCCGATCGAGCTGCTTGAGGTCCTGCTGCATGAGGGCACTCCCCGCGAAATCTGTAGTAGTCTGGGGCCCCGGGTTCGTTTCCCTGACGGCCTTTGTAGCCATATTGATCTCCGCAAGCTGCGCGGGAAAACAGATCACCAGGCAGACCGCCAATCGAGGCTTTCTAGTTTTTGGCTTGCTTTTAATTCCTACTTCTATAGTTCGTAATAGAACCCAAGGGGAGGGAGTTTACCTGGCGTGAGCGATCGGTTGCTGGGCTCCCGCTAGGAGAATGAATACTATCAAGAAGTCATCGTCCTGACAAGCGCATCGTCTCCTAAAGTTGCTACAACCTGCAACCTATGCACGCGCCTGCAACTTTCCATAATAAATCCCATATCGAGAGGGCGTTGTGGTGAAGTCCCCAACGCACTCGTGTATTTCATCTGACTCCATAGTATGCAGAAGAACTCACCCCATTGCATTGTGCTGCAACTTCTGTACTCCAAAATAAGCGCCCAACGACCGCGTCGTCTATGGCTCGATCTGGCGGTTGCGTAAAACTAAGGTGTGGGGAAAGTGATAATGCTGCGGAAGACGAGGGCCTTCTTGAATGCAATATAGCGCGTAGGTTCAACGCAGTATCACTCATCTCAGTGGTCGTGTTAAGCGAGCGACGGAATATACTTCTCCGAGCAATCGGCCACGACCGAACGCGATTTTTCAGTCGCCGAATTTCGAAAGAGTTTGTGAGAAGAATGTCTCCAAGAATTTATTCCGGCTCCGGGTAAATTCGGCTCATGCATTCCGGGAACCGCTTCTCCGGGTCCGGGTACCTCTTGCAACCAGATTCATCCGCGCATACATTTTGCTCTTCGAACGACCCATGCAATGTTGTGGCACCGGTGGCCATGTCAAGTCCGAGGGAAAAGAAAACCTTGACAGAGTCCTCGATAGTCAATATAGTCTATTCAGTTAGTAGTGATTAAGATCCTTCCCCCGACAGCGCACGCACATCACCCCCTAGTCGCGTGATCTCGTTTAGTCCGTAAATTTGAAATGTTTTGGGTCCAACAGATGCCTTGGGACTCAGAGGGCGAAGCTATGGTCGCGATAACTTCCTCATATGAACAACCGAGTGCGGTGCAGGCCGTCGCGGGCGAAAGCTGGTATGCGGTGCAGACGCGTGCCCGACACGAAAGAGTCGTAGTTCAACGTTTCCGCGAAAAAGGTCTGACGACGTTTCTGCCGGTATACAACGAGGTGCGCCGCTGGAGCGATCGCTGGAAGTCAGTCGAGCTGCCTTTGTTCAGTTGTTACGTGTTCGTCAAGATCATGGCCACCAACGAAGACCGCCTGAAGGTGCTTCGTACCGACAGCGTCTTTGACCTGGTCGGCGTTCCGCGGCAAGGTACGCCGATCCCCGACGAACAGATTGACGCGGTTCGAACTATCCTGACAGAACGGATCAACTGGGAATCCTATCCCTTTCTAAAGATTGGCCAGCGCGTGCGCATCCGCAGCGGTGCCCTGGACGGCGTCGAGGGCATTCTCATTTCGCGCAACGGGAAGCGCTCTGTGGTTGTGTCCGTGGACACCATCCAGCGTTCGCTTGCGGTCCGCGTCGAAGGATACCAACTCGAAGCCGCCTAAAGAGATTTTCCCGCCTACGCTCCTTCAGCCCCTCAAAGGAACAAACCTGTGGCAACGAATGCGATTGAAACCGTGCATCTTTTGGTCGTGAGCCGCGAACCAGCGGTCCTGCGTCCCCTCTGGTCGATCGGCGAATCGAATTGCTGGCATTTGGAGACCGCCGACAGCGGATGGGAGGCGATGGAACGCTTGCAGAGTGGAGCGATCCCGAGCCTTCTTCTGCTCGAGTTGGCCGGGAGTGACGGGGATGGTTTGCACATGCTGCGCTGGTTGCGCAGAGTACGTCCAGAGCTGCCGATCATTTTGATTTCTCCCACGGATGACGCGGAGCGCAAGCAGGAAGCGATACGGCTCGGCGCGCAGGCGATCCTGGTTCGCCCCTTGGAAGAACAACAACTGGAATTTGTAATCCGGCGTCATCTCGGTGCGGCGTCTTCGGGCGCAGAGAGCGACATCCGCAGCGAAGATGTGGCGTCGATCGGAGATGGCGTATTCTTCATCGCGGCCAGTCCGGTCATGCGCAAGTTACGGGCCCAGGCTGAGTTGTTGGCACAAACCCAGGTCCCGGTGCTGATTCTCGGCGAGAGCGGGAGTGGAAAAAGCACCGCGGCACAATTGATTCATGGATTGTCAGTCCGCTCCGGGCTGAAGCTGCTCAAAGTGAACTGCGCGGCCTTGCCCGGTCATCTGCTGGAAGAAGAACTGTTCGGATGCGATAGAGAAGCGGAGAACGGGTTCGGTCGCACCCGTACTGGCAAAATCGAATGGTGCGACAAGGGCACGCTGTTGTTGGACGAAATTGTCGAGATGCCGCCGCATCTGCAGCACACGTTGATGCAGGTTCTGCAGAACAAACGGCTGGTGCGGTTGGGCAAGGAGAAACCCGCTGAGGTCGATGTCAGGATTCTGGCTGCCACCAGCGCCAACATCGAGCAAGCGGTCGCAAACAAGAGATTTCGCGAGGACCTCTACTATCGGTTGAGCGCATTCACGCTGCATGTTCCGCCCTTGCGGCAGCGAAAGGAAGAGATTCCGCTCCTGCTGCACCACTTCATGCAGCAACTGGCCAAGCATTACGGCCTGCCTGCTCGCAACTTCACACCGGCGGTGCTCGATGCCTGCCAGCGCTACTCGTGGCCGGGAAACTTGAGCGAGCTTGAGCGATTTGTGAAGCGCTACCTGGTGATGCCGGATCACGAGTTTGCATCGGGTCAGGAGCTCTTCCCCGGGGCAGGGGCCGAGGTTGGATACCCAATGTCAAAGTTGGGGACGACGCCCGCGGTGTCGCTGGCCGGCGATTCCCGTGAGCAGGCCGCTGCACCGGAGTCGCTCAAGTCCCTGGTGCAGAGTGTGAGGATCGAAGCGGAAAGAAACGCGATCGTTGCGGCCCTGCAGAAGACCAACTGGAATCGCAAGGCAGCGGCTCGCATGATCAAAGTTAGTTATCGCACGTTGCTCTACAAGATTGACCAGTACCACCTACGACCATCTACGCCTAACGCGCTGCAATTTTCAGAAGAACACCCGTCTTCTGGAAATGGCAATCGCTTCAAGGGCAATGGAACCGCGAGCTGACTGGTTCCACTTGCCGCAGAACAGATTCTGTTCAGGAGCAGCCATGACAATCAAGAGGATTAAAGGTTGTTTGCGGCGGATGGCAGTGTTGTCCGCTTGCTTGCTAATGACGAACTGGCTGGCGGCACAAAGCGCGCCTGCGAAAACCGCGAACGAATCAAAACTGGTGGCGACGGCGACAGCGCAACCAGCACCGCTGATCGAGGCCGCCACCAAGCCGCACGATGACAGTTTTGTCATCGGCAACGACGATGTTCTGAACATCAACGTGTGGAAGGAACCGGATGTTTCGCGCTCGATTCCGGTGCGCTCGGATGGCAAAATTTCGTTGCCACTGGCCGGTGAGATTCAGGCGACCGGGCGAACCCCCCTGGGACTGGAGCGCGAGATCGCGAGCAAGTTGCAGGCCTATATCTCCGAGCCCGAAGTCACCGTGATGGTGACGCAGATCAATAGCCAGAAGTTCAACATTCTGGGACAGGTGGCGCGGCCGGGCGCCTTCTCGCTTACCAATTCCCCGACTGTGCTGGATGCGATTGCCATTGCGGGTGGCTTCCGCGATTTCGCCAAGAAGAAAGCCATTTATGTTCTGCGGCAAAACCCCGGCGGCGCCGAGACCCGCATTCCCTTTAACTACAACGAAGTGATCAAGGGCAAAAAGTCTGCCCAGAACATTAAGCTTCAGCCACGCGACACGATTGTGGTGCCTTGAGAGGCGCTTATGCTGACACGAGCATGCTTGATCCTTTCCTTGCTGGTAAGTGCGCCACTGTGGTGCCAAGACGATGCGACCGGCGCAAACGGCACCGACACGACGCCCGACACCACGAACGATACACGGATGCTGACGCCGCCCCCAGTGAGCAGCCAGACCTACCCCACGGCAACGGGTTCGGAGGCGCGTTCCAATTACTTGCGCTATGGTGTGGGTTTTACGACGGCGTATAGCAACAACATAGTGGGCGGGACCAATCCTTTAAGCGATGTGACCTACTCGATTTCTCCCTCGATATCCCTGGATGAAACCAATTCGACGCTGCACTCCACGCTTAGCTATAGCCCAGGGTTCACCTTCTACCAGCGGGAGAGTGATCTCAATGCGGCCGACCAGAACCTTTCTCTCAACATAACCGACCGATTGAGCCCGCACTTTACTTTGAGCGCGCGCGACAGCTTGATGAAAAGCTCAAGCATATTCAACCAGCTAGATTTTGGATCCGGTGGAGTGTCGGGTGGGACCCAGGGGCCGAATCTTTCGCTGATACCCCCGGTTGCCGATATGCTGACCAATTCAGCGTATGTGGGGGTCAGCTACCAGTTCGCGATGAATGGGATGATCGGAGCCAGTGGAACGTTTACGAATTTGCACTATGCGAATTCTGCCGACGTTGCCGGACTGTCGGATTCGAATTCGCAGGGCGGGTCGCTCTTTTACTCGCTGCGCGCTTCAAGGATGCATTATTTCGGTCTGAGTTATCAGTATCAAAGACTGGTATCGCCTTTTACTGCGGGCCAGAGCGAGACGCAGACCCACACCGTGTTTTTCTTTTACACGCTCTACCCGTCGTCCACATTCTCGATCTCGTTTTTCGGAGGTCCGCAATACTCGGATACGTTGCAACCTCCGATACTTCTCGGTTTGCAGCTGCCTGCCTCCCGGGCCTGGACGCCGGCCGCCGGCGCGAGCCTTAGTTGGCAGGGGCGTTTGACGAGCGTGGCGTTGAGTTACCAACACGTGATCTCCGGTGGCGGAGGATTGTCGGAAGCGGTGCACCTCGACGGCGCGAGCGCCTCGATACGACAACAGATCGCCCGGACTTTCTCCGCGTCGCTCGGAGCCGCATATGCACAGAACGATATGATCGGGTCCGCTCTTTTTGGCGGAGATGCAAACGGCCACACTCTTTCAGGAACCGTTTCCGTGTCGAAACAGTTCGGCGAACATCTCGGGTTTCAGCTCGGCTACACGCGGCTTCATCAGGATTACGGCAGTGTGCCGGCGCTGGCATCGACTCCGGACACCAACCGGGAATTCGTTTCGGTCTCGTACCAGTTCTCAAGGCCGCTCGGAAGATAATTTCGGAAGCTAATTATGGTTGACGATTTCGGCGAGAAGAGTTCGGAAGGCTTCGACCTACCGCGTTATCTGGGCATTGCCCAACGCCGCCACCTTCAGTTTCTAATACCGCTGCTCTTGGGATGGGTCGCGGTATTCAGCGCCACCTGGATCATTCCGCCCACATATCGTTCTGGAACGCTGATCTTGGTGGAGCAACCCACCATGCCCAAGGACTACGTCACGCCCAACGTGAGCGACGATCTGCAGGAACGGCTGCAGAGTATCACGCAGCAAATTTTGAGCCGCACACGTCTTCTGCAAATCATCGATCAGGTTGGCCTCTATGGAGGTAGTCGCAGTCTGATTCCTCCCGACGAAAAAGTCGAACGCATGCGCAAGGATATTGAAATCGAACTTGTGCGTGATGCCCACAACGACAAGATTACGGCGTTCAATGTTTACTATTCAGCCCGCGATCCACATCTGGCCCAGCAGGTCACGAGCGAGCTGACCAATCTCTTCATCAACGAGAATGTCGAAGTGCGGCAGCAGGAATCCGAAGACACCACCCAGTTTCTTGAAAACCAGTTGGAAGCGGCGCGCAATACCCTGGCCGAGCAGGAAGAGAAGATTCGCGTGTTCAAAGGACAACACGTCGGAGAAATGCCTGCACAACAGGCGAGCAACCTCCAAATTCTTAGCGGCTTGCAGTCACAGCTGCAAAACGATGAGGACGCGCTGAACACCGCGAAGCAGCAACGAGTCTACCTGCAGACGCTGATCGATCAATACAGGAGTTTACGGGCAACACCGACGAGTTCCGGCAATGTGGCTCCGACGGGCTTGCCCGCGATCGACCAGGAACTGGAAAAACTGAGGTCGCAACTGGCCGACATGAGTTCTCGTTACACCGAGCGTCATCCGGACATTCGCAAACTAAAAGAGCAAATTGCCAAGACTGAGAAGACAAGAGACCAAATTCTTGCCGACCTCAAGAGCAAGGCTGCAGCTGCTCCAAAGGACGCAAGCGCGGCCGCGCCCGACACTGCCGATCTCACCCCCGGCTCCCCCATGATGCAGGTGCAAGGCGAGCTGCAGTCGAACCAGAGCGAGATTGCGAATCGCGAACGCGCGATCGCAGGGTTGAAAGCAAGCATCAACGACTACCAGGCGCGGCTGAATCAGGAACCGGTGCGCGAGCAACAACTGGCGGATTTAACGCGCGGCTACGATCAATCGAAAGCCAACTACGACGAGCTGCTCAAAAAGAAGAACCAGTCGGAAATGGCCACGAGTATGGAGCGCCTGCAGCAAGGTGAGCGCTTCCGTATTCTCGATCCTCCGAGTTTGCCGCTAAAACCGGACTTTCCCAACCGACTGAAATTTTGTGGAATCGGATTGGGAGTTGGTCTGGCGTTGGGGGTGATCGTGGCGGGAGCTTTTGAATTCATGGACGACCGTCTGCACAGCGAAAAGGAAATCAAAGATTTGATACCGGTGACGATCATCTCGGAGATCCCCGAAATCCTGAACGTGTCGGACGAACGGGCTCATAAACGAAGAGCCTGGATCGGATGGGCTACCGCCGCGATGGTCGTGGTAACGATTCTGGCAGGATCCGCTTTCAGTTTTCTGCACGGCTGATTTCTTCTCCTCATGTATAAACGCTTCTTCAATCTGACGCGCAACCCGTTCGATCTGACGCCCGACCCGTCGTTTCTTTTCTCGACCAAACGGCACAATGAAGCGCTGGCCGCGCTTTATTACGGCGTCCGGCGGCACAAGGGATTCGTAGTACTGACGGGCGAGGTTGGGACGGGCAAAACTCTGTTGTTGCGATGCCTGTTGCAACTATTCAAGCAGAGCCAGGACGTTGCTTACGCGTATGTCTACAACAGCCGGCTTACTCCGGCGGAGTTCCTGCAATACATCGCCAGCGACTTCGGGCTTCCCGCTTCCGGCAAGAACAAAGGCGAGCTGCTGCTTGAACTCGGTCACTTCGTAATTTCGCGCGGATCGAAGAAGCTGACGACCGTGCTCATCGTGGACGAGGCGCATCACCTTTCGCCAGAGATTCTGGAAGAGGTCCGGCTCCTGACCAATCTCGAGACGACGAATGACAAGCTGCTGCAGATTCTTCTCGTCGGCCAGCCCGAATTGGATCAGAAGCTGGACTCGGTAGGACTGCGGCAACTCAAACAAAGAATTAGCCTGCGCGCGCAGCTCGACCCACTGGATGCAAACGAGACCAAAGGATACATCGAACGGCGATTGCTGATTGCCGGAGCAAACTCGCACGCGAGCGCGTTGTTTCCGGCGCCAACCATTGCCGCTGTGTATCGCCATTCGCACGGCTTTCCGCGCCTGATCAACACCATTTGCGAAAACGCGTTGGTGACCGCGTATGCGAAGCAGATGCGCTATGTAACTCCAGAGATCATTCACGACATCGCCGAAGACTTCCGGCTTGACGTGGTGCAACTGCCCGATGCCGAGCCGAACGAAGAAATGAATGACGCCGAGGTTCGCCGCGCCGCGAAGACTTTGCTTGACCTTTATGCAGCGCTTCGCAAGCCCCTGCCGCACGACGCAGAAATACGTGTGCCATTGCCCATTCGAGGCCGCCAGGCATGAGCCACATCTTTGACGCGCTGCAAAAAGCGGAAGCCGAACGTTCGGGAATCGATTTGGGGGCGTTAGCGGCGGCGACGGACTTGCTGGAGGTCGCCGAGCGTCAAGCGGCCGCGGATCGTGAAGCTAGTGTGCAATTTGAGAATATGACTGCCCCGGTGGCCGTTGCAGATCGCGAAACTGCATTGGCGACAGACACCACGCCAGCATTTCCGGCTGGGCTGCGGTTTCCTGCGACTGAAGAGTCTCCGACGGCCGCCCGTGGGATTGACCAGTTCAGACAATTCCAGTCTCTGAAGATCTTGGTTCCTCTGCAAAGCCGGTTGGTATGCGTGACCGACAAAGACAGTCTTGCGGCAGAGAAATTTCGTTTCATTGCAGTCCGCTTGCGCCAGCTGCAGCAAAGCCGCCCACTGAAAAAAGTGCTGATCACGAGTTCTGTTCCTCAGGAAGGCAAGAGCATGGTAGCGGCGAATCTCGCGTGCACTCTTGCACGTCGAGCGCGGCAGAGAACTTTGTTATTGGAGGGCGATCTGCGGCGGCCGTCGTTAACCCAGATGTTCGGGTTGGGCAGGATTCCTGGGATTTGCGAATGGCTGCAAGGCGAGAGCGGCCCGGCGGCCAGCATCTATCACCTCGAAGGGCCGGATCTCTGGATTCTACCCGCCGGCGCGACACCACGAAATCCTTTAGAGCTCATGCAGAGTGGGAGACTCTCCGCACTCATGGATCAGTTAACAGACTGGTTCGATTGGATTGTGATCGATTCTCCACCTGTACTGCCGTTAGCCGACACCAGCGTGTGGATGCGCCTAGCCGACGGGATTCTTTTGGTCACGCGCCAGGGCACCAGCCAAAAAAAACAGATGCAACGCGGCCTGGAAGTAATCGAAAAGTCGAAACTGGTTGGCGCGCTGTTGAACTGTTCCAGCAACACAGCGCATAGCGACTATTACTACCACTATCGTCCTGCTGCAGCAGCAGAGCCCGAAAGTCAATCGCAGCAGTAACCGCAACTTGTCGTCGCAGAACCTGGATCCCATCCAAAACCTAACCGCTTGTACGGCCACTGAGCCGAACAAGGAGAAGATACAGTGACTTTGCCACACTCGGTTCACGAAGCTACACGCCGCTCATTTGTACCGCATGCCAGTTCGGATGGCGAACGCATCGTTCTTGGTGAAGACGCTTTTCGCCGCATGATTTCGATTGAGCGCAAGCGGACAGAGCGCTCGCGGAAACCGTTTCTCCTGATGCTGCTGGACAAAGGCAACCGGAACGGTTCGGAAAAAAATGGAAAAGCGCTCAACCATATTGTATCGGCGCTATTGGCGGGCACCAGGGAGACCGATGTGATTGGGTGGTACCAGGATCGACACACGGTCGGAGTGATGTTTACCGACCTCGTGGTTGAGGATAAGAGCTCGATTCTGAGTACGATGCTGACCAGAGTAAGCACAACGCTACGGGATAATCTGACGTTCGAACAATTCAATCAAATCAGCATCTCGTTTCATTTCTTCCCCGACGATTGGGATCATGACGCCTCCGGGCGTCCGAGTAATTCGACCTTGTACCCCGACCTGTCTCGCAACAACACAAACAGACAGCTGCTTTCTGGTATCAAGCGAATGATCGATATCGTCGGAAGCATACTGGCGTTGATTATTGGTGCACCGCTGCTGCTGATTATTGCGCTGGCGATCAAAACAACTTCCAGGGGACCCATATTTTTCAGACAACAACGCATTGGGCAATACGGCAAGTGCTTCACTTTTCTGAAATTTCGATCGATGCACGTGAACAACGATCCGAGTGTTCATCAGGAATATGTGACGAAACTGATTGCCGGCCAGGCGGAGCGCAAACCCGCGAACGGGAATGGTAACGGTAACGGCGTATATAAGCTCACCAACGATAAACGTGTTACTCGAGTGGGAGCGTTCCTGCGCAGAACCAGCCTGGATGAAGTGCCTCAGTTCCTGAATGTGCTTAAAGGCGATATGTCACTGGTCGGCCCCCGGCCCGCGATCCCCTACGAAGTGGCAGCCTATCAGACTTGGCATCGGCGCCGGGTCTTGGAAGTGAAACCGGGAATCACCGGTTTGTGGCAGGTTAACGGCCGGAGCCGGGTCACATTCGATGACATGGTTCGCCTCGACTTGCGCTATGCAAGAGCCTGGTCGCCTTGGATGGACATCAAGATTCTGCTGCGTACCCCCCGCGCTGTCATGCTTGGTGAAGGCGCACACTAAGTAGAGTAGTACTTCCCTTCAGCCCCTCCCTCTTAACTCCATAAATAAGGAGTCAAATGGCGACTTATCTGGCAAAACCTGACAACTTGCAAACCCCGGTGTCGGCAAGTGACATCGTTAGGTTTGGTGTCATTGGCTATGGGTATTGGGGCCCAAACGTCGTCAGGAACCTCGATCAGTTGGATCGATCGAGGGTGGTCGCGGTCAGCGACAAGAGCTCTTCAGCACTCAAGAGAGTCGCAAAATCGTATCCCCACGTTACGGTTTCCTCCGATAGCGCCGAAATCATATCTTCGCCCGAAATCGATGCCATCGCGGTTGTCACACCGGTTTGGACGCATTATGAGCTGACCAAGGCTGCACTCGAAAATGGCAAGCACGTTTTTGTCGAGAAACCATTTACGACCGATGCTCGGCAGGCGGAAGAACTCATCGACCTGGCAGCCCGCAAAAACTTGAAGATCATGGTCGACCATACCTTCTTGTTTACTGGAGCGGTCAAGAAAATTCAGCAGTTATTGGAGCAAGGTACTCTCGGCAAGCTTTATTACTACGATTCTACGCGCGTCAACCTTGGACTCTTTCAGCATGACGTAAATGTGCTCTGGGACTTGGCCCCGCATGACTTATCCATTATGGATTTCCTCATCAAGGAAAGCCCAGAGGCAATCGTCGCCACCGGCCAGACTCACTTGAATGGGCTTGAGGATGTGGCCTTCATCACTGTGTATTTCCCGGACAAGATGATCGCTCATCTTAATGTCAATTGGCTGTCTCCAGTGAAAGTGCGGACGACGTTGATCGGTGGCGAGAAAAAGATGCTGGTCTGGAACGATCTGGAAGCGGATGAAAAGATCAAAGTCTACGACCGCGGTGTGAGCGTCACCAGCCGTGAAGGACTTTACAACCTGCTGGTGAATTACCGCTCGGGAGATATGTGGGCACCGCAGATCGAACAGGTCGAGGCGCTGCATCAGGAGTTGGCCTATTTTGTCGACTGCATTACGAAAGATGAGACGCCGATGAACGATGGCAAGGCGGGGTTGCGCGTCGTGAAGATGCTGGAAGCCGCGACCAAGTCGCTGCGCCAGCGCGGAGCATTGGTTTACCTATGAGCGCACATCACTGCATTTCTCCTGACGTTAAACTTGGCAAGGATGTCAGGCTTTCCAAGTTCATCAACCTTTATGGTTGTGAAATTGGCGACGAAACCAAGATCGGCGCGTTTGTAGAAATCCAGAAGAACGCGAAGGTCGGCAATCGCTGCAAGATCTCGAGCCATACCTTTATTTGCGAAGGCGTGACCATCGAGGACAACGTATTCATCGGACATGGAGTTACGTTTATCAATGACAGCTATCCGCGTGCCACGACGGCGACCGGCAATTTGCAGACGGAAATGGACTGGAAAGTGGAACGGACGGTCATCAAGAAAGGTGCTTCCATCGGTTCGGGGGCCACGATTCTTTCGAGAGTGGCGGTTGGAGAGCACGCCATCGTAGGTGCAGGAAGCGTTGTCACCAAAGATGTTCCCGCCAACTCTGTCGTGGCCGGAAATCCCGCAAAAGTCTTGCGCTATATCGAACAAGTCTTGGAGATCACGAAATGAACATCAAGGGAAACATTCCTTTTCTAGATTTGGTCACGCCGCACGTCGACCTTGAAAAGGAATTGTCAGAGGTGTTTCACAAGGCATTGCGTACCGCTGGATTCGTCGGTGGCGCGATGGTGGAGGAGTTTGAAAAGGCGTTTGCCGATTTCTGTGATGTCAAATACGCAGTGGGTGTCAGCAGCGGCACGGACGCTTTGCGCTTCGCTCTAATGGCATGCGGAGTTCGGCCGGGTGACGTTGTTGTCACTGTGCCTCATACGTTTATAGCGACGACCGAGGCGATTTCTCAAGCCGGTGCTTTGCCGGAGTTTGTCGACATTGACGAACGCACGTACAACATGGATCCGGTAAAGCTACAAGAGTATGTAGAAGATCAGTGTGAGGTGGATTCGTCGGGTCGGCTTATCAGCCGGAGAAGTGGACGTCCCGTGACCGGAGTGATACCCGTGCACCTATACGGACAAACTGCGGACATGGATCTGGTCCTAGATATAGCGGAGCGGTATGGCCTCGTGGTGATCGAGGATGCCTGCCAAGCGCATGGCGCCGAATACTTCTCACGGAAATACGATCGCTGGATGAAGGCTGGTTCAATCGGGCAAGCAGCCGCGTTCAGTTTTTATCCCGGGAAGAATCTGGGGGCCTGTGGTGAAGCCGGCGCAGTGACCACAAACAAGGCGGGCATCGCCGACAAGATGAAAATGCTCAGGGATCATGGCCAGGCGAAGAAGTATTACCACGATCTGGAGGGCTATAACGGTCGCCTGGATTCGATTCAAGCAGGTCTTTTGCATGCAAAGTTGCGTCATTTGGCAAAATGGAACTCGCTGCGACGTGAGCGTGCAGCAGACTACAGTCGCCTCCTTTCCGATGCTGACTGTGGTGTGAACCCACCGTTTGAACCAAGTTGGTCAAAAGCTGTCTACCACCTTTTTGTTGTTCGGACTGATGATCGGGAAGGACTGC
>JASHOU010000090.1 GCA_030038475.1 Terriglobales bacterium | reverse complement strand
GCATCTCGGGATAAGTTTTGGAGTGCTGCGCACGGAGAAATGCTCGGGCGATCCAGTGCGGCGGCTTGGCAATGACTACTTGTTCGGCGAGTTGGCGCAGGGGAACTTGGAAACCATTCGCGAGGCGGGCGTGAAGAAAATGGTTTCCATCTGCCCGCACTGCGTGCGCACCATTGGCGAAGATTGGAAAGAGTACGCCGGCAACGTTGCCATTGAACATCACAGCGAGCTACTAGCTCGGTTCCGGGACAAGCTGCCGCAGAACGGTGCTGATCAAAAGAGCACCGTGTTCCACGACGCATGTTATCTGGGACGCTATCGGGGAATCTACGATCAGCCACGCGAGGTGATTGCACGATATGGAAAAGTCGTCGACCCTCCGCGGGCACGCGAGCGCGGCTTCTGCTGCGGCGGCGGCGGCGGACTGATGTTTCTCGGCGAAGAATCTGGCAAACGCGTCAACCTGGAGCGCGCCCAGGAACTTGTGGCCACAGGAGCGAGCGTGGTGGCGGCAGCGTGTCCCTTCTGCAACTCGATGCTGCGCGATGGATTGGCAGCGGCTACGGCTACACCTCCGGAGTTACTCGATGTAGCGCAGATCGCGGCGGCAGCAATTGCGGGAGAGAACGTTACCAACGGTGATTGAGTAGAACTCGTTATTAAGGCCAGCGAAGGGGGTCCTACCCTCCCGCCTTGGCCTTCTTCACTTCTTCAATCAGCGGCGGAACGACGTCAAACAGGTTGCTGACGACAGCATAGTCGGCGATTTCGAAGATGGGGGCTTCGGAATCCTTATTAATAGCGATGATGGAGCGCGCACCCTTCATGCCGACGATGTGCTGAATCGCACCGCTGATGCCGAGAGCGAGATACAGCTTGGGCGCGACGGTCTGGCCGGAGGAACCTACCTGTCGATCCATTGGGAGCCAGCCGGAATCGCAGATCGGACGCGAGGCCGCAAGCTCGGCCCCCATGGCGTCGGCGAGTTGCTTGGCCAGTTCGATGTTTTTCTGCTCCTTGATGCCGCGGCCAACGGAAACGATGATCTCGGCTTGAGTCAAATCGACCGCTTGCTTCGCCTCTTTGAAAACTTCCTGCGGATGGTTGCGCACGACACCGTCCGGAACATCGACGGTGACGGCCTCAACCGGCGCAGCGGCTGCGCCCGCTTCGACTTTATCGGCGCGGAATGAGCCGTTTTGAAACGTCACAAAGCATGCCCCCGGGCCGGCGAAACTGACATCGGCGACAAACTTTCCCTGAAACATCTGGCGAGTGAAGAGCAGCTTGCCATTGTCATACTTGTAGCCGATCGCGTCACTGATGGCCGTAGTTTCGAGCGCCGTGGCGAGCTTGGGCACGAAATCGCGCACCTGATAGGTATGCGGCATCAGGACGAGCTTCGCGGGATGCTTCTCGAAAAACTCCTTTAACACATACGCAAACGCGTCGGGAGTATAGGGTTCGAGTTTCGGCGACTCGATGGCATACACCTTGGCGAGCTTCTTCGTCGCGACTTCGCTGGCGATGGCGGCCACGCTGGAGCCCAATACCGCAGCTTCGAGCGACCATCCAATATGATCAGCGATGGCTTGCCCGGCGGCGATGGTCTCCCACGAGACGTGGTTCAGTTTTCCTTCGCGCTGTTCGACGATTACTAGAATAGATTCAGCCATAGAAAACAGTTCTCGGTTCCCAGTTCTCGGTTCTCAGTAACGGCCTCAGGAACTGGGGATGTCCTTCTTGTACCCGAACTGAGAACTTGCTTTCAAATTACGCGCAATTCATTTTTCAGCTTTTCTGCCAGCTTCCTGGCCACTTCTGCCGGTGGTCCTTCGAGAAACTCTGTGTTCTTTGACTTCTGCGGCACGTAGAGCTTTTCGATCTTCTGCAAATTGGCTCCGATCGCCGACTGTACTTCGGCGAGCATCACCTTGCGCAGCGGCTTGGTCTTGGCCTGCTTGATGCCAATCAGCGTCGCGTAGCGCAGCTTGTTGATGCCCGACTGGATGGTTAGTACGGCGGGCAAAGGCATGTCGACAAACTGAAAGAATCCGGCCTCGAGCTCGCGCTTGACGCGGATGCCAGCGTCATTCTTCTCAATCTGCATGATGATGGTGGCGTGCGGCCAGCCTAGAATCTGCGCCAGAATCACGCCGGTTTGCGCGTAGCCGTAATCGTCGGACTGCAGGCCGGTAAAAATGAGATCGAATTTCTCATCCTTGATGGCGGCGGCGATGGCGCGCGCGGTGTTGTAGGCATCGAGGCCGACAAAGGCGGCGTCTTCGAGATGAATGGCGCGGTCGGCGCCTTTGGCGAGGGCCTCGCGCAAGACCTGCGACGCCCGCGCCGGACCGGCGGTGATGACAACAACTTCGCCGGTGTGTTTTTCTTTCTGGCGCAACGCCTCCTCGAGCGCGAACGCGTCGGGCTCATTCACCTCGTAGGAGACATCTTCGCGAATCCACGTTCCCGCTTCGTTTAGCTTGAGCGGCGCGTCTTTCTGCGGCACCTGCTTCATGCAAACCAGAATGTTCACCGATCGACTCCCATTTATTACTGCGTTGAGCTCGTTACTGCGTGAACTCGCCGAGATCAAACTGGCTAGTATAAATGATGGAAACGCTGGAGCCGACGGCGAGGCGGGCAAATTCGGTTGTCGCATTAAAACAACTCGATGGGCGCGGCGTGGCCCGATGCGGAGGCGAGGCGGCGATCACGCGTGAGCAATCGAGCGCCCAGTTTCTCAGCGAGTACCACGTAAGCCGCATCATAGGCGGACAAGTTGTGACGGAGTTGCCAAACCCGGGGCAGCAGAATGAAGTGGGCGTAGCGAGTGATTCGCAAGTCGAGCAAGTCCTCGATTGCCTGATCGGCGCGGCGCCCTGAAAGTGCGCCCTCCCGCACCAGACGCCGCAGCACCTGGCCGACCTCCAGATCGAGCAGATGCGGAGCATGGAGGGATTCGTTCTGCGAGAAAATGCGCCGCTCAATGCGCTCTCCAGCGGAGGTCTGAAGCAGCCAGTCAATGGCGGCGGATGCGTCGAGAACGATCACCGGTCACCGATTCCGTGTGGATTCCGCGTGCCTTAGGTTCTACCTGCCCGTTCTTCCTGCACCAAGCGGGCGGTATCGAGTTGGACGGCGACCGGCTTGCGGCTGTGCAAACGGGCGCGTAACTCGGTCAAAGTTGGCCGCTCTGCTACCTCCCTAATCTCCGACAATAAATAGTCCGAGAGTGACATGCCCGCCATGGCGGCACGGGCTTTCAACGTGCGATGGAGCGCGTCGGGCACATTGCGAAGTTGGATCATCTTGGACATGTGACTAACATACTTTCATGTTGAGCACATGTCAAGACTTGGAATCGGCTATGCGTCCGCCTCGGAGCCCGAAATGCCAGAATCCCGAGATTGACGCGACCGTGGAATCCCAGGTCTCGAAACGCGCGAGACTTGGGGCACCCGGTCTTAACTCACCTTCTCCCACTGATAGTCAGCTTTCTGAATGTGCGCGTTGAAATACTTCCCTTTTGAGTCCGCATTGAAAAGCGCTCGGAACTCCTCTTCGGGGACTGCGTAGTAGCGGTAAACATCTCGAGTCTTTTTAAATTCGATCTCCAGTATAGAGCTCGATCGGTCGTAACCCATTGCCGCGATGCTTGAGGATTCTACTGGCTGCCTTGTCATATTGCTTGCCTCCATTCTTGTGGCCGAGTTAGACGTCACGCCGCTTGGCCTGATTCTTTCTGAGGGCAAGTACGCTCGCATAGATCGCTCAAGTGATCGGAATATTTGGCGAGTAGTTTCCCTGCCGATGTCGAGGCCTTCTCAGCCTTCCCGATTTCCGTTTGAATTTCGGCCAAATCGGAAAGCGTACGCCTGACTTCATTTGCAAGATCAGCGTTATTGCGAAGGAAGTCTAGCCCCTTTGCACGTATCCCGTTCACTATTGGTTTCAACACATCCAGTTCGGCCCGTAGCCACGGGCGTGTTGTGCGGAGGACCAGAACGCCATCTCTCTCGCCGAACCGGTTGTCCCAGTCTGCTCCGCGGAACCCACTTCCATCTTGCGTGACTATGATCGCTAATGGTTTGTCTCGTTCCTTTGCGTCCTCTACCAGTTTTGCGATGTGCCTCTCTTCGATAGCCTTTTCCTTGACTTCCACCAGGATCTCCGGGTTTAAGCGGTATCCGCCCGGGTCCTTGTAGGCGATGATGTAGTCGCCTGTCCTGCTTAGTTTGTCACTGATCCAGATGCCGGGCCACGTCTGCACCTCTTCAGCGAAGTCCATTTCCTCCTTCTTCCCCGAGCGGCGGAACTTCTCTAGCTCGGTTTTAAGGGATCTGTTTTCCTCTTCGAGATTTCCTGCCCTCTGGCGCTCGTTCTCTGATCGTTTCTCGACCTCGCTGTCGAAGCGGGACCAAAGCTTGTCTTGCATTAGCTTCATAGCTTCTTCAGCGGTTAGCTGTGCGAATTGTCTATCCACTCCGAGGCGATCAAGCGCCTGTGCGCGTGTTAGCAGTCCCTTACCAAGGCAGAGCGGACATTCCATCGTCTCTTCGGAAATTGTGGTAGATCTTGCGGTAGCTGGGGTACCCATTTGTTGCAACTCCCTTCTATTGATGAGATTGGGCACGCGCACCGAAGGGAGGGGCAGCGGGCGGCGGCTCTATCTAATATTTGCTTTGCCACGCGCTCTGGGTAGTCCTCGAAATGAGGA
The DNA here is from genome assembly GCA_030038475.1 of Terriglobales bacterium. GTDB lineage: Bacteria > Acidobacteriota > Terriglobia > Terriglobales > Acidobacteriaceae > Acidiflorens. Next base: position 16,281 of record JASHOU010000090.1, on the reverse strand, counting down.
CATACTTTTGTGTCCTCCAACCTTCTCCTTGCATCTAAACGTTGACAATGATTCGCTCAAGTCTTATCATGCCTTGCAGCGCAATTGCCTGGCATTGATTATAAAGCACTTATTTTGATGCAATTGAGGTCAGAACGAGTTTAGGAGGATCGATTTATGGCGAAGATTATTGGCATTGACTTGGGGACGACCAACTCCTGCGTTGCGGTTATGGAGGGCGGCGAGCCGAAGGTTATCCCGAACGAAGAGGGCGGGCGGACTACGCCTTCGGTGGTGGGGTTTACTAAGACCGGGGAACGGCTGGTGGGGCAGGTCGCGAAGCGGCAGGCGATCACCAATCCGGAGAACACGGTTTACTCGATCAAGCGCTTTATGGGACGGCGCTATGACGAGGTGTCCGAAGAAATGAAGATGGTCCCATACAAGGTTGAGCGCGATGGCGACCATGTGGTCGTCGTGGCGCAGGGCAAGAAATATACCCCGCCGGAGATTTCGGCGATGATCCTGCAGAAGCTAAAGAAGGCGGCGGAAGACTATCTCGGCGAAAAAGTGACCGAGGCGGTCATCACCGTGCCAGCGTATTTTAACGACGCGCAGCGGCAGGCGACGAAAGACGCGGGCAAGATTGCCGGGCTCGATGTGAAGCGAATCATCAACGAGCCGACGGCGGCTGCTTTGGCCTACGGGCTCGACAAGGGCAAGGACGAAACGATTGCCGTCTACGACTTTGGCGGCGGCACGTTCGACATTTCCATTCTTGAAGTGGGCGAGGGCGTGATTGAAGTAAAAGCCACCAACGGCGACACGCACCTGGGCGGGGACAACATCGACCAGCGGCTGGTGGATTGGCTGATTGACGAGTTCAAAAAGGATGAAGGGCTCGACCTGCGCGGCAAGGGCAATGAGATGGCATTGCAGCGTCTGCGCGACGCGGCCGAGCGCGCGAAGATTGAGCTTTCGACCACCATGGAGACGGAGATCAATCTGCCGTTTATTACGGCAGACGCTTCGGGTCCCAAGCACCTGGTGAAGAAGCTGACGCGGGCGAAGCTGGAATCGATGGTCGAAGACATTCTGCAGCGTTCGGTAGGGCCGTCGAAGCAGTGCATGAAAGATGCGGGCGTGGACGCTTCGAAGATCAACGAAGTGGTGCTGGTCGGCGGGCAGACGCGCATGCCGCGCATTCAGGCGATTGTTAAGGATCTGTTCGGCAAGGAAGGCCACAAGGGCGTGAACCCGGATGAGGTCGTGGCGGTTGGCGCGGCGATTCAGGGTGGAGTGCTCAAGGGCGAGGTGAAAGACCTGCTGCTGCTGGATGTGACCCCGCTGACGCTTTCGATCGAAACGCTGGGCGGCGTGGCGACTCCGATGATTCCGCGGAACACGACGATTCCGACGAAGAAGACGGAGACGTTTTCGACGGCGGCCGATAGCCAGACTTCGGTTGAGGTCCATGTCCTGCAGGGCGAACGCCCGATGGCGGCGCAGAACCGGACGCTCGGCAAATTCCATTTGACGGGATTGCCGCCGGCTCCACGGGGCATTCCGCAGATCGAGGTGACGTTCGACATTGACGCGAACGGCATTTTGAACGTGACCGCGAAAGACATGGCCACGGGCAAGGATCAGAAGATCACGATCACATCGTCTTCGGGCTTGTCGAAGGAAGAAGTCGAGCGCATGGCGAAGGAAGCCGATGCGCACTCGGCTGAAGACAAGGCGCAGCGCGAGATGATCGAAGCCAAGAATCAGCTGGACTCGATGGTTTACAACATCGAGAAGATGCTGAAGGAGCATGGCGACAAAATCTCCGGCTCGGAACGCGGAGACGTCGAGAACGCGCTGGCCGATGCGAAGAAGGCCATCGAGAGCGGCGAGAAGGCGCAGATGGATTCGGCGCGCGAGAAGCTGACGGCGGCGTCGCACAAGCTGGCGGAGCAGATGTACAAGGCTACGCAGGCGGCAGGCGGGCCTGGCGCGGGCGGGACTGGTGCTCCGGGTGCGGGTCCGGCTTCCGGCGGAAACGGACAGTCGCAGCAGAAGAAAGATGAGGGGGTGATTGACGCGGAGTATGTGGATGTGGAGGACAAGAAATAAGCTACAAGCTTCTGGCTACGAGCTTCGAGATCGGGGGCGTGATGAACGCCCCCAAAGTTTCATCCGATATTCTATGAGGACGGGGCAAACGAAGTGAGATTTGAAGTCAATGGTCAGCTGTTTTTTGTGAACTTCGTTCCCGAAGAGGGACGCTGGTATTGCTACGCTCCAATGGCGACGGGAGTGCAAAGGATTCCGGTGGCAATGGATGCCGCGCCGTTTGCGTCGTTCATGTTCCCAGTGGACGAGCAGGCGAAAGAAGTGGTGAACTGAAAACGGTTCTCAGTTCTCAGTAAAGCAATGAGTTTGTGTAGCACTTACTTATGGGGCATGGGAAGAATATGTCCCGGCGTGCGTAATGGCCATGAGAGATGTGCTTCAGCTGGTCGCCCGGGCCGCAACGGCCAGACGTGGCACCTTTTTGCGATTTCGCCGAGAAGCCTGCCAAAGCTCATACTGGGCCTGCATTCCAGTCCACAGCTCGGGGCTGGTACCCATGGCTTCGGACAAACGGAGCGCCATCTCTGCCGAGATTCCGGCACTGCCATTCAAAATGCGTGAGAGGCTGGCGCGAGTGACGCGCAGGTGCCGCGCCGCTACGGTGACCGAAATGGCGCCCAGATAGTCCCGGAGGACCTCGCCAGGATGGGGTGGATTGTGCATACGCATACTAAACTCCTCAATGGTAATCGTGATAATCAACCAGAACCGCATCTTCGCCTTCAAACATAAAAGTAAGCCGCCAGTTTCCATTTACGGTCACAGACCAATGGCCTTCGAGTTCCCCACGCAAAGAATGCAGCCTCCAGCCGGGGGCGTTCATGTCTCTGGCGGAGCGCGCATTGTCCAAGGCGAAGAGCTGCTTGCGCAGCCGCTCGGCATGGCCGGCCTGAATCTTGGCTTTCGACCCTGTTCGAAAGAACAATTCGACACCTTTGTGACGAAAGCTTTTAATCACTCGTATAGTGTATAGTATCGATATACGGATCGCAAGCAGCAAGGCATCCGAGATCGAACGAAAACGAGGCGAGGGGATCGAATTCACTCTGCCGGCGCGAATTCGATAGGATACTGGGTAAAGCATGGCCACGACCACCAACAAGGATTATTACGGCATTCTCGGGGTGAAGAAGTCGGCCTCGGCCGATGACATTCGCAAGGCGTTTCGCAAGCTGGCGCGCAAATACCATCCGGATGTAAATCCCGGGGACAAATCGGCGGAGGAGAAGTTCAAGGCCATCTCCGAGGCCAACGACGTTCTCAGCGATCCCAAAAAGCGAAAAATCTACGACCAGGTCGGGTTTTATTCCGACAATATCGATCCGGCAACGGCCGAGGCGTATGCGCGCGGCGGTGGGCAACCGGGAGCAGGGGGGTTTCCCGGCGGCTATGCTGGAGGCCAGCCTAGCGGTAGCGCGGGCAACGTCGATTTTGGCGGATTCGATTTTTCCGACCTGTTTGAAGGGGCGCGCGGCGGCGGGCACAAAACTTCGACCAGCGGCGGCAACTTTCGCGACATCTTCTCGGGCATTTTCTCGGGCGGCGGGCGCGGCGAGGCGGTCGATGAAGGACCGGAGCCGGGCAGCGACCTGGAATATCAAGTCAATGTGCCGTTCTGGACGGCGATCCGCGGCGGGGTGATGAAGCTCAACATCGCGCGGCGCGATGTTTGCGGAAACTGCCATGGAAACGGATTTATTGAGCAGCCGGGAACGTGTCCGCAATGCCACGGCAAGGGGACGATCGAACAGACGGGCGGGCGGATGAAATTCAATGTCACCTGTCCGCGATGCCACGGGACCGGAAAGAATATTTCGACTTGCCCGGTATGCCATGGCGAAGGAAGCATCGAGCGCAGCGATCCTCTTGAGATTCGCATTAAGCCGGGGACGCGCGATGGGCAGCGCATTCGCATTGCGGGCAAGGGAAACGCCGGGCTGCGCGGCGGTGGGGCGGGCGATCTTTACGTGATTATCCGGATTGGCGAGCATCCGCTGTTTCGGCGCGACGGAGACGACATTTATATTACGGTGCCGGTGACGGCGGTCGAGGCGGCGCTGGGATCGAAGATTGAGGTGCCGACGATCGACGGGCGCAGCGTGCTGAAGATTCCGCCGGGGACACAGTCGGGGCAGAAACTGCGGCTGCGGGAAAAAGGAGTGCCGTCGGCGACGAAAGAAGGTGTGCGCGGGGATGAGATTGTGGAAGTGCAGATCACCGTGCCGATGCCGCGCGACGAGAAGACGAAAGAATTGCTGCGGGAACTGGCCAAGCTGAATCCCGAGGATCCGAGAGCGGAGTTGTGGGCAAAAACCAGTGGCTAGTGGTCAGTGGTCAGTGGCTAGTGAAAAACCGGAGAGACGCAGAGTCCGCGGAGGCGAAATCTCTGCGGTTTGGCTTTCTAAATCAGCGGCGTTTGATCTCCGCGTTCTCGGCGTCTCGGCGGTGGAGTTTGGGAACCGATCGTTACTTCTTGCTGGGATCGTCGGCGGAATTGACGTAGTTGAACTGCAGCGGCGACATGCCGTGCACTTGAACGATCGTCTCTCCCGATGCCATCGCATAGTGATGCATATCCGGGTCGAGGTAGGCGAAGCTGCCTGCCGGGAAGGTTCCCATTTTCGACTCGTCAAACTTGTCGCCCATCCCGACTTTGAAGCTGCCCGAAATTACCGTCACATTTTCCCGCTTGGGATGCCAGTGCGGTGCGATTTTGTAGCCATCCGGCATTTTGAGGCGGATGGTGAAGTCGCCGGAACTTCCCATAGGATTCCCCTCGATGACGGCCAGTTGCGCGCCGGCCGCAACGAAAGGCGGGGGTGGTCCCCACTTGATCTGATCGGGCGTGAAGGCGTTCTGCCTACCTGAATCGGCGAGTGACACCACGGCACAAAGAAAGAAAACTCCGAAAATAACTCTTCCCATGTTTGTTTCCTCCTTGGATTGGACAAAAGACGACTGGACAAAAGGACGATTCGCAAAACGACGACCAAAAGACGCCCGGTAATGGCGACAAAGACTGCCTACGCTGTTTTGGCGAGCCTTAATTCCTCCGGTCCGCGCAGCGCGTAGTGTTGCTCGGGAACCGGGAAGCCGGCGTTGGCAAAGGTGTCGCGGATGAGCCGATTGCTGTCGAAATACACCTGCCAGTAGTGGGCATTGTTGCAGTACGGGCGCACGGCGAGCACGGGACCGGCGAGGTTGAACGTGATGATCTCGACATCGGGAGCGGGTGCGGCGAGCACGTTCGGCACCTGGGCGAGCGCGGGCTTGAGCAGCGCGACGGCGGCCTGCGGATCGACTCCGTGGGCGAGTTGCGCGGTGAGTTCGACGCGGCGATAGGGGTTTGCGGAGAAATTCTGGATGGTATCGCCGAAGACCTTGCCGTTGCCGACGAGGGTCCTAACGTTATCGGGCGTGTTGAGCGTGGTGGCGAAAAGGCCGATTTCCTCGACGGTTCCGGTGATGCCGGCGACAGTGACGAAGTCTCCGACTTTGAATGGCTGCAGGATCACGAGAAACACGCCGCCGGCAAAATTCGCCAGCAAGCCGGACCAAGCCATGCCGATGGCGACCCCGGCGGCGGCGATGAGGGCGGCGAAGCTGGTGGTTTCGACTCCGAAGAAGCCGAGGATGCCAATGACCAGCACAATGTTCAGCAACGCGGCCAGGGCGGAGTTGATATAACGGATGAGGGTGGGGTCGATCTTCTGTCGGCGCAGAGCGCTATCGACCATGCGGAGCGCGAGGCTGATGAGCCAGCGTCCGACGATCCAGATGACGATGGCGCCCACGACCTTGAAGCCGACGGCGATAAGAAGAGCGGTGATGGTCTGCATGGTGGCGGATAAGTTGAAGTTCATAGGACCTCCTGCGCGGCTGGTTCCAGCGGTGCGATGGGAAAACATTCTATTCCCTGATCTGCGGCTTGGCTACCGGAGTCTGGGTGTGCGGAGGGCGGTTGCGAGCGCGGGGTGAGATCGCGAGCGCCGGTTGATGGCTCGGCGGCGAAACTTTGCCATTACCTCAGTACTTGTCTTCGTTGACAAAAATTTTCGATTTCTCCGCAAAAATTTCTTGCATCTCGCGAAATTTGCCGTAATCTCACACTTGCGAACTAACTTCGCCGAAATGCCTTGGAAATCGCATTCACCCGGGAGCCGCGCTAAGGAAAGTCAAGGGAGACGCGGTGGTGAGAGTGAGTCGCCTGAGGAGGAAGCCATCGGAATTGGCAACAGCTAGCGCACCAGCCAACATCTCGCAAACTGACTTTCACCCTGCCACGGCTTCAACCGCTTCCCCAGCCACGAAGAAAAAGTCTATCCGCCTCACGCTCTGGCCGCTGGTCGCCGCGACCTTTTTTATGGTCTCCGGTGGAACCTACGGCACCGAAGACATTGTGCACGGCGCCGGTTATGGCAAGGCGATTCTCATCCTGCTGTTGACTCCGCTGCTCTGGAGCCTGCCGACCGCGTTCATGATTGGCGAGCTTTCCAGCGCGTTGCCGTTTGAAGGCGGATACTACGCCTGGGTGCGCCGTGCGATGGGAAACTTCTGGGGATTTCAGGAGGCGTGGCTGTCGCTGGTAGCGTCGATTTTCGATATGGCGATTTACCCCACGCTGTTTGTCGCTTACTTGACGCGCATGTTTCCTTATTTTCAGGAGAATCATCGCGGCGTAGCTGTGGCGCTGGGCATGGTGCTAGTTTGCGCCGCGCTCAATATCATGGGTGTAAAGGTGGTTTCGACGACTTCGTTGTGGCTGTTCTTTGCGCTCTCGGCACCGTTTGCGGCAATTTTTTTGCTGGCGCCATTCAAGATTGGAGCGCTGGCGAGTGCAGTGACCAAGCCGACGACCTCGAACGTCGACATTCTGGGCGGGTTGCTCATCTGCATGTGGAACTACATGGGATGGGACAATGCCTCGACCATCGCAACCGAAGTGGAGCGTCCACAGCGGACGTATCCGCGGGCAATGCTGTGGGCGGTGGCGATTGTTGCGATGAGCTACGTGCTGCCGTTTGCGGCGATGTGGAGCACTGGGCTTCCGGCTTCGGCGTGGGAGACGGGCGCGTGGGCCGACATTGCGCAGTTGATGGGCGGTCCGGTGCTGCGCATTGCGCTGGTGGCGGGCGGCATGATGAGCGGCTTCGGCATGTTCAACGCGCTGGTGATGAGCTACTCGCGGCTGCCGCTGGCGATGGCGCAGGATGGGATGCTGCCGAAGATTTTCGCGAAGCTGCATCCGAAGTCGCGCGCGCCCTGGGTTGCGATCGTGGCGTTGGCGGTGGGTTGGGGCCTCGCGCTGAATCTGGGTTTCGAACGGCTGGTGACGCTCGACATCGTTATTTACGGTGCGAGCCTGGTGCTCGAGTTTTTGGCGCTGATCGTATTGCGCTTCCGCGAGCCGGAGTTGAAGCGGCCGTTCCGCGTGCCGGGCGGATGGTTTGGGGCGATCGCAGTGGGCATTCCCCCGACTCTGCTGCTTGGCTTCGCCATTGTGAACAGCGAGCATGAGTCGATCCTGGGCATGAGTTCGCTTTGGTTTGGGTTGATCCTGATCGGCGCGGGGGTGGTGGCTTATGCGGTCAATCACCTGGTCAAGCCGGCGGGGTGGGCTCAGCCTGAGCCGAAGGCGGAGCTAGCGGGATAACTTCTTCTCCGCGTGGGCCGCATCTGTTCTTAGAGAATTTCGAGGCGCGTCTTGCCCACGCCTCTTTTCCCTTCGGGCAGCGTTATTCGGCCCGAGATCTCAATTTTCCTTGCTTCCAGTGCTACATTAGTCTCAGTGTGAGCATCCGGGATTTTTATCGGCGAATGCCGGAGCACCTTGCGGTGCCCATGGCCCTTCTGGCTTCCGGTGTCGTGTCGCTGGTGCTCGCCGTTTTGATTACAATCCCGCTAGATTTCCTCGTTGAGAAGCTTCTCCATCGAGAAAGTGAGTTGGGTATTTCACTTCTCGTGTGGTTTTGTGCGGCACCAAGTCTTGCTGTTTTCGGCCTCGTTTCCTGCTTCTCTATCCTTGTCAACTGGCACCACGCAACCACTTGGCGAACTCCGACGTTCGCGTATGCTCTGGGCGCTATTTTGCTTTGGTTGTGGGGCCGTGATTTCGGCGGAATTGGTTTTGAGTGGTACGTACCCGGAATCGTTGCTTGTCTTGTCAGTTCCTGGGTTCTGCGGAGAAAGGCAATTTCGTCCACCGGACATGTCCTCCAAACGTAAATCCAAGGGCGCGTATATGATCTCGGCGGTCGCGGAGATGTATGAGATTCACCCGCAGACGCTGCGGCTTTACGAACGCGAGGGGCTGCTCAAGCCGAGCCGGACTGAGGGCAATACGCGGCTCTATACCGATGAGGATTTGCAGCGGCTCGAATTTATCCTCTCGCTCGCGCGCGATCTGGGCGTGAATATCAGCGGGATGGCCATCATCCTGCAAATGCGCGAACGCATGGAGGAGATGCAGCGGCAGATTCAGGATTTCGTACAATATATCCAACACGAGGTGCTGACGCGGGCTTCGGCGGCTGCCGATCCCTCCAAGGGTGCGATTGTGCCGCTGCGGAGGCCGATTGTGCCGGCGGTGGATTCACCCCGGCGCAAGGACTCACTGAAGTAGTGAGATGCTGGCTGAACGCGCCGACTTGGTAGGGCGAACTCCTTGATGCGGCGTCGCTAGAAACCGCAAACGCGGGGCCTTTCGACTCCACAAGTCCATCGCCTTCGCCGATGACCTTGCTCCGCTCAAGATGACAGATCGTGAGAGGAACGCGTAACGCCCGAATTTACTTAATTTTCATTTCCGCGCAACCAATTATTTCCCGCCTGGGACTAAGGTGTAACCATGAAACCCGAAAATCCAGCTGCCAGGCCGAGTGCCGCACGCACAGCTGCGCCTTCGGGACCCGGTCAAGTAGACGACAAAAAACTCAAGCTAACGCTGGAGGCGGGCTATCCTGGCAGCGCCATAGTTCTCCACTGCCAGGGACGGATCATCTTCCGCACCGAGGCACAGGCGCTGGCGACGATTGTTACCGAGGTGCTGCCTTCTGCCGGCCGCATGGTGATCGATTTAGCGGGAGTCGAGTCGATCGATAGCAGCGCCCTGGGCGAACTGGTGCTGACCCACATGTGGGCGGAAGCGGCGGGATATATGCTTCGATTCGCCTGTCCCAGGAAAGCGGTGCGGCATCTGTTCGAAGTTACGAACCTGGAATCGTTGTTGGATGTATACGCCAGCGTGCCGGAAGCGGTGGCGGCAATGTTTCGCGAAGAAATGCACCTGGCATAAGCACTCCCAGCATAGCGCACACGGCACAACCGCTATTTTTCGCGCTGGAAGCGATAGCGTCCGTCCCGGTCTTTTGCCACCTGCTCGGCCACCTTCAAGAATGCTCGCCCCGCGTGTGAGAGCGTGGATTCCTGCCGGTAGACCAGATGCAACTTGCGCTGAAAACGCAGATCGCTGACCTTAACCGCAACCAGTTCGCCGCGCGCGATCTCGCTTTCCACGCTGATCTCAGGAACCAGAGCGACTCCCTTGCCCATGCAGACAAAACGTTTGATGGCTTGCAGGGTCGGCAGTTCCACATCCATGTGGAGAGGAGTTTTGTGCCGGCGGAAAGCTTCAATTACTTTTTCGCGATAGGGAGAAGCGACAATGTGGGCGACGAACGACTCGGCGCCCAACTGCCGCACGCTCACCTCGCCTGCCGAGGCCAGCGGATGACCGGGAGGAACGACCAACACCAGTTCATCCATGTAAACGACGGCAGAGCGTAATTGCGGCTCTTGCGGATCGTAGGAGATTACTCCAAGTTCAACGTTGTGTTTGAGGATATCGTCGGGAATCTGGCTGGCGAGCGAACGCCGCACGGTAATTCTGATTGCAGGGTGCAGCGTGCGATACTCGCCCAGCACCGGCAACAGGTAGAGCGCAGTAAATTCGTTGGCCGCGATCGCCAGCTTGCCCTTCTGCAGCTCCCGCATCTCGACCAGCGCTTCTTGCGCGTCCTGGCGAAGATTGAGCAGCTTTTCGGCGTACTCCTGCAAAACGCGTCCGGCGTCGGTGAGAACGCCGTCGCGCGAAGATCGGTCGAAGAGCGGCTCGCCGATATCGAGTTCCAGTTTGCGAATGGTTTGGCTGACGGCGGATTGCGTGCGAAACAGCTTTTCCGCCGCGCGGGAGAAGCGGCGTTCGCGAGCGACAGTGAGAAAGACTTCTAGTTGGGAAAGATCCATAGGTGCAGGTCTCAGGTCTTAGGTGTTAGGTCTCAGGACTTCGAAGCAGGCGTTTTCGGCATTCCTGAGACCTGAGACCAGACACCTGAGACTTCCTAATCAATCGCCACACTGCGTAAGCAATCCTAATACTATCATTAATACTAATGTTCTTGTAATTATAATAATCTTTTCTTCAGACTCGCCGATCCCTAAGATAACAGAAATAAACGGTCAATTCCCGGAGGGTTCATGGATCGTCCGCGCATTACGATTTTCGATACCACGCTTCGTGACGGCGAGCAGTCGCCGGGATGCAGCATGAACGTACAGGAAAAACTGCGTCTGGCTCGGCAACTGGATCGGCTCGGCGTGGATGTGATCGAGGCGGGCTTTCCCATCGCTTCTGATGGCGACTTCGAAGCCGTGCAGAGCATCGCCGCATCGGTGCGGCGTCCAATCATTGCCGGCCTGGCCCGCGCTTGCAAAGGTGACGTTGACCGGGCGTGGCAGGCGCTGCAGAGAGCCGCACATCCGCGCATCCACGTTTTTCTCGCGACATCCGACATTCATTTGCAATACAAGCTGCGGATTACCCGCCAGCAGTGCCTGGAGCAGGCGCGCGAAGCCGTGAGCCACGCAAAGTCTTTATGCAGCGATGTGGAATTCTCGCCCGAAGATGCTACCCGCACCGATGTTGGGTTTCTCTGCCAGGTGGTGGAAGCGGTGATCGCAGCCGGAACCACCACGGTTAACATACCGGATACGGTCGGCTACAGCATGCCCGAGGAATACGGGAACCTGATCGGCACACTGAAAGAGAAAGTTGCGGGCATCGACAAGGTAACGATCTCGACGCATTGCCACAACGACCTTGGACTAGCGGTGGCAAACTCGCTGGCCGGCGTTCAGCAGGGCGCGCGCCAGGTAGAGTGCACCATCAACGGAATCGGCGAGCGCGCGGGTAATGCGTCGCTCGAAGAGATTGTAATGGCGATGAAGGTACGGCGTGACCGTTACGCCTATGAAACCGCACTTACCAGCGAGCACCTGTTTGCCTCGAGCCAGATGCTGGCGGAGATCACGCAGGTGCCAGTGCAGCCGAATAAGGCAATCACCGGGCGCAATGCCTTTGCGCACGAGGCCGGAATTCATCAGGATGGAATGTTGAAGAATCCGCTGACCTACGAAATCATGACGCCGCAGTCGGTGGGCGTTCCCGATTCGCGCCTGGTGCTCGGCAAGCACTCCGGCCGCCACGCGCTGGCGCTGCGCTGCGAACAACTGGGTCACCAGTTTGAGCGGCGTGAACTTGACGATGTTTATCGCAGGTTTGTCGTTCTCGCCGACCGCATCAAGAAGGTTCAAGACAGCGATCTGATCGAGTTAATCTGCCAGGTCAAGACAGGCACTACTGTGGAAGCGACAAAAGCTGTCAGCCCCAACAATGGCGTCAGTTCAGCCAAGAAGCTTCCAGCGGCGGCGGTGCCTTTCCAACGGGCCGTTTCCGCGGCGGCCGGTGCCGGCAATCCACATCCTGCTCAAATATCGGCTCAGATCTCGGCCAGCACAGGGCAGGCAACGGTTTCGATTGGCTTCGCCGGCCATCATTCTGGTCCTCATTCCGATCGTCGGCTCGATCATCATGCCGATCACCACGGGGAACAGGAAGATTATCTCTGGGGTGTGTGACGAAAGGTTACAACTACTATTACGATAGTAGTCAATTGGACTAAATAGCGCGAAATCAGTCTACCGTAGCCGCTTCTCCTCGTATATCCTTTTCGGAAACGAATCGAGGATGCGATGCAGCTCCGAGTCACTTCCCTACCCGGAGACGGAATTGGTCCTGAAGTTATCTCGCAAGCCATTTGTGTGCTCGAAGAAGTCGCCAGCGGATTTGGCCACGACCTGGAACTTGACGAAAAGGAAATCGGCGGCGCGGCGCTGGCAAAATTCGGCAACCCCTTGCCCGAGGCCACGACTCAGGCTTGTCTAGCTTCGCAGGCAGTGCTACTCGGCGCCGTCGGGAATCCGGCGTTCGATCACAATCCTCGCGAGTTGCGCCCCGAAGCTGGCCTGTTGCGCCTGCGCCAGGAGCTGAGAGCGTTTGCCAATCTGCGGCCGGCGGTGTTTTATCCCATGCTGGCTGGCTGCTCGCCGCTGCGTGAAGAGATTATCCGGGGAACAGATATTCTTATCGTGCGCGAACTGCTCGGCGGATTGTATTTCGGTGAACCTCGCTCGCTTGAGATCGACCACGGCGACGGCCATGCGGTCAACACGATGCGATATACCGAACCCGAGATCGAGCGCGTCGCCCGCGTTGCTTTCGAACTCGCTCGTAGCCGGCGCAAACGCGTTCTTTCCATCGACAAGTCGAATGTGCTGGAGTGCTCGCGTCTTTGGCGCGAAGTTGTCACCCGCGTGGGCAGGGATTTCTCCGATGTGCTGCTCTCGCACATGTATGTCGATTCGGCAGCTATGTCGCTTGTGCTCAAGCCCGCCGAGTTCGACGTGATCCTCACGGAAAACATGTTCGGCGACATTTTGTCGGATGAGGCCGGAGGAATCGTCGGATCGTTGGGGCTGCTCGCTTCGGCCAGCATCGGAGGGCCGGTTGGCCTTTACGAGCCGGTGCATGGCTCGGCGCCCGACATTGCAGGCCAGGGTATTGCCAATCCGCTCGGCGCCATTCTTTCGGTGGCGTTGATGCTGCGCCATACTTTTAATTTGGCGAAGGAAGCGGAGTGCGTGGAAGCGGGAGTGACCTCAACTTTGATGGGCGGATTTCGCACCCGCGATTTGGCGAGGCCGGGTGAGCGGACCGTATCCACCGAACAGATGGGCGCACAAATTGCGGAATTCGTGAGCTTGGCCGCAAGAGCGAATGATCGAGCGGCCTCATAGTCCAAGGCTTACCACGGGGGACACAAAGAAGCACAGGGGAAGGCGACCTACGTTTTTTCCGGGGAAGGCACAGCGTGAGCCGCGTACTCGCCGGTCATGGCATACCAGCGGACGCGCACAACCTCGGTGAACATTCGTATGCCGTCGCGCAGAGGGTGTAGGCGCGTACCCTCGCTGTGAGCCCATAGAACGGGCACTTCCTCTACTCGCAGGCCGGCGCGGCGAGCCAGATAAAGAATTTCCGGATCGAATCCCCAGCGCTCTATCTTCTGCAGAGGAAAGGTGCGTTGCGCCGCCTCGCGGCGAAAAGCCTTGAATCCGCATTGCGTGTCTGCGAAACGCAAGCCGAGAATCACGCGCAAAGCCAGATTGAAGATTCGCCCGAAGGCTTGGCGGTAGAGCGGCTGGCGCTCGGTTTGCAATTCCGCCTGCAGCCACCGCGAGCCGATGGCAATGTCGGCGCCTTGGGCGATGGCATCGAACAGCTTTTGCGCTTCGGTAATGGGTGAGGACAGATCGGCATCGGTGAAAAGACAAATATCGCCGCGTGCGTGCAACATCCCGTTGCGCACGCTGTAGCCTTTGCCACGGTTTCCGGGATTCTCGATGAGCAAAACCTGGGGATGTTGCTCGCCATACTCGCGCACGATTTGCGCCGTGTCATCGCTCGAACCGTCGTTGACGACAAGAATTTCCGCGTCCCAGTTTTGTTCCTGAACGTGGCGGATCAAAGCATGAAGCGAGGGCCGTATGCGCACGCTTTCGTTATAGGCGGGGATGACGAAGGAGTAGGTCAAATGCGAATCGGAGGATGGGGTCATCGGGCCGTCGGGTGATTGAAAGCCAAAGGGTTCTTGCATTTGAATTTAAATGGCCCGACGGCCCGATGATGCGATCACCCGATTCTCACGCCACTTGCTTCTTTTTGTCGAGCATGGCGAAAAAGTCCGCGACTAACTGCTGGTCCCAGAGCCCGCTTCGCGCTTCGGCGCGCATGGTTTGCGCAGCCTGGTCGTGACCAAGCGCGGGCTTATACGGACGCGCTGTTCGCAAGGCATCATAGACATCGACTACCTGCAAAATGCGCGGCAGAAGCGGAATCTCTTTTCCGCGAAGGCCATCGGGATAGCCACTGCCATCGGTGTGCTCGTGGTGATAGCGGATGATGGGAAGCACCAGCCGCAGCGACCTCAGGGGACGGCAAATGGTTTCCCCGGTTATGGGATGCTGTTTCATGATCTCCCACTCCGCCGGCGTCAGGTCGCTTCCTTTCTTGAGGATTTCATCGGGCACCGCGATCTTTCCCAGGTCGTGCAAGTATCCGCCGCGGCGCAGGGCGACGATGCGTTCCTCCTCCAATCCGAGAAAACGTCCCAGGTCGGCAGCATTCTGCGCCAGCCGCTCACAGTGACCGCCGGTGTAAGGATCGCGCGCTTCCACGCTCAGGCCGAGCGTGCAGAGCACCGAATCCGCCGTTTCCAGTTCGTCGGTGAACTCCTTCAACTTCAGCAAGGAATTTACGCGCGCGAAGAGCTCCTCGGAACTGATCGGCTTGGTCAGAAAATCGTCGGCGCCCGCTTCAATGCCCTTGAGGCGGTCTTCGCGATCGCTCAAGCCGGTGATCATGACGATTGGAATGAGGCGCGTTTTTGAATCTTCTTTGAGCTCGCGGCAGAGTTCATAACCGCTTTTGCCGGGCATGATCACATCGAGCAGAATCAGGTCGGGAGCTTCGCGCCGGATTTCGGCCTCGGCTGCGGCGGCGTTCTGCACCGCGATCGTGGAGTAGCCGCGGCTGGCGAGCAATTCCTTGAGCAACGCCGCATTCACCACGTTGTCGTCAACTACGAGAATCGACTGCTTCCGCCACCCCGACAGCAGATCACCCATACTGGAATAGGAGTTCGATTCAAATGAAAGGGTTGCACGGCGCGGTCGTGGAGGAGAAGCCATACAGAAAATCCTTGCACCGATAGTACCTGAAGTTAATTCGGAGTACCAACCCGGCGAACTGGGAGGTCTGGCCGTTTCGGCGCTCGGTACGCACTTAAAACCGAACATTTTGTTTGTTCAGCCGTCCTTGCGATTGCGGCGTTCATCCTGCCAGTCTGTTCACATCTATGCTACGCAAGCTCTTGCCGCTTTTCATTGTTCTGTGCTTCGCGTGCGGCGAATGCGCGGGAGTCTCAAAGCCGCACGTCATCACATTTGGGAAGTGGGTGTCTGCGCAATGGCCAAATGCGACAGGACAGAAGCTGATGGATTTGAAAGTGCGTTCGCTATTTGTGGATGCGCGGCTCAAGGAATACACGACGGGATCTCCGCACGAAATCACCGACCGGCTGTTCGTCGTGCGGCGCGCATTTCGCATGAACGATGCGCTGCCTACTGATAGCGCCAACACACCGCACTGGCAATGGCAGCGCGGCGGCTGGCTGCTTGTCGACCGCGTGACGGGACGCGTCTCGCAACTCAACCTGCCGGAGTTTGATCCATTCTATTCGACGGCCAGTTGGTATCGCGATTATGTCGCGTACTGCGGCGTCTCGGATGACGAAGAAAAGCTCTATATGATGGTCGCGCAGGTTGGGCGCCGTAAGCCGATCCTGAAAAAAGATGCGGGTAAACCGGCTGCAGGCGACGAACCGGACTCCGAGTGTGCGGCTCCGGTGTGGAAGCGCGCGCCGGTACAAGTCACTTTTCAACACGGCGGCGAGCAGAAGCTGGTTTTTACTATAAGAAGCCGCGTGATCGACGTGGTCAACGATACTGAGGAGACCGAAGAATCGGACGCGGCGAGCAAATGAAGTGTCATAGATCCTGAGCCCCTGCGAGCTAGCCTGGTAGAGAACTCGCGATAATTACCGCTCTCAATCGACTGCGGCCTCCGCTGTGGCAATCTCTTCCGCAACACTTCGGCTCGAGACCTTGGCGCTCGTCACCAGCACCACGGAAGCTACGATGATTGCGCTGCCGAGCACGATGTAGCGATCGATGCGCTCGTGCAAGACGAGCCATCCCAGAAACACGGCAACCACAGGATTGACGTAG
>JASHOU010000089.1 GCA_030038475.1 Terriglobales bacterium | reverse complement strand
TGACGGTAGCAGAAGTCTACCGGATGCAGTATCGGCTGATCGAGTTATTCGGCGGCCTCCAGGGCGTGCGGGACAAGGGCGCGGTGGAGGCCGCCGTTTTTCGTCCGCAGATGGGTTACTACAATTCGGTGGAGGAAGAAGCGGCGGCGCTGATGGAGTCGCTCGCGCTGAACCACGGATTTGTCGATGGCAATAAGCGGATCGCGTTTACAGCGGCGGATGTGTTTTTGCGGCGGAACGGGTTTTATCTGGATGTGGACGCGGCGGCGGCAGAAGCGTTCATTTTTGGTTCGCTGGAGCGGGGAGAGTTTCGGTTTGCGCGGATTGTGGAATGGATCAGAGAGAGGGTGAGGCCGACTTCCGCGAGTTAGCTTGTTCTTGCCGCCGCACACAGGGCGATCTGCAATAATTCTTTGCCAGTGTCGATTCAATTTCAGATTGAGGCGCGGCGGGGAGCGGCGCGGGCGGGGAAGCTGCTTACTGCTCACGGGGCGGTCGAGACGCCGGTGTTCATGCCGGTGGGGACGCTCGGTTCGGTGAAGGGCGTTGCGCAGGACGTGCTCGAAGAGTTGGGCGTCGAGATACTGCTCGGCAATACCTATCATCTTTATTTGCGGCCGGGAGTGGAGACGGTGCGGCGGATGGGCGGATTGCACCGCTTTATGGCGTGGGAGCGGGCGATCCTGACGGATTCGGGCGGGTTTCAGGTTTTCAGCTTGAATGAGCTGCGCAAGGTGAGTGAAGAAGGCGTATCGTTTCGCTCGCACCTGGATGGCTCGGCGCATTTTCTGAGTCCGGAAAGAGCGATGGAGGTGCAGATTGGGCTGGGGGCTGACATTATTATGGCCTTCGACGAATGCACGGAGTATCCGGCGGATGCGAAGCGGGCGCGCGAGTCGATGGAGCTGACGGTAAGATGGGCGGGGCGCTGCAAGAAATATTTCGAGGAGCATAAGAACGAAGTACCGTGGGGAGGGTCGCGGGAGGACAGTTCTCAGTTCTCAGTTCTCAGAAAAATCGAGAAGCGATAGATCAACGGCCAGTGGCGACTGAGAACCGGGAACTGGGAACTGAGAACTCTCGGACGCAGGCGTTGTTTGGCATTGTGCAGGGGGGGATGGATGGGGAGTTGCGGCGGGAGTCGGCGGAACGGACGGTGGAGATTGGATTTCCGGGGTATGCGATCGGCGGGCTGAGCGTGGGCGAGCCGCGCGAGATGACGCGGGAGATTGTGGAATCGACGCTGGAGTTTTTGCCGAAAGATAAGCCGCGATATCTGATGGGAGTGGGGACTCCAGAGGAGATTGCGCAGTATGCGCAGATGGGCGTTGACATGATGGATTGCGTGCTGCCGACGCGCGCGGCGCGGCATGGGTTGCTGTTTACGTCGGAGGGGAAGATATCGATCAAACAGGCGCGTTATGCGCAGGATGAAGGCGCGCTCGACCCAGCGTGCGAGTGCCGGGTGTGCCGGCGGTACTCGCGGGCGTATCTGCGGCATCTGTACGCTTCGAACGAGCTGCTGGCGCAGGTTTTGAATACGATGCACAATCTGCACTACTATTTGGCGACGATGAGAACGGTGCGGAAGTGGATTCGGGCAGGCGATGCGACGGGCGCTGTGAAATAATTCGAGCGGCGCGGGGACTGCGATTCGGAGTCCAAAAAACCTTGAACCACAGAGAGCACGGAGTAGTTAAGCAAAGTTGTCCGAGACAAAGTAATTCCAATTTGTAGTTGCACCAGCCAGATCAATTCCACCTTGTCGTCTTTTTCCAAACCGCCCGCCGCTCGCGGAATGCCGGAGCAATCCTCGAATCAAGATTCACAACTGATTTTGCGGCGACGGTTGCCGTCGTTTGTGATTCGGCAGGTCGTGGTGGCGCTTGGGATCCGGCTGGTGGTGATGGTGTTTCTGCTGCCGGAGCAACTGGAGCCGCAACGCGACCACTGGCATTTTGGATATGAAGCGGGGCGGATTGCGCGCTCGATTGTGGAGGAGCGGGGATTCAGCAGTCCGTTGTTTGCGGACACCGGGCCGACGGCGTGGATGACTCCGGTTTATCCGTACCTGGTGGCCGGTGTTTTCAAGATTTTTGGAGTGTATACGAAGACTTCGGCGATCGTGCTGCTGTCGCTGAATGCGCTGATGTCGGCGGTGGTGTGCGTGCTGGTTTTTCTGATTGCGCGTGCGAGTTTCGGCGAGCGTGTCGCGAAGTGGTCAGGGTGGGCGTGGGCGTTTTGTCCGTATGGGATTTATTTTCCGGTGGAGAGGATTTGGGAGACGTGGCTGGCGACGTTGCTGCTGTGCGTGCTGTTTCTGATGACGCTGAGGCTCGGGGAAGCAGAAAACGCCGACGGGAACAGGACGGGGAAATGGATTCTGTTTGGCGCGGGTTGGGGAGTGGCGGCGCTGACCTCGCCGGCACTGGTATCGGTGCTGCCATTTCTGGCGGTGTGGATTATTTATCGACGGCACAAGGGCGGGCAGCGATGGCTGGCGGGGAATGCGGTAGCTGTGGCGGCTTTTCTTGTGGTTGTCTCGCCGTGGTTCATTCGCAATTATGAAGTCTTTCATCAATTCATCCCTTTTCGCGATGGGATGGGATTGGTGCTGCGGCTGGGCACGAAGGGCGCGAGCGATTATTGGGGACCGTATGAGCTGGGCCCATGGCATAACGATGCGGAGTGGAATGAATTTCAGCGGCTGGGCGAGCTGGGTTATATGGAGCACAAAAAGGAGCAGGCTGTCGAGTTCATTCGGGCGAATCCGGGGTGGTATGCGTGGACAACGCTGCGGCGCGTGGTTTTTTGGTGGACGGGATATTGGAGTCTGGACCGCGAGTACTTGAAACAGGAGCCGCTCGATCCTCCGAATGTTTTTTTCTGCACGGCGCTGACGGTGCTGGCGGTGTTGGGGTTTTGGAAGGCGCTGCGCGCGGATTTTGGCGGCGCGGTGCCGTATGCGCTGGTGCTTTTCTCGTTTCCGCTGATTTATTACATAACGAGTCCGGAGGTTTATTATCGGCGGCCGATTGATCCGTTTTTTGTGATTCTGGCGGTGGTGGGAGTGGTGCACAGGCGGTGGTTAGTGGCTGGTGATTAGTGGTTGGTGCGCGCCTCCGGCGGTTGAGGCCGCTCGGACCTCGAGCCAGGGCTCTCGCAGCGCTGAAGCGCTGCGCCGGGCGATCACGTCTTAGAAGTTCGACTTTTCGGACACAAGATTCTTCGCCGATTCAATGCAGGCAGGCTGCGCGCCCTTCTTTTTCGGCTGCTAAGGGACACACTTCAAAATCACCAAACACCGTCACTTTCGTAAAGTCGTACCTGTTGAGATTAGCGGGTAATTCCAAATCGTCTTCTTCGTTGAGTCCCTAGTCGAATGGACCAAAGCCAAGTCCGCTGTATATGCCCAAGAGACGGTGCGTCCCGATTTTCCAAAGTCGAAAGGGTGGGATTCCCGTTGTAGATGCTGAGCCGTCCGTGGGCCCAATAGCAGCTCATAGCGTTTTGCGGTACTTTGCACGCAATCTTCCGTTTGCTCGGCTGTTCGGGAGAAGCCGCCAGAACGAAGGCCACCCCAATAAGCATGAATAATTGGAAGGCGCGCCTCATGTCCCCGAATCTACAACTGTCGTAGCGCAAAGGCAACATCCACCACTGTGAGGCCAAAGAAAGTCTGCGATACGGCAACGAAAAAGCGACGGGGCGGAGCCCCGTCACCACACTTACTCTTACATTGTTCAGCAGCGGGTTGTTATGCGGTGGCGGGGCGCTCGCCGCCTTTGGCGGGGGCGCGTTCGGGTTTGATCACCTGCTGCACGCCGTCGTCGGGTTTGGCGGGAAGCGGCTTGAGCGGCGGCAGATTCTGGCCGTCGACCAGCATTTTGATTTCGGAGGCGTCGAGGACCTCGCGCTCGATGAGCGCCTGCGCGATCTGAATCAGCGTTTCGCGCTTGTCGGAAAGGATGCTTTTCGCCGTCGCGTAGCCTTTGCTTACCATCTTTCTGACTTCTTCGTCGATCTGGATGGCGGTAGCTTCGCTGTAATCGCGGTGCTGGGCGATTTCGCGTCCGAGGAAAATCTGCTCTTCTTTCTTGCCAAAGGTAAGAGGGCCCAACTCGCTCATGCCCCATTCGCAGACCATCTTGCGGGCGAGTTCGGTGGCGCGCTCGATGTCGTTGCCGGCGCCGGTTGACATCTGGTTGAGGAAAAGCTCTTCGGCGATGCGGCCGCCCATGAGGATGGCGATTTGCGTGTCGAGATAGTTCTTGTAGTAGTTGTGGCGATCGTCTGTGGGCAACTGCATGGTCAAGCCAAGCGCCATGCCGCGCGGAATGATGGTGACTTTGTGCACGGGATCGGAATGCGGCAGCATGGCCGCAACGAGCGCGTGCCCGGCTTCGTGGTAGGCGGTGTTTTTCTTCTCTTCGTCGGAGAGCAGGAGCGACTTGCGCTCCACGCCCATGAGGACTTTATCTTTGGCGACTTCGAAGTCGTACATGAGGACCGCTTTGCGGTTCTGGCGCGCGGCGGCGAGCGCAGCTTCGTTGACCATGTTGGCGAGATCTGCGCCGGAGAATCCGGGCGTGCCGCGGGCGAGCACGGACAGATCGACATCGTCGGCTAGAGGAATCTTGCGAGTGTGGACGCGGAGGATTTCTTCGCGTCCGCGAACGTCGGGACGATTGACGACCACGCGGCGGTCGAAGCGGCCGGGGCGGAGCAGCGCGGGATCGAGAACGTCGGGACGGTTGGTCGCCGCCATGAGGATGACGCCCTCGTTCGATTCGAAGCCATCCATTTCGACAAGCAGCTGATTTAGAGTTTGCTCGCGCTCGTCGTGGCCGCCGCCGAGTCCAGCGCCGCGATGACGGCCGACGGCGTCGATTTCGTCGATGAAGATGATGCAGGGAGCGTTTTTCTTGCCTTGCTCGAAAAGGTCGCGCACGCGGCTTGCGCCGACGCCGACGAACATTTCTACGAAGTCGGAGCCGGAGATAGAGAAGAATGGAACATTGGCTTCGCCGGCAACGGCGCGGGCGAGGAGGGTTTTGCCGGTTCCGGGAGGGCCGACGAGTAGAACGCCTTTGGGAATGCGGCCGCCGAGCTTCTGGAATTTTTGCGCCTCGCGCAGGAATTCGATAATTTCGCGCAATTCTTCTTTCGCCTCATCGACGCCGGCGACGTCTTTGAAGGTGATCTTCTTCTGCTGCATGGAGAGCAGTCGGGCTCGGGATTTGCCGAACGATAAAGCTTTGTTTCCGCCGGTCTGCATCTGGCGAATCATGAAGAACCACAATGCGCCGAGCAGGACGAGAGGCGCGAGATTCAGAATCCAACTGGGCCAGGTGCCATTGCTGATGTCTTTGACGCTGTAGGGAACACCCTTGTCGCGAAGGGTCTTGTACATGTCCGGGTAATTGGCGGGCGCGGTGGTATGGAATGGCGAGTCGTTCTTGAACTTGCCGCGGACTTCCTGGCCGATGAAGGTGACGTCGTGGACATTGCCCTGATCGACTTCGGTGAGGAATTCAGAAAAGCCGATTTCTTTTTCTTTTGGGCTGTTGCTGCCGGCTTTTACCACCTGCCAGAGCAGGAAAGCCGAAACCACGATGATCGCCCAGAAAATTACCGTTTTGAACGTCGAATTCAATTAACACTCCTCTTGCAATTCTTCAAAGCGCCAATTCCTCAAACCGCGAGCCTAACGTACCCAACCAAAGAACCCGCCAAGGGTTAGATGCCCGGAGACAAGGATTCGATTGGGAGAAAAGCTGACTCCTCATTCTAGACCTTTTGAGGGAAAAACGGAAAATCGGAAGGAAGTGACAGAAGTCACGAACCAAAGCGGAGTTTGGGTCATTATAAGGAAGCTCTAGGTTGAGGCGGCCAGGTATGGCAGATTACGACCCGTCTGTTCGGGACTGCCGAGGCCGTAGCCGCAGAGGAAGGCGTCATCGACGAGAAATCCGAAATAATCGGGCTGGAGGGGGACGCGGCGGGCAGATTGGCGATCGAGCAGCGTGGCCAACTTTACCGAGGCTGCGCCGCGGCCGCGGAGGTCGCTCATGAGGAATTCGGTGGTCACACCGGAGTGAACCAATCCTTCGACCAGGAGAACGTGTTTGCCGGCGATGGCGAGGGCGTGACTGAAAAAAATTTCCAACAGGCCGCTTTCGCCCTGCTGGCTTTGCTTGTATGTGGGCTTGATGAAGGTGCAGATGACGGGCACATCGAGCGCGCGCACCAGGTCGGCCATGAAGAGGAAGCTGTTTTCGAGAATACCGAGCGCGATCAGGGTCTGGCCGCGATAGTCGTCGGAGATCTGACGGCCGAGTTCGCGGACTCTTTTTTGAATCTGGTCGGCGGAGATGACCTGCCGCAAGCGGACATTGGGCGAAGCATTCATAGCGAAAGTGGCGCTGTCGCTGCCGTAACAAAGCCGTCAAATGAGGACGTTCACGAGCAAAATGCGCGTGCCGTCAGGGGCCAAGAAGCTCGCTGAAACAATCGATCGCGGGCAGGGAGCTTGCCCTCAGGCGCTAAAGCGCCCACGATTTTTAACGACGTAGACGGCACGAGTGGAACTCGTGCCCTTCCCAAAACCGACGAGTTCTTCAGCAGCCTCTGTAGCCATGCCCTACATTCCTAAGATGGCTCAAAAATCTAACTCTGGCATGTTACATCATGCGGGCGAAATTTTTTTAGGACAATCTCGAATGCAAATTGCGCGCGAGGCTTTAGCAGAAGCGCGAAGGGCTGCCGGTGCGGGAAAGCCGCGCATCCAGACGATGCCGGAGTTATTTGCGACGGCGACGGGCCAAAGCTTTTTCTCCGATCCGGTGGCGTGACGGTCGGTCAGCAGCTCTTTCACTTTTTTCGCGGCGGCGGTGTGAGCGGGCCAGTAGCGGTCGCCGGGACGCCAGTTACGGATCAGAACTTGATTGGGCATGAGGCGGGGATCAAGCAGTTGTCCGTGCTGGTTGGGTGGGACGTCGCTGGGAT
Source organism: Terriglobales bacterium (assembly GCA_030038475.1). Taxonomy (GTDB): domain Bacteria; phylum Acidobacteriota; class Terriglobia; order Terriglobales; family Acidobacteriaceae; genus Acidiflorens. Next base: position 3,560 of record JASHOU010000089.1, on the reverse strand, counting down.
CGATGATTCGGGCTTCGAAGCAGACGCCGAGTTCGGGAACATCGATCGAGCCGGGGATGGGTAGAGGGTATTCGTAATCGGCAGGTTTGGCGGCGATTTTGGCGGTGACTTCGTTGCCAATTCTGGCGCGGTCATGCCTCGAGCCTCGATGAATCGAATCCGGCTCTGGAGCGTTCGAGTCCAAAGAAATATCTTGCCGGTTGCGGCGAAGAAACCATCCGGGCGAAAGTTCGATTCTTCTTCCGGCAGGCCCCTGCGCGAGGTCGAGAATCTCTTCAATCAGCCGGAAAGACGTTTTCACTGCTGGGGTTGCTTCGATCCAGGCTCGAACTACGCGCCGCTGGGCTGCGAGCGGGAGTGCGAGCAGGCGCTCGACATCAAGCTTCGGATCTACATCAAGCTTTGGATCTACATCAGGTTTGGGCTCTACATTAGGCTTCGGTTCGCCGAGTGGCCAGCGGCGGCTTGAGGGCGGCCACGGCTCGTCGTCCTTTTCTTTTTCTGCCTTTTTCTCGTTTTCTTGCTCCCGTTCCTCTGCTTCTGCGCGGGCAATTTCGGCGAGGTCGCTCATGTGCTCGATCGCGGCATCGCCGAATTCCTCAGCGATGATCGGCAACACGCGATGACGAACGCGATTGCGAAGGAACACAAGATTTTGATTAGATGAATCGTCGCGCCAGGTCTCGCGGCGCTCGCGAAGAAAATTCTGCAAGGCGGCGCGACGGAAGCCGAGCAGTGGACGCACCACCTCGCCAAAGACGTGCCCTTGGTCTTCGAACTTGATACGCGGATGAATGCCGGCGAGTCCGCGAATGCCAGTGCCGCGAAAGATGCGCAGGAGCACGGTTTCGGCCTGATCGTCGACGGTGTGCGCGGTAGCAATTTTCGAGACGAGGCGGTTACGGGCGAGCTCGCGAAAGAAATCGTAACGCTGCTGACGCGCAGCGGCTTCGATACCAGAGGCGATGGTTGAGCTGTTCGAGTTGTGACTGTCGTCAACTGGCGCGCGGAGTGGCGCGCGGCGGAGATGAAGTTCGAGGCTGTATTGCTCGGCCAGGTTCGCGACAAACCGTTCATCTTCGTCGGATTCGTTGCCGCGCAGTTTGTGATTGACGTGCGCGACGGACAAGACGATGCCGAGTTCGGAACGCAATTCGAGGAGCAGGTGAAGCAAGGCGACGGAGTCGGCGCCACCGGAGACTGCCGCGGCCACGCGGTCGCCGGCGCGCATGAATTGCTGCTTGCGAATTGTTTTCAACAGCTGGGTGGCTAGTTCGTGCACGGAGAAATGGTAAATCAGTTGCCAGTGCCCAGTTGCCAGTAGAAACGCCAACAGAGCCCGGGTGCCGGTAACTGGTGCCTGGCAACTGACAAACTAACAACTGAGAACTGGTTTTCTGGTATGCTGTCGGCAAATGTGGGGAGCTTACCGCTGGGCCGCCAAATTTCTGATCGTGGTGATGCTCGTCCCGGTGCTCGCGCCGATGGCGATGTCGTGTGCCGCGATGCCGCAAGGCGCGCATTGCATGCGCCAATCAGTTCCGGCGCAGACGGCAGAGCCGGTGATGCAGTGCCATCACATGATGGCAGAATCGGCACGCACTGAGTCGTCACAGGGGGAAATCTCCGAGTCGTTTGTCATTCTTAGCGGGTTTCGAGCCAGTGACGACGACTGCTGCAAGAATCATTGCTGCTGCGGGGCGACCACTTCGGAGTGGGCGCAACCGGCTTCCAATCTGCTCGCTTTTATTAGTCTTCTGATCGAGCCAGCGCAGCCGTTGCCGGGTTCCGCGCCGCAGTCCGGCGATTTCTCAGGAAACGATTCCGCCCGCGCTCCTCCTCACCGGTAACCCGCAGCTAGCCCTTCGAAAAGCTGAAAGCAGCAAGCTTTGGCACGCTCGCGTAATGTCGCGCGCATCCAGAGTTGCGCCACCACAGGCAATCAGCCCGGGCCAGCGCTCGGCTTGGGCGGGCAAGGACGCCCGTCCCTCAAGGACTCGAGGAAAAACCATGAATCGACTAAAGCCAGCAGGATTCGCCGCTTTGTTGCCGATCATCCCAGCCTTGGCGACAATCTTCGCATTCGCCACAATCTTCGCACTCGCCACGACCGTTGCACTCGCAACAATCTTCGGCTCGGTTCGGGGCGTGGTGCATGATCCTCAGCATCGTCCGGTGAGCGGGGCGATGGTGATGTTGAAAGCGAAGAACTCGGACTGGAGCCAATCACAAGAGTCGAATACGAACGGGGAGTTTGAATTCAGCTCAGTTCCGATCGGAGATTACACGGTCACGGTCGCATCGAAGGGATTTGAGCAGACAGAACAGGCTGTCGTGGTGCGGTCGGATACAAGACCAGTGTTGCACTATGAGCTGGCGATAGCCGGCGTGAAACAGACGATCACAGTTTCGGAGACTCCGGTCGAGGCCACGACCGAGAGCGTCACGCCGACGACGATGGTAAACCGGATCGATATCCAGCAGACTCCGGGAGCGGACCGCACGAACGGGATGGAGATGATTACCGATTACGTGCCGGCGGCATACGTGACGCACGATATGCTGCACATGCGCGGAGGGCACCAGGTGGAGTGGCTGATCGACGGCGTGCCGGTGCCGAACACGAACATCGCAAACAATCTTGGGCCGCAGATCAACCCGAAGGACATCGATTATCTGGAGGTGCAACGCGGAAGTTATGACGCGGACTACGGAGATCGAACGTATGGAATCTTCAATGTAGTGCCGCGCACGGGATTTGAACGTTATCGTGAATGTGATGTGGTCCTCACCATGGGTAATTTTTATCAAACCGACGATCAACTAAGCTGCGGGGGCCACTCGCAGCGCTTTGCCTACTACGGGAGCGTGAATGGGGATCGAAGTCAGTACGGACTGCAGACTCCGATCGGGCAGGTTGTGAACGATGCCGCGAACGGTGTTGGAGGGTTCGGATCGATCATCTTTAATCGCGATCCGCAGAATCAGTTCAGGATAGTGGGATCGTTGCGGCGTGACTATTACCAGATTCCTATTGATCCCGATCCGAATTCGTCAGGAAATTACATCCTGCTTCAGTCAGGGGCCTCACCCAGTAACGGCCTGCACGACGCCGAGCGCGAACCCGATGGCTATCTGACGTTTTCGTGGGTGCACACATTTAACCCTAATACCTTGCTTACCGTTTCGCCGTTCTATCACTACAACGGAGCGGACTATATTGGAGGGGCGAACGACATTCCCGTAAAGTCCAATGTGACCCAGACCGCAAATTACGTCGGCGCACAGGTGGCGGTGAGTTCGAATTTCTGGAAAAACGATGTTCAGGCCGGCGTTTACGGCTTTTACCAGCACCAGTACAACTTCTTCTCGCAGGTCGGAAGTACCTACGTAAACAACGGCACCACCTATGTATTTCCCACCATCGAGCCTTCTTCAATCAACGTGAATGGAGGAGTTGCTGCCGAATTCATCAACGACAAATTCAAAGTGACTTCATGGCTCACGCTAATGGCAGGAGTTCGCGTGACGGAATTCAGGTCTTCGGCTCCCCCATCGGG
>JASHOU010000088.1 GCA_030038475.1 Terriglobales bacterium | reverse complement strand
ACGCTTGAAGCGGCAATACGATATGGACTTGCAGCTCAGGATGAAAAAGGCAAGCCGATGAAATAATTCCACTGTTAGAAGCAAAGCAGTTATCGGCTGGGGAGACTTCCCTGCTGTATGACACCAAATAAGTCAGTGAATTCCACGGGATCGAGCTGAGCAATATCGAGATGACTCATGCCTAGAGGCAGAATAGACTTCGACACGGTGCGAGATATCGGGCTGGCGCTGCCCGGCGTCGAGGAAAGCACAGCGTACGGGTTTCCGGCGCTGAAGGTTCATGGAAAGCTCCTGGCGTGCATACCTGCCAATCCCTCGGCCGAACCCGGATCGCTGGCCGTGCGCGTGGATTTTGACGATAGAGCCGAGTTGCTGGCTGCGGCTCCCGATGTTTACTACGTGACGGATCACTACCTCGACTACAGCGCTGTTCTGGTTCGGTTGTCTCGCGTCAATCTCGATGTTTTGCGAGACTTGCTCGGCATGGCGCATAAGTTTGTGAGTCGTAAAGCGCCGAGCAGTTCGCCATCGCGAAAGCGCGGAAAGCCCAAATCAAGAAATGAATGAGAGTCGGGTTATTTAGCACTCTCATTGCGCTTTGTGTTGCTACGGCGAATCGCTGCGCAGAGTGCTCCCTCAGACGCTAAAGCGCCGACGATCTTCAACGATTTAACGGCACGAGTGAAACTCGTGCCCTTCCACTTCATTCCAAGGTCGAGTTCTTCAGCAAACTCCAACGACCTAACGGCACGAGTTCGTGCCCTTGCCATTCATTCCAAAGCCGAGTTTTTCAGCAGGCTTCTAGGAGAGTGGGTCATCCCCGGCCAAAGCGGCGATGCGGTCTTGCGGCGTGTTCAGGTTGAAAAAGCTCCGCTCGGAGAATCCGGCCGCTGCCAGCTCGCTTTCCTCGATCACTCGCATAGACAGACCGACGAACGTGGTATCCACTTTGTACTTCCCTGCCCGCAGCGCCCGCTCGGCGATGACGGCGAAGTCTCGGCGGTAGACAGCGCACAGCGGCTGCAAGCCTTTGCCGGCGCGGGGGACGGTGACGATGGCATCGGTTTTTTCTGCCGCGGCGAAGAGGAATGCCAACAGCTCTGCTATGACGAAGGGCATATCTACGGCGAGCATCAGGTTCAACTCTGCCTTCGAATACACGAGCGCGCTGTGAATGCCGGCGAGCGGGCCGCAGCCGGGGAAAATGTCCTCGACAACCGCAGCATATTTTGAAAACTTGGCGGGATCGCCGACGATCGTGACGTTTTCGCAGGCCGCGCGCAGCGCGGTGAGTGCATGATCGAGCAACGTTTGGCCGTGAAAATCCAGGAATGCTTTGTCCGCTCCCATGCGCGAACTTTTGCCTCCGGCGATGATGAAGCCCATGCGGGATTGGCGTGGTGTCATCTGAGAGAGCATAAGATGTAAGGCGCGATACACGAAAGTAACCTATTCAGAATGACCAAGCCGTCGGAAGATGGAGGTGTCCGATTGGTCCGGGGGCGCTGCTGGTCGTCATGCCGCAAAAATTGATGGATGTTCTTATGCTGGGACGCTGTTCGCACGAGTTTTCCTGGCCGCGCCGTGCGGCTAACGGGGAGTACTACCAGGTTTGCCTGGTGTGCGCCACTGCCTACCAGTACGACTGGAAGACGATGCGGCGCGGCGACAAGGTTGACGCGCCGGTGCCGGAAACGACAACCGTGCGCCGCCGGTCGGGCAAGAAACAGCCGACGTGGATGCCGAGGGCTCGGCGTTTGCGATCGAGCATTCCGGTGCGCTACCGCGGGAAGAATCTCAGCCTCTGGTATGAGGGCCAGATCGAGAATATCAGCCAGTCGGGCGTGCTGTTTCAGGGGCCGCAGCAACTGCCGGCGAATGCGTTGGTAGAGATGATCTTCGAGATGCCGGAAGAAATCTCCGGGCAGAAGAACAGCAACGTGCTTTGCCAGGGCCGGCTGATACGGGTGAAAGAGGCGGTGGAAAAGCCTGTCGTTGAAAAATCCGTCGTTGAAAAGTCGGGTAATGGGAATACCGCGGATAGCTTTGGCCTGGCGGCGACCATTCTCGACTACAAGTTTCTGCACTGACTTTTGGCGCTAGCTTTTGACGCTGACTTCCGCATTGGGACATCCATCCGTCAACCCGTCGCGAATTGCCTAATCGGGCGCGAGACGGCACCTTTCGTCACACACTCTTTTCTTTTATTCCCAAGCACTTGCCGATGACAGAAGGACAGTGACTTTCGTACTTGGAAGCGGTCGGCGCGGCGGGCTTATAATCGATCCAAATCCAAGCAGAATAGGCACTTAACCAACCAGTGGAACTTTTGTTGGCAGCTGCGATCTTCGGTCTCGGGCTGTGTTTCGGCAGCTTTCTGAACGTGTGTATCTACCGGTTGCCGCAGGGTAAGTCCGTGATAACTCCGCGGTCGGCGTGCCCGCGCTGCGGAGATCCGATTCCTCTTTACCACAACATTCCGGTCGTGAGCTGGCTGATTTTGCGGGGAAAATGCCGAGCATGTAAAGAGCCGATATCTCCGCGTTATTTGGCAATCGAAGTACTCACGGGGCTGCTGTTTCTCGGCTGCTACGTGCATTTTGGTCCCACGCTCGCGATGTTGAAGTGCACAGTGCTTGGCTTTCTGCTGCTCGGCCTGATCTTCACCGATGCGGAAATGAAGCTGCTTCCTGACGCGTTGACGCTGCCCGGCCTGGCTCTGGGAATTGGCTTCAGTCTTGTGGTTCCAGTGAATGATCTGGCTTCGCGAATCGTGCCCGGCCTGGTGTCGGCCGCGGTGCGAAGCGAGGTCTCGTGGCGGTTGTGGTCGCTGGCGGATTCCCTGCTGGGAGCGGCGATCGGCGCATCGTTTCTTTACGGCGCGGCGGCGATTTATCTGCGCGCGCGGGGCGTTGAGGGAATGGGATTCGGCGATGTCAAGCTGATGGCGATGATCGGAGCATTCCTTGGCGTCAGGCTCACGGTGGTGACAATCTTCGCCGCGTCGCTGACCGGCACGCTGTTTGGGCTGAGCACGGTTTTTGCGGTCTGGATGAAACGGCGGCGGCGCAATGAAGCGCGCGCGACTCCCCTTCCTGAGATCGAGGCCCGTCGGCGGGCGTGGCATTCGGCGCGGCTGGCGCTCCGCTGTTACGAGATGCCGTTTGGGGTATTTCTTGGCGCCATGGGCATATTGTCGTTTCTGTTTGGAGACCAACTCTTGCACTGGTACTGGAGAGCGCTGTGAGGTTGCTGATGAATCCGCTGGTGCCGCGCATGGTGATGCTTCTGTTCGCCGGTGGCGCGGCTTTCGTCGTGGGACTGGTCGCGATTCGGCGGCTGCGAAAAAGTTTGGCCCAGGAATCAGACGCGGTGCATCATGAACCGCTGGCGCCGGAAGGGTTGCCGGTACACGCCTATCACGTGGTCATTCAACAACTAAAACAGCAAAAACAGGAGCTGGCCGCGCAGCAGCTTGCCGAGCGCAGAAAAGCCAAAGTTTCGGACACGCTGAGTTCGACCATCCTCTCGAATCTTTCCTGCGGGGTGCTGTTTTTGAATACCAGCGGGCTGGTGCGGCAAGCCAATGCCGCGGCGCGAAAGTTGCTTGGATTCGCCTCGCCCGTGGGTTTGCACTTGTCCGATCTTTTCCGTACGGCAACGCTGCGCCCGGAGAAAGATGGCTCGCGTTTGTCCGCGGCCTCGACCGTTGAACAAGCGCTGGCTCCCGCACTGGCGGGGGCTTCGGCGGTTCGAGGATTGCTCCTGAACTACTTCACGCGCAATGGAGGAGTCTACGTTCTCGAAGTGACGGCCTCTCCGGTGCTGGGAGATGACGCGACTCTGATGGGCACTACGCTTGTGATCACGGATAAAACCGACATCGAGCGCTTCCGGCACGACCAGAAGATGTACCGGGAGGTTTCGTCGGAGCTCGCGGAGTCGTTGCGCGCATCGCTTGGGACGATCACCGGATATGCAAGGCAATTGTCGCGTAGCTGCGATCCCGAGTTGGCTCACTTGGCCGATGGAATTGCGCGGGAAACGGCGCAGTTGAACGAGACCGTTAGCGGTTTCCTTGGCGAAGCGGAGGCTGCAACCACAAGCTCTTAAACCTTAACGACGATGGGCTGCGACCGAATCGCAGCGCGGAAAGGGATGACTTATGAAACGCACAAAATGCATCACCATTTTCACTGTATTGCTGTTGACGGTGGGAGTTGCAGTGGCTCAGTCTCTGGGGGATTTCGCGCGAGCGATTCGCAAGAACAAGCCAGAAACCGCGACAGCCAGCCGCCATTACGATAACGACAATCTCCCCACAGGAGATCCTCTGAGTGTAGTTGGACCACCACCCACGGCGAACGGCGCCGGCGCCAACTCAGCCAAGGCCGGTGCAGCCGCTCCCGCCACTTCCGACGCCGAAAAGCAAAAGCAAGCCGACGATTGGAATAAGAAAGTTGCCGACCAGAAAAAGAAAATCGATTCCCTGAACCACGAACTCGACGTGGATCAGCGCGAGATGCGTTTGCGCCAGCTTGCCGAGACCGCGGATCCAACCGTCGCTGCGCGCAACCTGCAGTGGGGTAAGGACGACGTGCGGTACAAGAACGAGATCGACGAAAAGCAGAAGGCGCTGGCCGACGCTCAGCAGGAGCTTGAGGACATGCAGGACCAGGGCCACAAAGCCGGCTACCAGACGCCTGCGAGCTCCGACAACAACAAAGATCAGGATAAGGATCAGAACCAATAATCAGGCTCGGCCCCCGGGGTTCTTGCCGAGCGCTTCCGCTGAGGGCAAGATCGCAAAGAGCGGCGATGAGTGGAACAGCCTTCGCCGCTCCGCGTCAGGATTTGCCTATTCGCTCCCGTATCTGGCGTGCATGATGGTGCCCGTGGACCCAGTGGAATCTGCGCCACTCGTCGGCAGTCAGAGGTCCCAAGAAAAGATGGTCTATGATTTTCGTTTGCGTACCGAACTTGCGTTCGCAATCGTCGAGAGCGGAGCCCATCTTTTGCAGCTCGGGAATGATCGTTTGCCGCGCTTCCTCGGGCAACATTCCGCGCGGGCTCAAACGTTCCGGAGCCTTGCGTCCTCCCGGCATATAGCCGAGCTTCAAAACCAGCAAAGTGGCCACGTGGTCCTTCAGCTTGCCGGCTGTGGCGAGCGGTGCACCCTGTTTCAGGCATTTTGCGAGGCCGCGGTTTGTGTTCTGGTAGGTGAGGAGAAGATGCTCCAGAATCTGCGCGGTATTCCACTTTCCAACAGGAGCTCGCGACAAATCGGTGGAGCTGGCGCCGTTGATTGCATCTTCCAATTCACGACGCAAACGATCGAGATGGGATTCCATGGTGGTCGTTGAGTACAATGATTCGCAAACACAGGTTCGGATTCATGAATTCGTGGTTCAACAAACTCATGGTTCAAAGAGTTCGTTGGCAATATCTTTGTTCTGTATAGCTTTGTTCTGTAAATCTTGGTTCTGAAATGCCGTTCGGTAAAAATTTGATGAAAAAACTATGCTTTGCGATCGCGATTCTGGCGTCAGTATTCATGGCGGGATGCTCTTCGCAGCCAAGCAATCCCGCGCCGGCGGAGAAGCCGCAGCCGAAGCCTCCGGAGCAAATCACCGGCAGCAGCGCGTTTTACAAGTGCTACATTTCCGCTCGCGGCTGGGCCGGGGACGCGCAACCGTATCGGGTGGAATCGGAGCCGACCAATGATTCCAAGGGCCGCGACGGCAAGGCCGCCGAATGGCGCGCCAGCTTTGCCTCGCCCTCCATGCACGCGATCCGGCCTTATACTTGGGCGCTTGGCGATGTTTCGCACAGCGTCGAAGACAGCTATAGCCCAACCAATTCAAGCACTCAGATTTTCAATGTGCAGTTTCTCAAGTCGGATACAGACAAGGCATTCGCCATCGCCCAGGAACATGGCGGAGAAAAGTTTCTCGAGAAAGAACCTGACACGCCGGTTCTCTACGTGCTCGCCTGGGACCGCCAGACGAACATGCTTCTGTGGCACGTGATCTATGGCACCGACCGGGAGACCGCCAAACTGCGCGTAGCCGTGAATGCCACCGCCGGGGAATTTGTGAAGGTGGAGAAGTGAGCCGCTTCGAGCCGCGAGCCTCGGGCTGCGAGCTATAAGCAAGTAACCATGAGGGCATGGAAATGGTGCGAGCTGCTTGCTCGAAGGCCCGCAGTTCGTGGCCGTTCACTGCGCCTTGGCCAGCCGCTCCAGCGAGGCGCGCGCATTCTTAGCCAAAGGGCCTTCCGGCAGGATTTTCAAGTACTGCTCGTAGTATCTCCTCGCCTCAGCTTTGTCGCCTAATTTTTCCTGGCATTCCGCTAGACGGAAATTGGCAATGGCGTCCCCATCCTTGTAGTAAAGAGCCTCTTTGTAGCGATCGAGCGCTGCTTTGTAGTTCTTGCGGCGGAAATAAAAATCGCCGACGTCAATGTCTCGCTTCGCCTTCAGAGGATTCCAGGGATGGACCGGAACCGGAGACGTGGCGGAGTCGTCGGAAACGAGACCGGTAACGGCATCTTTGCTATCGGGGTGGGTTTTGGTGTCATCGCGAGGCGGGCTGAGGTCGATTCTGGTATCGCGGCTGGAACTTTCGGAGGGATTGGATGGTTGAGGAGTGTTCTGCGTGGATGAAGAAGACGAGGACGATGATGAGGTCGGTGATGACGAAGGCGGCGTGTTAGGTGAAGACGACTGCTGCGCCAGGCAATTGGCTGATGCCAACGACAGCAGACATACGAAAACCGCGAGACGATTCATTCTTTGATTATTTTACCTCTGGCGCGGCCGGTGAGGACGGCGGTAGTGGATCCGACCGGCGCGTCCCGACCGCTCGCAATTCGCAGCGTAAAAAATCAGGCCGCCCACATTTTGGGACGGCCTGATTTGGCAAAGTCCTCCGGGGAGGAGGGACAAAACTTGTATTTACATCGACGGCGGATTTGCGTTCGCGCTCGGCGAGGCGGGGGCCTGCGCCGGAGTCGTTCCGGCTTCGTTGTTGGTCATCAAATGGATATCGACGCGGCGATTCTTAGCGCGACCTGCAGCGGTCTTATTCGACTCGACCGGCTTATCCTTGCCCAACCCAATCAAAAAAATCTTGTACGCGGGGATGCTTTTTTCCGCCGCCAGATACTGGATCACGGCGTTGGCCCGGCGTTGACTGAGATCGTAATTGTAGTCTTCACTGCCCACGGAATCGGTGCCGCCCTCGACCGTGATGATATACCCCTTGGTCGTGGCAACGCTGGCGGCAAGCTGGTCAATCGCTTCCTTGGCTTGCTTGGTCAGATTGTCTTTGTTGAATCCGAAATGCACGGCGGTTTCGACCACGGGGTGGTAGTTATCGAGGTTAATGACCGTGTTGGTCAAAGTATCGACGCGCTGCGTCGCTGTGTTGGCTGCCACCTGTGCCTTGTCGGCATCGGCGCCGGCTGCAAGAGCCTTCTGGTCAGCGGCTGCGGCTTTAGCCTGGATGTCCTGGATTCCGGCTTGCGCGCGTTGGTCGACGTCCTTGATGTCCTTGGAATTCTTCGCGGTCAGGTCGTCGAGTTCGTTGGTCTTGTTGATCAGCGGCGTGGTTTGTTGCCGCACATAATTCTTGGTGGTACAGCCGATCGAGGCGGCCAGCGTCGCGGCCAGCATTAGGGTCATCTTCAACGAGGTGCGGTTCATAAAGTTTCGAGGGCTCCTTGCCCACATTTGCCGTCTATTTGATGTCGAATCAGATCCGGTGGAAACGCCGCTCACCGGATCCTGTTACGTGTTTATGCACGGGAAATGCCATTTTACAGCGTGAAACAGAACGTGTAAATCATTCTGCATCAATGGCTTGAACATTACTTGTGCGAAAGAGCTAAAATCGCCGCTGGGAAATCGCGATATAAACCGTAGAAATTTTATATTGTTCGAGTTTCCGATTGGAGATCGCCACTTACATCACCGGTGGGACCGTGATGCCCATAGTGGCGAGGACGCGGATCAACTCGCGGCGCAGAACGGCCACAGTTGCGAGCAGAAACTCTTTGCGACCTTCGTCCGTTTCGCTCAGGATGGGATAGCGATGGTAGAAGGCATTGAACAGCTGCGCCAACTGGAAGGCGTGCTTGGCAAGATAAGCCGGTTCGGTGGTCGCAATGCATTGGCCGACAACATAAGAAGTTTTCGAGGAAGCGAGCCATAGCTCCCAGATGTCGTTGGCGGAGTCGCCAGTGAGGTATTGAGTGAAATCTTCGGGAGAGATGCGGTTGGTCTCGTCTTGCAAGAAAGTTTCTGGATCAAGGCCACCTTTGCGAAAAATATTAGTCGCGCGCACGACTGCATACTGCGCGTAGGGACCGGTGTCCCCCTCGAAGCTGAGCGCGTCTTTGAAATCGAAGGCAATCACCGATTGCTTGGTGAATTTCAACATGAAGTAGCGCAGCGCGCCGATGGCGATTTGATTAGCAATGCCGGCGCGTTCGGAATCTCCCAGTTCAGGGTGGCGCGCATCGACTTCCTTGCGAGCTGCGGCGATGAGCGTATCGAGAAGATCGTCGGCCTTTACGCCGAATCCTTTGCGGCCGGAGACTTCGATAAATGAGCGGCCTTTATCTTCTACGCTCAGTTGGTAGCCGAGTTCTTCGGCGCAGCGCGGCGTGAGCGCGACCATCTCATAGGAGAAGTGCGTGTAGCGATCGGCGGCTTCGCCGTGGCCAAGAGCGCGCAGCGCGTCGATGACTGTGTTTTGCGCTTCGGACTGGCGGGTGTCGATGACGTTATAGATCTCGGCGACGTCGCCGAAGTGGGGATGGTTGGTATCGGCTTTGGGATCGGCCGGGATGGTCGAAATCCAGCAGTCGTGAGCGTTGGGATAACGATAGAACTTCCGGTAAGAGAAATCGCGGCCGAGCAGGCCGAATTTCCACATGTGATAGGCAATATCTTTGCCGACGTAGCCGACGGTGCCGTTGGAGCGGACGATAACCTTCTGGGCATCTTCTGAAATCCGCTCGGGGGTGGTGTCTTCGGCGGAGTTCGACGGGGCCTCGTCGTTTTCCTTTTCTTTCTTTGAAACGGCTGTTCCCGCGCGGCGCATGACCCAGCAGCCTTTGTTCTTGCCTTCGGTCTCGTAGGTTAGGACGCCAGCTTCTTTGAGCTTGGTAAAGGCCGCGTCCCAAAAATGCAGATGGAGGATTTCGCTCTCGCGCGGCAGGAAGTCGTACTCGATGTCAAGCCGATCCATGGTTTCGAGATGGCGCTTCAGCACCGCAGTCGAAATCAAATCGGCGATCGCCGCCGTCTCGTTGTTCCCTTCCTCGATGGCGTGCAAGGTCGCTGCGCGCGCCTGCAGGTTCGCCTTGTCGTCTTCATACCATTGCGAGACGCGGGCGTAGAGATCCCAGCAGACGTAGTCGAATCGAGGCGTGGCAGCGAGCGCCTCGATCTGGGCGTGGGTCTTCTTTTCAATGTTCAGGAATCCAACCACCACGTCCGCGACCTGTGCGCCGGTGTTGTCGATGTAATTCTGAACGGCCACTTCCCTGCCCGCAAAGCGCAGCAGCCGGACGAACGTGTCGCCGAGAATGGCGTTGCGCAGATGCCCAACGTGGGCAGCCTTGTTGGGATTGATGCTGGAATGTTCGACGAGCACCTTGCCAGTCCGAGCGGGTAGGTTGGGTTGTGGCACCTTGGGTTTCGGCAACTCATCCCTGAGCAGGGTGGCAGCGAACTCGGGGCGATCCACATGCGCATTGATGTACCCTGCCCCGGCGACTTCCAGCTTCGCGAAACCCTCGACGACGCCGATTCCGGCAACAATTTCTTCTGCAATCTTGCGTGGGGACTTGCGCAGCCTCTTGGCAAGTCCGAACGCCAGCGGAAACGCGTAGTCGCCAAGCTCGATTCTGGGCGGTTGCTCAACAGCAACATCCACATAGAATGCGTCCTGGTCGAGGCCATATGTGCTAAGCAGAAACTCGGCCATGCGGCGGTCAAGGCGGCGTTGCAAGTAGAGATACAAGGGTCCTCTAACCGATTGAAGAACAGTGATTCTAACAAAGTCGTTGCGGGCGGCGGCTTGACGATCAAACGTTTGACGATCGAGCGAAGAGGGGTCTTGGAGTTAAGCGGCGAAAAAAGTCGAGGCCGCGTGCGCGTGTTCTACCAGTGCGCGAAACTGCGGCCTCGGATTAACGATTGCATTCAAAGCACGCGAACTTTCTTAGCTGCCAACTTATTTCGCTGTCATCTCAGCGTAACCGGAAGCCTTCAAAGAGGAAGGCGCGTTGAAAATCTCGTTGAACTGGCGGGTCTTGCGGGCTTTCCAACTTCCTTTGTGATAGGCGTAGCCAGCAATCAGAGGAAGAGTGACGGTGATTTCGCCAAAGACCATCTGCTCCTTGGCCAGGTCGACTTTTCCCCAGGAGTTGGCTTCCTTGAGCGTCGAGCCCGACAATGCGCCGTCGCGTTCGTCGGCTACCGTGAGCTGCACGGCGTAGCGGTGCATATCAACGTCGTATCCCAGAAATTCGGCGGAGACGACGATATCCTGGACGAAATTCTTGGGAACGCCGCCACCGAGCATGATGAGTCCAGTGACGCCAGATTCGATTTTGATCTGCGTCAATTCACGAAAGTCCGCAACGGAATCGATGGTGACGTAGGGTTCACCCGCCTGCTGTCGCGAAACCTGGTGGAAGACGAGTCCGAAACCGGCAGAGCAATCGGAGAATGCGGGCACAAAAATCGGAATGCCGCGGCGGTAAGCTTCGAGCACGATGCTGTCGGCGCTGCGGAAATTCTGATCGAGATACTTCCCTATTTCGTGAATGAAGGCGCGGCTGGAATAAGGACGCGGCTCAAGCGCGTTGGCGATTTTGCAGATGATCTCATCGCACACGCGCAGTTCGTCTTCATCGATGAAAGTGTCGTAGATGCGATCGATGTGGCGCTCGCGCAGATCATTGTCGGAACTGAACGGCGTGCCCTGGTAATGGCGGAAGCCGAGTGCCTCGAAGAAGTCCTGATCGACAATGTTGGCTCCGGTGGAGACGATGGCGTCGATCATGTTGGAACGCATCATGTCGAGGATGATGTTTTTCTGTCCGGCGGAAATGAGGCTACCGGCGAGCGTCAGGATGATTCCGCAATCCTTGTCGGCGACCATTTCGTCGACGATTTTTGCGCCTCGAGCCAGGTTGCGCGCCTGGAAAGCGGTCTTTTCCATCATTTCGATGACGGGGACGACGTTGACTTTCTTGATGTCGTAGTGTTCGACGGTGGTGTGCAAGAGGTCGGGTTTTTGCATGGCAAGCTCCAAGGTTGAAGTCCGGAGCCTACAGGGAGAGCCCCGGCTTTTCGGGGCCTACGGTAAGCAGAGCTGCTTCCGCCATCGGACCCCGCCGTGGCTGTCAAGATATTATCAATCTGCGCAAGAAAGAGCAAGATTCGACTGACGAGTTCTTCAATTTCAAAGGGCGTGAAGTGAATCTTTGGATCGCGCATCTGTACAATCTACGTGAGGCCCGGACGGTCCCGAAGCCGCCCCAAAACCAGGATTCCGATATTTTCGAAAATGAGGAGAAGGATTATGAAACGCAGCAGGATAGCGATGGCAACAGCGATATTCGCTTTCGCGACGGTGTTGAGTTTTGCAGGGTCGGCGCCAACGGTGGGAAGCGCGGCTCCCGAATTCACGCTCAACTCGCAGGAAGGCACGCCGGTTAGCCTGAAAGACTTTCGCGGCAAATGGGTGGTTTTGTATTTCTACCCGAAGGACTTCACCAGCGGCTGCACCATCGAGGCGCACAACTTTCAGCGCGATCTGACGCAGTACGAGCAGAAAAATGCCGTCATCATCGGCGTCAGCGTGGATAGTGCCGATTCGCACAAGCAGTTCTGCACCAAAGAAGGATTGAATTTCAAGCTGCTGGCCGATGTCGATTACAAAGTCTCAACCACCTATGACTCGGTGATGACCTATAAGGACATGAAGCTCGCGGCGCGCCATACCTTCATCATCAATCCCGAGGGGAAAATCGTGAAGGTATACACCGACGTGAAGCCGAATGAGCACAGTGCTGAAGTGTTGGCGGAACTCGCCGAATTGCAAAAATAAGTTGGACGAACGAAGCGCGAACGACTCGCCTGCATTGTGACGAAGATGCAGGTGCAGATTCGAGTCATGCCTCGTTTGCACCATCCTTAGTTTTGCGCAATGCTCAGGAGGGTTGATGCCCACGCTGAACTCGTTGCGCGATCTGTTGGCGCGGGTCCCAGACCGCCTGCTTTGGCTTTCCGCCGATGCGGTTGATAGAAAGCCCACACCGTCGGCCTGGTCTCCAAAGGAGGAGCTGGGCCATCTTCTGGACTCAGCGGCCAACAATCATCAGCGGATCGTGCGCGCGCAACTGGAAGACAAACCGGCGATGCCCGGCTATGAGCAGAATCGATGGGTTTCTCTTCATGCCTATCAACGCCGCGACTGGGGAGAGTTGATCAGATCATGGCGGGCGCTGAATGAGCAGTTACTGGCGGCGGCAGAAGCCGTCCCCGAGGCTGCGTGGTCGCGGACGCTCGCCGTTGCCGGCTCCGAACCGCTGACGCTTGAGTTCGTGTTCGACGACTACGTGGCCCACATGATGCATCATCTTCGGCATATCGGAATCGAAGTCGACGATATAAGATTGCATGCCACATCCGCAGCACCGACTGCGTAAACACACCGATTCGGATAGTCTTTAATTCAGATAGTCTCGGATAGAATCTCCACAAGGATTGAGATGGGGAAGACTTTTTACATTACGACTCCGATCTACTACGTCAACGCGCGGCCGCACATCGGGCACGCCTATACCACGATTGCCTGCGACACGATCGCTCGCCGGCACCGCATGTTGGGCGACGATACCTGGTTTCTGACCGGCACCGACGAACATGGTCAGAAAATTGAGCGCGCCGCTCAAGCTGCGGGCAAAACGCCGCAGCAGTTCACCGACGAGATTTCCGCGCAGTTCCGCGCGCTTTGGGATCGCATGGGTTTGACCTATGACGATTTCATTCGCACCACATCGCCGCGTCATCAGCACGGCGTGCAGGCGCTGTGGCGCAAGATTCGCGACAACGGATACATCTACAAGGGAACGTACACCGGCCAATACTGCGTCTCCGATGAACTTTATGTCGATGCCGAACCGGGAGCGCCTTGTCCCGATTGCGGCCGCATCACCGAGACGGTGCACGAGGAGAATTATTACTTCAAGCTCTCGGCATTTCAGGATCAGTTGATCCGCCTTTACACCGAGCAGCCCGATTTCATCCGTCCTGAAACGCGGCGCAATGAAGTGCTCTCGTTTGTGCGCAGCGGATTGCGCGACTTATCCATCAGCCGCTCGACTTTTTCCTGGGGCATCCCGGTGCCGGACGATCCCAAGCATGTTGTCTACGTCTGGCTCGACGCGCTCGCGAACTACATTACCGCGCTCGGCTATGGTTCGAGAGACACCGCTAAGTACGACAAATACTGGCCGGCTGACGTGCACATGATCGGCAAGGAGATTGTGCGCTTTCATTGCGTCTACTGGCCTGCGTTTTTGCTTGCCGCGGGATTGCCGCTGCCCAGGGGCATCACCGCGCATGGCTGGTTGTTGTTTGAAGAGAGCAAAATGTCGAAGTCACGCGGAAATATCGCTCGCGCCGAAACCATCGTCGATGTGCTGGGAACCGACGCGCTGCGGTACTTCCTGCTGCGCGAAGTCGTCTTCGGGCAGGATGGTTCGTTCAGCTTCGATGCACTGGTGCAGCGCTACAACTCCGATCTGGCGAATGGCCTCGGCAACCTGGCGAGCCGAACGCTGACGATGATCGGGCGTTATTTCAAGGGAGAAGTTCCATACCCTTCGCACGCCGCGCACAGCGCTGCTGATGACGTAATTGCCAACGCGGCAAAGAAAGTTATTGCCGACTACGGCCAGCTGTTCGACCAATATCAATTCTCGCGGGCGCTCGAAATGGCGTGGGGATTGGTGGCCGCGGTCGACAAATACATCGTGGAAAACGAACCCTGGTCTCTGGGCGAGAAGCAGGATGAAAACAGCCGCGCGCGCCTGGCAACTGTGCTTTACACTAGCGCCGAAGCTTTGCGGATCGTGACAGCGCTGGCGCATCCGGTGATACCCGATGCGACAGCGAAGATCTGGGCACAGCTTGGCCTTGGTGATATTGGAAAATTCGATCTGAAGCAATTGCAGTGGGGGCAACTCCGGCTCGGGACAAAACTGGGTGAGGTGCAGGCCGTATTTCCCCGAACAGACAAATCGGCAGTGGTGAGGATGCAGAAGATGGAAGAGCAGAATGGAGCGGCGGGCGTTGCGCCCGTCGAGCCTAGTGAGGCGAGGCCGATGCCTGCCAGCGCAGCCAGTTCGAGCGTGCCGGCCAAACCGGCAGCGGTAATTCCCGATGGCAAGATCAGCATCGACGACTTTGCCAAGGTAGAGTTGCGTGTGGCACAGGTGAAAACGGCGGAACGAGTGAAAGGCGCCGATAAACTGCTGCGTCTGGAGGTCGACCTCGGCAGCGAAGTTCGCCAGTTAGTGGCGGGGATTGCTGAGGCTTATGCGCCGGAAACGCTGATCGGGCGCAAAGTCGTGATCGTCGCCAATCTCGCGCCGCGCAAGCTACGCGGACTGGAATCGAACGGCATGATTGTTGCCGCATCGCCCGAAGGCGGCAAGCCGGTGCTGGCCAGCTTTCTCGAAGATGTGCCGTTGGGTACGCGGCTCAAATAGGTCTGCCGAGCCTGTGCTCAGCGTGATCGGGCAGAATGCCTGTCTTCGACTCGGTCGCGCGAACGACTACGACCAGCGACTAACGACTGATGTTCATCGACTCCCATGCTCATCTCGAAGGGAAACGCTACGACGCCGACCGCGACGAGGTGCTGGCGCGGGCGAAGCAGAACGGAATCGAAGCCTATTTGGCGATCGGCAACGGCGACGGACCGGACACAGCTGATTGCGGAATTCGCCTGGCTGAGAAATATGACGGTCAGCCGGAATATCCGCGAATCTGGGCGACCGTGGGCGTGCATCCGCATGAAGCGAGCCTGGCCAATGAAGCTGCGGATCGCCAGATGCTCGAATGGGCGCGGCATTCCAAGGTAATTGCCTGGGGCGAAATTGGCCTAGACTATTTTTACGACCACTCCCCGCGAGATATACAAAAGGCGGTTTTCCGGCGGCAAATGGAGTTGGCCAAGGCGGCGAAGCTGCCGATCATCATTCATTGCCGCCCGTCCGACAACAGCGAGAACGCATGGGATGACTGCCTCAAGATGATCGAAGAGCATTGGAGTTCGAGCGGGAGTTCGGGCGGACTCGGCGGCATTCTCCACTGTTTCACCGGAAGCGTCGATCATGCGCGGCGAGCGCTCGACATGGGATTCATGATTTCTTTTGCCGGAAACATCACCTTTCCTAAGGCGCAGACGATTCGCGATGCGGCGCAAATGGTGCCGCTCGACCACATGCTGATCGAAACCGATTCACCCTATCTCGCGCCAATTCCGCATCGTGGAAAACGCAATGAACCGGCTTTTGTGATTGAGGCAGCCCGCCAGATCGGCGAATTGCGCGGCGTATCCACCGAAGAGATCGGCTCGCAAACCACGCAAAATTTCTACAGGTTCTTTGGGCTCACGGGGTAATAGCGGCACAAAGCACGAAACATCCGCCGCAATCTCGGAATTG
The DNA here is from genome assembly GCA_030038475.1 of Terriglobales bacterium. GTDB lineage: Bacteria > Acidobacteriota > Terriglobia > Terriglobales > Acidobacteriaceae > Acidiflorens. The sequence goes on along the minus strand of JASHOU010000088.1, from coordinate 27,815 downwards.
CCAGCCAATCCCGTCACGCAGATGGGTGATTTGAGTCACTGATGCAATACAATTCCTCGGACGATAACAATGAGTTACATCCCAGTAGCCGTAGGACAGAGTGAAAGTCAGAATCCGAGAAGACGTGTGGAAGAACAAAAAAGGCATCGTCGCCCATGATTTGCATTCATATTTGATTATTACCGATTGGCAGCGAGCCAGCTAGTCGAGTCCTTCCTCTCCTCAGCGACTCCCCGGATGGAAATTATCTATGTTTTGCGAGTACCTCCGGGCCCAACGGAGGCTGGGCAGTGCCGGGCACAGGAAGGTGCGAATGTCCAAGCATCCAACGGTTGCAGAACACCTGAAAGCCAGTGGAGTTTCCCGAAGAAGTTTCCTCCAGTTATGCAGCGTGATAATGGCTACCGCACCCGCGGGATTGGCCCTCACCAGCAAAAAGTCGGTCTTCGAGGTGGCGGCTGCCATCGGCAAGATCAGGCGCCCATCGGTAATATGGCTGCATTTCCAGGACTGCACAGGATGCACCGAGACTTTGCTGCGTACTTCCGCTCCCGATGTCGCTCACCTCATTCTCGATGTAATTTCCCTCGATTACCACGAAACTCTGATGGCTGCTTCGGGCGCGCAGGCGGAAGCGGCTTTGCGTTCCGCTGTCGCTGAAAACGAAAACAAGTTTGTCCTCGTGGTGGAAGGCGCGATACCCGTAAACGACGAGGGCGTTTTCATGGAGCTAGGCGGCAGGCCGGCGCTTCAGGTTCTGAGGGAAGTTGCCGACAAATCGGCCGCAGTAATCGCGATCGGATCCTGTGCTTCGTGGGGTGGAATACCATCGGCCGATCCCAACCCGACCGGCGCCGTCGGGGTCAATTATGTCGTCACTGACAAACCGGTCATCAACTTGCCAGGTTGCCCTCCCAATCCTTACAACCTTCTAGGGGTGGTGCTGGAATACGTCACGATGGGCAAGTTGCCGGCGCTGGATGAGATTGGCCGTCCAAAGTTCGCCTATGAGCGTGTGATCCACGAGAATTGCCCGCGGCGAGCGCACTTCGACGCCGGACGTTTTGCCACAGCCTTCGGCGACGAAGGACATCGCAAGGGCTGGTGCCTGTACAAACTAGGCTGCAAGGGACCGCTCACGCATGCGGCGTGCTCGACGCGCAATTTCAATGAAATTCCGAACTGCTGGCCGATCGGGATCGGAACTCCATGTCAGGGCTGCACCGAAAAAAGCGTGCTTTGGAAAATGGGTACATTCGAAACCGTTCCCATACACCTGGCGACTCCACCCGATACCTACCCGCCTATTTACAGCACCGTGGGAGGAATCAAAGTTGGCGCGGCGGCGCTGGTGGGCCTAGTTGCAGGAGCGACCGGCGGCGCCGCCTGGGTTGCCGGACAACGCTTTCAAACCAGCCAAGAAGCCGGCTACGCTCGATTTGAAGTCGATCAGGCTCACGCGCAGGGACGAAAATTTTCCGGCGAGAAACAAGTTGACAGGAAAAAAGAGGACTGATGTGGCGATCACTCGGCGAGAATTGATTGCAACCATGGTCAAGGCCGGAGTGCCGGCGGCCGTGACCGTCAGCGTCGGCGCCGAGGCATTGCACGCAGAGAACATTCCCGTTCCCAACGCTGCGGTGGGATTGCTTTACGACGCCAGCATCTGCATTGGCTGCAAAGCTTGCGTGGCCGCCTGCGCCGAGGCCAACGCAACTCCACCCGATACCCGCGGCGACGGATTGCACCAGGCGCCATCCGATCTCAACGATCTCACCCGCAACATCATCAAGCTCTACAAACCTGAGGACGGATCTGCTTCATCGTTTGCGAAGCGCCAGTGCATGCACTGCCTGGATCCGGCCTGCGCCGCCGGTTGTCCGTTTGAGGCTCTGCACAAGGATCCGGAAAGCGGCATCGTGAGTTGGACCGCCGAAGAGTGCATTGGCTGCCGCTATTGCACCATCACCTGTCCTTATCATGTGCCGCGTTTTCAGTGGCAGGGGTTCAATCCGCGCGTGACCAAGTGCGAGTTGTGCAGCCACAGGCTGGCGCAAGGCCTGAGACCGGGATGCACCAGCGTCTGTCCCACCGGCGCGGTAATCTTCGGGCCGCGAACGGCATTGCTGCTCGAGGCCAAACGGCGCATTAAGAACAATCCCGGCCGCTACTACCAGGAGCGGGTATACGGGGAGACCGATAACGGCGGAACCCAGGCTCTCTATCTCTCGCGCGTTCCCTTCGAAAAACTCGGCTTGCCTGAGTTGGGTCCGGAGTCGGTGCCTGCCAGAACTCTTCGCTGGCAGCGCCGCTTCTACCAGTATTTCGCATTGCCGGCATTGTTCTATGCAGGGCTGGTGCAGGTAATTCGCAAGCGCTTGAAAGGTCATGAGCAGGAAGCGCATGAACGCGAAAAGCAAACCGGTCTGAGGGCGCAACTATGAGGCGACAGGCATGAGCACCGCAACCCTGAATAACCCGCCGATCACTGTTAATAAAGCCATCGATCAGGAGCGCTGGGAGCGGGCCGTGCCGGTGTATGGCTTCCCCGTGGTGAACGGACTGTTCCTCGGATTAGTGGGCATGACCCTGCTGGCGATTGTATTGACCGCCTACCGCGAATTGGCGGGCTTGGGTCCAGTGAGTGGGATGAACGATGCATATGGATGGGGAATTTGGAAGACGTTCAACGTGATGGTGCTGACCGGCCTGGGTTCTGGCGCATTCGCGATTGGAATTGCGGCATGGGTGTTCCGCCGCAAGCGGCTGTTTCCGCTGATGCGCATGGCCCTGCTGACTAGTTTTCTTGCCTACGCCTGCGGTCTTCTGCTGTTGGGCATCGATGCCGGACGCCCATGGAATTTTTATTGGATCGTCTTCCCGTGGAAATGGAACATGCACTCGCCGCTGGCGGAGGTTGCCATCTGTATGTCAATTTACGCGACCATCCCACTGGCACTGGAAAATATTCCGCCGGTGCTGGAGCGGCTGTGGTATTTCGATTCCCGCCTGCGGCCGGGAGTGGAGCGGGTGGAACGCGGCCTGCACAAGTTTTTCCCCTCGATCATCGCGGCCGCCTACCTTTTGCCGGGGATGCACCAATCGTCGCTGGGCGCGCTGATGCTGCTGGCGGGAGAACGAGTTCATCCTTTGTGGCAATCGGCGTGGCTGCCATTCCTGTATCTGGGGGCGGCCACCTTCATGTCCTTTGGGTGCGTCGCCGGAACCACCATGTGGTGTTGCCTGGCATGGAAGCGGGCCATGGACATGGAGGTGCTGGACGAAGCCGCGCGTATTACCGCCTGGCTGATCTTCGTTTGGCTCGGACTGAGGTTCCTGGATATTCTCTTTCGCGGAGCGATGCATACCGCCTTCCAGCCGGATCGCTATGCAGGCGTGTTCTGGCTGGAGACGTGGCTGATTGCCTATGGTGGCTGGCTGCTTCACCGCTCGCTGCGGAATCACCAAAGGCGAATCATGTTCATGGGCTATGCCCTGAGTTCGTTGGGCGGGATGATCTATCGTTTCAGCCCCACTACCTTGGCCTTTCGCGCCAGCCCCGAGTCGCTGTATTTTCCCTCCACCATCGAGATCCTGGTGGCGCTGGGTTTCATTTGCATGGCCGTCGCCGGGTTCCTTCTCGTGGTGAAGCGGTTTGCCATTCTTCCTGCTCCACTTCAGGAATGGCACGACATGGCAGACTACTTCCGGTTCCGCCGGCCGTACATCCGCTGGACCGGGTATTTCAAGTACGGACATTTCGGCGAAAACGAATCTGAAACGGATGACTCCGACTAACAGCAGGTATTATGGCAAATCGAATCACTATCGACCCCATCACCAGAATTGAAGGCCACCTTCGCATCGACGTCGAGGTTGATAACCACTCAGTCCGCGATGCCTGGGCGTCCTGCACCATGTGGCGCGGCATTGAGAACATTCTCCGCGGCCGGGATCCGCGCGACGCATGGCTTTTCACCCAGCGCTTTTGCGGAGTCTGCACCACCGTGCACGCCATGGCTAGTGCGCGCGCGGTGGAAGATGCCTTGAAGCTCGAGGTTCCGCTCAACGCCCAGTACATCCGCAATCTTATTCTGATTGCGCACGCCTTGCACGACCACATCGTCCATTTCTACCAACTGTCGGCACTCGATTGGGTCGACATTCTGGAGATTCCTAAGGCCGATCCCGAGGCGACGGCAAGATTGGCGGAGAGTCTTTCCCCATGGACCCGCAATTCCAGGACAGAGTTCAAGGCTGCGCAGGATCGCGTGAAAGCGGTGGTTGCCAGCGGCCAGCTGGGAATTTTCATGAACGGTTACTGGGGCCATCCGGCGATGAGGCTCTCGCCCGAAGTCAACTTGCTGGCGTTCACCCACTACGTTCAGGCGCTGGCGTATCAACGCAAAGCTCTTCAGGTGGTCGGAATCCTGGGAGGCAAGACTCCGCACATTCAAAACCTCACTGTCGGTGGCGTCTCCAACGCCATCGACTTGGACAGCACCAGTGCACTTGACATGGACAAGCTGGAGACGATCCGCGTGCTGCTCGACGAGGTGGTGCAATTCGTGAACCAGGTTTACTTCGTCGATGTCTGCGCGGTCGCCGCGCTGTATCCGGACTGGTTCAAAATTGGCAAGGGTGTAAACAATTATCTTGCCGTGCCCGATCTGCCATTGGACAGCGCAGGCTCGTCTTACGATCTTCCCGGCGGCTATATCATGAATGGAAACATCGGTGGCGTGCACGCCTTCAAAACCGCATCGGACAAGGATTTTCGCGAGGGCGTCAGCGAAGATGCAACCCACGCCTATTACCGAGGTGACAGGCCTCTGCACCCCTGGGCTGGAAGGACCGACCCCGCCTTCACCGAATGGAATGGCGACCAGAAATATTCCTGGGTCAAGGCGCCACGCTTCAATGGCGCTCCGATGCAGGTCGGCCCGCTCGCGCAGGTGCTCGTCGGTTTTGCTCAAGGACATCCTCTGACAAAGAAATATGCGGTAAAAGCCATCGACACTATCGGAGCCGTCGGCCACATTCCAGTCACTCCCACCATGCTGGAGTCTACCCTCGGCCGCCATGGCGCGCGCGCCATTCGCTGCGCCATGCTGGGCGAGGTGGCACAGAAACATTTGCAATTGCTGATCGACAACATCGCCAAGGGCGACTACACGGTTCACAACCAGCCTGTATTTCCGGAGCACGAAGCGGAAGGTGTCGGAACCCATGAAGCCCCGCGCGGCACGTTGTCGCACTGGATTGTGATCAAAGACGGCAAAATCAAGAATTACCAGGCGGTCGTGCCTTCAACCTGGAATGCCAGCCCGCGCGACAGCTCGGGCGCGCACGGCCCTTATGAAGCCTCGCTGTTGCATACACCGCTGGCTCGCCCCGAGGAACCGTTAGAGGTTCTGCGTACCGTGCATTCCTTCGATCCCTGCATGGCCTGCGCATGTCACACCTTCGATCCGTCGGGCCGCCAGATAGCCAAAGTAAAGGTGCTCTAAACCCGAGCTATGAAGAAGATACTGATCGGCGGCATCGGGAACGTCTTGCTCGGAGACGATGGCGTCGGACCTTACGTTGCACGTCTTCTGAAGGCCCATTACGAATTTGAAGAGGGCGTGGAAGTCGACGACCTTGGCACTCCAGCTCTTGACCTGATCGATCAACTCACCACCCACGATGCCGTCATCCTGATCGATTCGGTCGATACCAATACCGACCCAGGGACAGTTCTGCTCTACCGTAAAGCGGAAATTATGTGCCACTGTCCCAGTCTGCGTATGGACCCTCATTCGCCCGCTCTGGTCGAAGCGCTGCTGAGCGCAGAGCTGTTCGCAGTTGCCCCCAAGAACCTGCTGCTGGTCGGAATCACAGCGCATTCCACCGACCCTGGCTGCCACCTGAGCCCCGCGGTTAGAGATTCGCTGGAGGAGGTAGTTGGGGAAATCCTGAATGAACTGGATCGCCTCGGGGTCGGTTACTGGCACCGGGCGCATCCTGTAGAACTCGATATCTGGTGGGCGAACCTGGTGGCGAACGAAGAGAAGCTGGAACCTGCATTGGCCAGCTAGAAGATCAAGTCTTATTTGTACCTCCGAGAGACGTACTCCAGCAGACAGACTCTAACCCATTTCCGCAGATGGAGCGCCACTCGGCATTGATTGTCGCTTGACAAATGAATCATCGAAGTCTAAGAAAGTAGGAGTCTTTTGATTCGTTGAATGGATGCGGAGGTCGTACGATGCAGACGTCCCGCAGAGACTTCTTCAAGGCAGCAACCGTCGGCGGGGTCGCCGCCACCCTTTTCGGATTCGACCTGAAGCCTGCCTACGCCCAACTGAAAGAGCTGAAAATTGCGCGCGCGCACGAGACGCGCTCCACTTGTCCCTATTGCGCGGTGGGTTGCGGCGTCCTGATCTACACCATTGGAGACGGGGCGAAAAACGTCACGCCGCAGGTGATCCACGTCGAGGGCGACCCCGATCATCCCACCAATCGCGGAACGTTGTGCCCGAAAGGCTCTTCGCTCGAGCAGGACATGCTCAACCCGCGGCGGCTGACGAAGCCTCAAGTCCGGCGTCCCGGAGCGACCGAGTGGCAGGACATCTCATGGGATGACGCTTTAAACGAGATTGCACACTGGACCAAGAAGACACGCGACGATACTTTCGTGGATAAAGATGCCGCCGGCCACACGGTAAACCGGTGCGAAGGCATCTCGTTCATTGGCGGCTGCACGGATACAAATGAGTTCAATTACCTGGTCGTAAAGGCCATGAGGAGTCTGGGCTTGGTGTATTTAGAAAACCAAGCCCGTGTTTGACACGGCCCCACGGTCTCAAGTTTGGGACCAACATTTGGACGCGGAGCCATGACCAATGGCTGGATCGATATCAAAAACACCGACATGATGTTGATCATGGGCGGGAATCCAGCCGAAAACCATCCCTGCGGATTCAAGTGGGCGATGGAGGCCAAGCGCAATCGCAATGCCAAGCTAATCTCGGTTGATCCGCGATTCACTCGCACGTCTTCCACCGCCGATCTTTTCCTGCAAATTCGCGCCGGCACCGACATTGCGTTCCTCGGCGGGTTGATCCGCTACGCTATCGAAAACAACCGCATCGCCAAGGATTATCTGATCAATTACACGAATGCCGCCTTCATCGTGAAAGAAGGCTTCAAACTGCCGGATGACGGGCTGTACTCGGGATTTGATTCGGCGACGGGAACATACGATAGATCGACCTGGAATTATCAGGAGGGCGGAGATCTGAGCGGCAAGGCTGACGCTCCCGCACCCACCGCGCACGCTCCCGCCCATACCGATGTGGCCACACACGCCCCCACTCCACCGCCGCCACCGATGCTGCCGCCAAATGTCGCCTACGATCTAACGCTGCAGCATCCGCGCTGCGTGTTTCAATTGCTGAAACAGCAGTATTCGCGCTACACGCCGGAAACGGTGGAGCGGATTACGGGAATCCCCAAGGACCAATACCTGAAGGCTGTCGATCTCTTCACGTCCGTGCGAAAAGACGGCGACATGAAAAAGGTCGCGACCATCATCTACGCGGTCGGGTGGACGCAGCATACCTTTGGAACCCAGATCATCCGCACGGCGGCGATGATACAGCTGCTGCTCGGCAATGTCGGAAGAGCGGGCGGCGGCGTGAACGCGCTACGCGGCCATTCGAATATTCAAGGCGCCACCGATATGGCGGGTTTGTACGACTCGCTGCCGGGATATCTGAAAGCTCCTGTTCCCGCTGACACTGATTTGGCCGCCTATCTGAAGCGGATCACGCCGGTAGCGTCGAAGCCTGAGCCGTGGGCGTCATTCAACTACTACTCGAACACGCCGAAATTTGCGATCTCGCTGCTGAAGTCGATGTATGGCGATGCGGCGACAAAAGAAAATGGATTTGCCTTCGATTATTTGCCCAAGGTCGATCGCGATTATTCCTGGACCCACATCTGGGATGACATGTACAACGGCAAGGTCAAGGGCATGATGGCCTTCGGAATGAATGGCGTGATGATCGGCCCGGACACCAACAAGAACATCAACGCGCTGAAGAAAGCCGACTGGCTGGTGGTGGGTGAAATTTATGCCGACGAGACCAGTGAGTTCTGGAGAGCTCCGGGGATTACGGCCGATGAGCAGAAGAACATTAAAACGACGGTTTACCGCTTGCCTTGTGCCGGCTTCGCCGAAAAAGATGGGAGCATGACCAACTCGGCCCGCTGGGCAACGTGGAAATATGTTGCCGTTCCACCTCCGGGGCAAGCGCGTCTGGATCAGGATATTGTGGCGCAAATCTTTCTGCGCGTCCGGGATCTGTATAAAAAGGAGGGCGGGAAATTTCCCGACCCGATTCTGAATCTGAGCTGGGCCTATGCCGACGCGGCGCACCCTTCACTCTCCCAAGTCGCCATGGAGGTAAACGGTAAAGCCCTCGCAGACCTGACCGATCCAGTAACAGGACAAGTAATCAAGGCGGGCCAGCAACTGCCCGGGTTTGCCTGGCTGAAGGATGACGGAACGACTGCATGCGGCAACTGGATTTATTCCGGCAGTTGGACGGAGGCAGGAAACCAGATGGCGCGTCGCGGCACCGAAGATCCGTCAGGCCTGGGCATCTTCCAGAACTGGTCGTGGTCCTGGCCGGCAAACAGGCGCGTGCTCTACAACCGCGCGTCGTGCAATCCGGATGGGAAGCCGTGGGATCCGGAACGAAAACAAGTCTGGTGGAACGAAGCGGCGGGAAAATGGGCAGGCAACGACGTACCGGACTTCAAACCGGATTCTCATCCCAAAGACCACATGGGGCCGTTCATCATGAATCCGGAGGGCGTCGGCCGTCTCTTCGCCCCCATTGGAGTCATCGCCGATGGCCCCTTCCCGGAGCACTACGAGCCGATTGAAAGCCCGATCAAGAACCCGATGCACCCCGATCAGTCGAACAATCCGCTGGTGAAGAAATTTAAAACTCCGTTTGACAAGTTTGGAACTCCGCAGGAGTACAGCATCGTCTGCACAACCTATCGTTTAACCGAGCAGTATCACTACTGGACGAAAAATAATCCGGCGAATGTGCAATTGATTCCCGAGCCGTTCGTGGAAATTCCCGTGGAACTGGCGGAGGGAAACGGAATTCACGGGACGGACTTAGTCAAGGTGATCAGCGCGCGCGGGACTTATATCGCAAAAGCCTTCGTTACGCGGCGGCTGAAACCGATGATGATCGACGGCAAGAAGGTCTATCAGATCGGGCTGCCGATTCACCAGGGCTTCCGCGGGATCACCGAAGATGAAGGACGCGACGCCCGAACGCCGGCGAATTTGTTGACGCCAACGGTGAGCGACCCGAACGCGCATACACCCGAATCCAAGGGTTTCTTAGTGAAGATCGAGAAGGCATAGGGAACGACCATGAGTCAGGCGGCAACAGAGCTAGTCCGAATTTCCGGGCACGCCGGCCCAGTCCCGGGCGCTGGGTTGGACCGCGAATTCACGGTCTGCAAACTGGTGGATACCACCACATGCATCGGGTGTAAAGCGTGCGAAGTGGCTTGCCTGGAATGGAACGGGTACCCGTTCAGCGAAACGAAGTTTGACAACAGCTACCAGACGATGCCGGAAACGGCGTGGAATTACTGGAACCTGATCAAATTCAACGAGCACGAGCGCGAAGACGGCACCCTCATGCTGCTGATGCGCAAAGATCAGTGCATGCATTGCGCCGATCCAGGTTGCCTGGCCGCCTGCCCTGCGGATGGCGCGATCGTTCAATACGCGAATGGCATCGTCGATTTCCAGGAGGCGAATTGCATCGGTTGTGGATATTGCATGAGCGGCTGCCCGTTCAATATTCCGAAATTCAGTCCGGAAGCCCGCAAGGTTTTCAAGTGCACGCTCTGCAATGACCGCGTATCGGTGGGGCTCGAACCGGCTTGCATCAAGGCTTGCCCCACAGGCTGCCTGCATTTCGGAACGAAGAATGAAATGAAGGAACTGGCGGAGACGCGGGCGCGGCAACTTCGCGAGCATTCGGGGTTCGCCGATGCCGGAGTTTACGACCCGCCGGGCGTGGGCGGAACGCACGTGATTTACGTTCTGCACGACGCGAAACATCCTGAGTTGTATGGCGGACTGCCGAACGACCCGCAGGTTCCGTTGATGGTGCGACTGTGGAAGGAACCCCTGAAATGGATCGGAAATCTTGGAATCATCGTTGGGGTTGTCGGCATTTTCATTCACTACTTGCGTTTTGGTCCTAAGGTCGTAAAAGGGGAGAGAAAAGCAAACGGATCGGAAGGAGAAAATTTATGAGCCGCGAACCCTATCTCCTCCCGAATGGACGTGTGCTGCGGTATACGTTCCACGAGCGGCTCGTGCATTGGCTGACCGGAGTTTCTTATGTCTACCTCCTGCTGACGGGTCTTGCGTTCTGGAGTCCATGGCTCTTTTGGATCGCTATTATTCTCGGCGGGGCGACAATTTCGCGCGAATTGCATCCCTGGGTCGGCCTCGTCTTCACGGTCGGGGTTTCGATGATGTATCGCATGTGGCACAGGCAGATGAAGGAAACACCTGCGGACAAGACTTGGTGGGCGGCCATTGGACATTACATCCGCAACGAAGATGATCAGGTGCCTTCTGCCGACCGTTTCAACCCCGGCCAGAAGCTGCTCTTTTGGGGCTTCTTTTGGAATGGCATCCTGCTACTGCTGACCGGCTTGATTCTGTGGTTCCCCCAATACATTCCGTGGAGCCTAGGTTTCCTGCGTCTTGCCGCTGTATTCCTTCATCCTGTGTTCGCGCTGTGCACGATCGCTCTTTTTATCATCCACGTCTACATGGGGACTGCCATGGAACGCGGCGCGTTTGGCTCCGTGATCCGCGGCGATGTCTCGCGCGCCTGGGCCAACGAGCACCACCACACGTGGTATCAGCAACTGCTTCGCGACTCGACTGCGCGAAAATGAACCGGGGCAGCTGGGACGCGCGTATCCGTCGCGCCAACGAACTCACTTCCGTCTACCCATTCGCAGCGGAAGGACTGCGCTTCTATGCGCGCCTGGCAACGTTTCAGAAAAGCTTTCACGAGGAAATCCAGAAAGCTCTTGCCCATGCGCCGAAGATTTCCGCCGACCGCCCCCTGCGAGATGAATTGGATCTTTTCCTTCTGCTGCCAAATTTCCCGCGGTTCCTGTCGTTGATCCAGGAGGTTGCACCGGAGCCGCTGGCACAGGCTGCGGCTGAGTTGGCAGAGAAAGGGCCGGCGGCGTGGCAGCACGCGATTGAAGACTTCTGGTACAGAGATCCTGAATTGGCCGCCATCGGCGAGGAGTTTGAAACCATTCCGACCGACGGTTCGCACAACTTAAATCGGCTGCTGGCGTGGATTTTTCTTCAACCCTACGCGGAACATCTCGCCAACTCTCGCGAAACCGCTACGGTGAATGGAACTCCATCGACGTGCCCGCTTTGCGGGAGCAAGCCGATCGTCGCTGTGTTGCGCAGCGAAGGAGACGGCGCCAAGAAATCGCTGGTTTGTATGCTGTGCGCGCATGAATGGGCTTTTCGAAGGATCTATTGTCCGGCGTGCGGAGAAGAACGAGAGCCGCAGATGGCATACTATTTGACGCCGGAGATCGCCCACGTCCGCGTAGACGTCTGCGATACATGCCATACCTATCTGAAGAGTATCGATTTGACGAAAATGGGTCTGGCAGTTGCCGTTGTTGATGAACTGGCCACGATGCCCTTAGACCTGTGGGCGCGCGAGCATGGGTACGAGAAACTGCAAATCAACCTGCTGGGAACGTGATCTTGCTCATCGGACAGCAAGTCTTCGGACAGTGGGTTCTCCGCCGCATTAGCGAATGCCTGCCACGATCACCAACCCATTTGGCTCATCCGCTCAAGAATGAGAGCGCTGTAGCGATTCATGCGCTCGGGCCGCCGCTTCAGAGGAGCGGGCAGGATCGCGGCAAGACGCGCCGCCTCCTCGCGGCCGATGTTGCGGGCCGCGATTCCGGCGTAGTAACGACACGCCGACTCCGCACCATAAATACCAGGTCCCCATTCAACCACATTGAGGTAAATCTCGAGAATGCGCCGCTTGCCGAGGACGAATTCGGCCACCGGTACCAGCGTGACCTCTGCACCTTTGCGGAGGATAGAACGGCCCGTTCCGAAGAATAGGTTTTTTACGAGTTGCTGTGTGATCGTGGAAGCTCCGCGAGTGCGGCCGCCCTGCAAATCGTCTTCGGCAGCGATCTGGATCTGGTGCCAATCGAATCCATGGTGTTGGTAGAAGCGCGCGTCTTCCGCGGCCACGACAGCGTGCTGGAGATCGGGCGAGATTTGATTGAGCGGAACGAATTTGTAGCGTTCGCGATACGGTTTGTGGTGAGCCCAGGCTTGCAAGTGGCGCTGGATGTGCACCGCAGTTGTGGGCGGGTCGATCCAGCGAAAGGCCAGAAGGGTCAGCGCGGCAAACGACCAAACAAGCAGCACGCCGAAGACAAGCCATCGAACAAGAAGTCGGAGAAAATTCTTGCGAAGGAGAGTCTTAGGGTGTGTGTCTGGAATCGCAGTCACACTTCAGGATAAAGCTTGGGCTGAGTTGCCGCTGAGGGATGATCTTGCGCGCGAATTGGATTAAATGAAAGCGTATAGTGGCATACTGAAAACGAATTACCGTATCAATGACCGCATCAACCACTCGATCGAACGTCGGCCGTCACGTGTTTGGAGCGGCAGCTCTAGCTCTGGGCTTCATCACGCTAATCGGGCGCGACTACAAGGACTGGCACCAACTGCGCTATATTGCCTACGGGGCTGCGCAAATCTTCGGCGGCGCCGCGATCAAGTTCCGCCGGAGCGCGAAGACGGGCGCACTGGTTCTGACCGCGGTTTATGTGCTGTTCGCCTTGCTGTGCGTGCCTGGAATCATCGCCAAACCACTCGTCTACATTAGCTGGGGCGACTTTTTCGAGGAGTTGTCTCTGGTGACCGGACCGGCGATCGTTTATGCGGGGTTGTCATCGGCATTGTCCTATGAAACTCGTGATCGAGGCGGGCGCATTCTTTTAGGTATCTGCGCAGCTTCCTTCGGCCTCGAGCAGGCGTTTTACCTCAGCTATACCGCCAGTCTTGTTCCGAAGTGGATTCCGCCAAGCCAGATGTTTTGGGCGGTTACGACGACTGTTTTCTTCGCGCTCGCTGCAATCGCTCTTCTTGCCAATCGCATGGCGCTTCTCGCGACTCGGCTTCTGACCATGATGCTCGTGACTTTTGGGCTGCTCGTGTGGGTGCCGCGGCTTTTTTCGAATCCCCACAGCCGCGGGAATTGGAGCGAAACCGCCGAGACCTTCGCCATTGCCGGAACGGCATGGATACTCGCCGATCTCCTCGGCGAGTATCATTACTAGTCTGGCGGTTCACATCCGCGTGGGCCTCCAACGGCGTTTTCTCTGAGCTAGCCGTGTTCGACGCGCGCCTTGATATCGTCGTACGCCGCAGCGATGAGCCTGCTTAGCGCCGCAGCGTTCGTGGCCGTTCCCGGTCTCAGCTTCACATGACGCATGAACTTGCCGCTGCCTTCGAGCAAGCGCTCGGGATCGGGCAGCGCTGCGCCCTGAAAGAACCCCACGTTTACGTGCGAAGCGAATACATTGACGTAGCCGAAGGGCATGTCCCCCAAACAGGCGACCGGACAGCCATCATGCATAAGCTCCCGGACTTCGTCTCCGCATTTTCGCATCACCTCAAACCACTGCTGCGCGATGGCTCCTAAGGCGCCGGCATGTCGTTTCATCCAAGCATCGATGGCGGGATCGCGCTCGACAGCGCCGCTGAGTCGAAACAATTCCCTTCTCGTCGTCGTTCTCATCTCAGTTCGCATCGTCGCAACGCGCTTCTGCTCTCGATCATTAATTGTAAAAAAAGGGGAGCGGTTACGCTCCCCCTTCATTTACTGCACTTTCATTTGCTGGACCAGGTATGCCGGGCAGGTTCGCCCGCTGGATGTTGGCTCATCGTTTCGTCGGGGCCTAAGTGCGGAACTTAGCCGACGCATCACGATGCGATTCGCGGTTCAGTAGTACAGGGTTGATGTGTCCGCACTATTGGAAACCGCGACGTTAAAGCTGCATTGCGGGCCTCCGCTGCCGAAGTAGTCATAGTAGGCGCCGTAGAACTGCGTCGGATTGACGAAATCATAATTGGGGTATCCGTGTGCAACGTAATTGTCAAAAAACTGAGTTGAACCGGACGCGGGATAATTCGAGCAGGAACTCACGCCGTACGCTTCAAGCACGCCAGCGAATGCCCAAACCCACTGTTCCCCAGAAATGTGGATGCTGATGGTGGAATAGGCGCCTGTGGTCTCGTCCTGCGCGCTCACAAAGTAATGATCGGTGCTGCCGGAAACGCCGGTTTGTTCGGTATAGCCCTGAATCAGGTCACCGGTATGGACCTTCTCCAGCGGGCTATAGAAATAATATTTGTCCGGTCCTACGAGCCAACTGCTGATACCCCAGTAGTTGCCGCCGCCATTCACACTTCCCGGCCCGTATTGAAGCACAGGTTGCAGAACCCAGTTCTCGCCCGTGGGCTCAATGCCGTTCCAGAGATAAATCAAAGCGCCGTTATCCTTGGGAGCCGACGGAACATTCCAATAGCCGAACATGTAATCGATGTTGTCACTCGAACCGAGTGACAACTCCCACTGCGAGGTTTCGACCCAGCCGCTTCCGTAGCCGGGTTCTTTCCCGCTATTTCCTATGTGACGCGTGTCGATGCCAGCCTCAGCGCAGGGCTCGTAGTGGGCGATGACCTGGCCGTTCATGGTCACGTCGCCGGTCGGTTCGCCGTTGTCGCCGAACTCGACGCTCGCGCCATTCGGGACCTCGTGAGCGCAATCGGGACTGATAAGTTTGCCGGGAACCTGCATCCAGCCGGGATGTTCTGCCTTAAGTTGACTGTAGCTCTTGTCCGTTTGCGCGCTCAGGGTTGCACTGGCGGTAAACAGAAACAGGGCGGCGCTGGAGAGAATGCGATGATTGATGATTGATTTCATAACTCCTCCGTGAAATTAAGCTCGATTAAGAGCCGATTGGCGGGCTGCGGTATCGATCACCGCAAATTCCCGTCACTGGAGATAGCGGGAAACTGAGGCGGCAGGGGTCATGCCGGCGAAGGTCAAGGATGGCAGGCGAACTCACGACGAATGCCAATGCTTAACGGTCCAAGGGTGAGCAAAATCGAGTCGACCTCTGCCGTTAGGGCAAGCGTCCAGGGCGACTAAGACTACCCCCGGTTGTGACGAGAGTCATAGCATCACATTCTCGCAAGCCGGTACTGTAAGTTAGATGGTGAAGTTCGCGTGATGCAAACCAGAGCACTGCGCAATTCGCCACCGCCCAGGAGTCAAAACTGGTGTTTGTGAGTCGAAGCCGCGTGGCCGTTGCAATTGGCGCCGTCCTGCTCTGGGCGGTAACGCCGGCCTTGGCTTGCCTCCTTACATGTTTTGCCGTCGCCCCAGCGAAGCGAGAGTGCTCCCGCCACATGCCGATGCATTGCGGGCACTCGATGGTCACTGCCGACCGCACTTGCTGCTAAATGTCCTCCAGTCCGGAAATCACGACAGTCGAGGCGCGGAGCAACAAATTACAAGAGCGCGTTCTGGCTGTCAGCCCGTCAGTGGCAGACGTTGCTCCGTACGCGGTAAAGCCTCAACCCACATCTCTCGCCTTCGCCGAATCACCTCCTCGTGAAGGCCCGCCCCTGTCGTCTTCTGTCCTGAGAATCTAGAACCTTCGTTTCACAACTCCTGGCATTGGTGCGCCTACGCACGGCTTTCCGTGCCAAGGCCTGCCGATGTCTCTCGTCCTGACTTGGATTTTTTGGAGAAGAACGATTCGCGGAAAGCTGCATCGGGAAGAGGCGAATCCCGTGATGCGTTTCCTGCAACGACTCTACAAACCTGTACTGGCTTGGGCGCTCAGGCATCGTATTGCCACCATGGCGATCGCCGCCGCGCTGTTCCTCTTCGCGATGGCGCTCGCTACCACGATTGGCTCCGAGTTCATGCCTCCGCTGGACGAAGAGACAGCGATGTTCATGCAATCACGGATCCCCGCCATCTCACTGACGAAGGCCACGGAGATTCTACGCGCGTAAGACAGGATCATCGCAGAAGATCCAGCAGTGGAGAATGTCGTCGGCAAGATCGGGCGCGCCGATACGTCCACCGATCC
This sequence comes from Terriglobales bacterium, assembly GCA_030038475.1. Lineage (GTDB taxonomy): Bacteria > Acidobacteriota > Terriglobia > Terriglobales > Acidobacteriaceae > Acidiflorens. The sequence continues at coordinate 11,531 of JASHOU010000088.1, read as the reverse complement.
TGCTCCAATCAACGTGACTGAGACCATCATCAGCCTAAAGCCCCGCGAGCAGTGGCCGTCTGGTACCAGCAAAAGAGGATATCCTGCAACGGCTGGATGCCAAGTTGCGCATGCCTGGCGTCACCAACATCTGGACTCAGCCCATTCGCAATCGCATTGATATGCTCTCGACCGGCATCCGCACGCAAGTCGGTATCAAGATATTCGGGTCAAATTTGAGCACGATCGAGAGGTTTTCCAGCGAGATCGAGAGCGCGGTGCACGGAATACCCGGTGCAGTGGACCTTTACGCCGAGCGCATAACCGGCACACCCTACCTCGAAATCAAGACCGACCGCGCGGCAGCCGCACGCTATGGAATCAGTGTGGGCGACGTGCAGGACGTGATTGAAACTGCGATTGGAGGAAAGAATCTCACGACTGCGATTGACGGTCGGCAACGACTCCCGGTTCGCGTGCGTTACGCGCGTGACTTCCGCGAGACTCCTGAAGCGTTACGGGGGCGTATTGGTCGCGGCCCCGAATGGCGCGCAGATCCCTCTCACCCAACTGGCTTCGATCGAGGTCGTCATGGGACCATCGATGATCAGCAGTGAAAACGGCCTGCTGCGTGGCTCGGTGTTGATGAACGTCAGAGGTCGCGACGTGGGCTCCTTCGTGGCGGAGGCCCAACGGGCGGTTGCTCAGCAGGTAAAGCTGCCTCCCGGCTATTACGTCGAATGGCGCGGACAATACGGGAACCAGCTTAGCGCACGCCGTCGGCTGATGCTGGTCATCCCTGCAGTCTTCGCGATCATGTCGGTCCTGCTTTACAAAATTTACGATTCGCTCAAAGAGGCTCTGCACGTGATGCTCGCCGTGCCCTTCGCCCTGACGGGCGGCATTTTTCTGTTGAAGATCCTCGGGTACAACTTCTCAGTTGCGGTATGGGTCGGTTTCATCGCATTGTTCGGCACAGCGGTTCAGACCGGCGTAGTCATGGTGATCTATCTGGAAGAAGCTGTGGCCCGAAAGAAGCAAGCGATGGGCACACTTACGGTTGAGGGATTGCACGAAGCTGTGATGGAAGGAGCACTGCTGCGATTGCGTCCAAAGGTGATGACGATTTCCACGGTGATCGCCGGTTTGCTGCCCCTGATGTGGTCGATGCGAACGGGAGCAGAGGTGATGAAACCGCTGGCCACTCCGGTTCTTGGCGGAATGGTGTCTTCGCTGTTGCATGTGTTGATCGTGACCCCGGTGATCTACGCCTGGCTGCGCGAGCGCGAGATCCGGCGGCAATAGAGACTTGCCACCTCCAGGATGACAGGCAATCGGAGGTATAGGTCACCCGCCGAAGGTTATTCGTAGCGTAACGCCACCATGGGATCGACTTTCGAGGCGCGGCGCGCGGGAACGTAACTGGCCGCTACGGCCACGGCCGCCAACAGAGCCGCCGCCAGCCCGAGCGTGACTGGATCGGCAGGCTTCACCCCGAACAACAAAGAGCTGGCTGTCTTCCCCAGCGCGAGCGACAGCCCAAGTCCAACGACAATTCCGACAGCCAGGAGCAAGAGAGCGTCGCGCAGGATCATACCCAGGATGCTCAGGCGTCCGGCGCCGAGGGCCATGCGGATGCCGATTTCATTGGTTCGCCGCTGCACCATGTAAGACATCACGCCATATAAGCCAATTACCGCCAGCACGGCTGCAAGAAAACCGAAGAAGCCGGAGAGCGTGGCCATCAGGCGCTCGCGCACGAGCGTGTCGCGGATGTCGGATTCAAAAACGTGAAATGTGAGGATGATTTCTGGATTGGCCTCGGCCAGACGGCGCTTCACAGCGGAGATGGTGTCTCCCACCGGCGCGCGAGAGCGAATCAGAAGAGTGTCGAATTCATCGGGATTGTCGACCTGCTCAACTGGCATGTATGCGATGGGCAGGTTTTCGTCACGCAGATCATGATGCTTGGTGTCCCTCACCAATCCCACGATTTGAATGATCTGCTCGGGACGATTCGGTCCGGCGGGCCAGTGGAAGCTCATGCCGACAGGATTGGCCTGATTGGTCAGGGCGCGCGCAAAGGCTTGATTGACGACGGCCACTTTGGGAGAAGTCGCCGTGTCGCGGTCGTTGAAATCTCGGCCGGCCAACAGTGGAGTCTCCAGCGTTTTGAAATAACCCGGACTGGTCCAGCTCCCATCCACTTCTTTCTTTTGCCGGGGATCCTGACCATCCATCCAAATATCGTTGTTGTCCGCGCTTCCGCTCAGCGGAACAATTCCCGTATCCGCCGCAGATTCCACGCCAGGAATCGCGCGCACCTGTTCGAGCAGATCGCGCTTGAACGGTTGACGGCGGTCGGGGGCGAGCTTTAGCTGTGTCAGGTCCAAATCCGTGAGCAGAATGCCGTTGGCGCGAAAGCCGGTATCGACACTGAGCAGCCTTCCCAGGCTGCGGGAAAACAAGAGCGCGCCCACCAGAAGCACGAGAGAAAGCGCAACCTGAATTGTCACCAGCGCGCGCCGCAAGCCGAAGCGTTCGCGGCCAGCCGTGTTGCCGCGTCCTCCGGCCTTCAGCGCTTCGGCCGAGCCGCTGCGAGTGGCGCGCAGCGCGGGAGCGAGCCCAAAGAGGAAGCAGGTCAAGATGGCGAGAGCTAACGTGAAGCCGAGCACTCGCCAATCGGGCACAAGATCGACGAACACGTGGTTCTGCGTCGTACTGATAAGCGACACCAGAAACTTGCCAACGAAATTGGAGAGCACAAGGCCAATTGCCGAGCCGGTCGCCGCGACCAGAAAGCTTTCAGCCATCAGTTGCCGGATCAGGCGTCCGCGTGAAGCTCCAAGCGCCAGGCGAATGGCGATTTCCCGTTCGCGCGAGCTGGCTCGTGCCAGCATCAGGCTGGCGAGGTTGGTGCAGGCGATCAACAGCACAAACCCAGCGATGGCCAGCAGCAAGTCCAGTGGCGTCTCATAGTCTTTGCGTACATCGGAGACGCCGGTGCCCGCCGGGAGCACGCCGAGATGATAAGTGAGATAATGTTTCTCTTCCTCCGCGCCAAACTTCGTGATGACGGTTGCTTCGAATATTTGCGGAGACACCGCGGCCAACTGAGCCGAAGCCCGCTCGATGGACCAGCCCGGCTTCAGGCGGCCCATCACGCTAAGAAACCACTCATGGGGAACGTCCAGGCGCGCGTACTCGCCCCGGATCAACGGGTCCGCGCAAAGCGGAACCGCGACGTCAAATTGCCTGCCGACTTCCAGGCCGTAAAAGCTGGCAGGAGTGACGCCGACGATTTCGAACGGATGATGCTCGATGGTCATCTTGCGTCCGATGGCTGATGCATCGCCGCCGTATTCCCGTTGCCAGAAGGCGTTGCTGAGGACGACACCCGGCGAACCGCAACCGCGTTGATCGTCTTCCGTGGTGAACACCCGCCCTAATACCGGCTGCACGCCGAGCACGCGGAAGAAGTCTCCGCTTACATAAAGGCCATCCACGTTGTGCGCCTCGCCGTTGGGCGCGATGTTGAAACGGCCCTGCGCCCAGGCAAACATGCCCGAAAATCCCTGCTGCTGGATGCGAATCTGCTCCCACTGCGGGTTGGTTAGGTTGGGGTGCAACGTCGAGAAGTCTCCTGTCCGTCCGTGCGGCTGGATGATGCGCACTTCGGCCAGTTGCTCCGGATTCTTGAGCGGAAGTGCGGTCAGACGTATGGAATCGAGCAACTGGAAGATGGCGGTATTGGCGCCGATTCCGAGCGCCAGCGTGAGCACGGCAACGGCCGTGAACTCGGGGTTATTGCGCAGCATGCGCACGGCATAGCGGACGTCCTGAAGCAGGGCGGTCATAAGATTTTCCAATGGCGCTGAATCCAGGCCCGAAACTTTGGCCCCAAACGGCCTGAACAGCAGAGGACGCAATTGTCACGCCGAAGCTGTGCAACTCACAATCCATTGAAACGCGGGAGATAAGGCGTGGTTAATACAGGCAAAAAGGGCTGCTCGATGTCCGTTTCCGAACGCCGCTGTTCAGAAGAGAACAACCGAATTATGATGGCAGCCACTTCTGCGGACGGGCTTATTCGCTCGGTTTTGGCCCTGGTATCGGCAGTTCCCTGCACCATTAATTCGGATTCGCCACTCAGTGCGTCGACACAGACGACTCGGTCGAGTGTGGAGATTAATCTAAATGTCGAGCAAGCTCGCTGTCACCGTGCTCAATGCGCCCGCGGCGGAAGGCCGTCTTGTTTCAGCATGCACACTGGTCTCTGACCACTGGACCCTCACCAAGCCGGAAGTCAATTTCCTGATTTTGATCATAACGTTGCTGGCTTCTATCTCAGTTGTCCAAATGCAGGACGACAGTTTTCCTCCCTCGCATTGTTTGTGGCGAGAGCCTCAGGCGAGAGTAAGCGGGCCGTGAGAACTGTCCCCGCGATGAGATAAACGACGGTGACGCAGGTCCACATCAATGCAGCGGCACACTGCTGGTCTTCAAGAGCGGAAAATCCGAGCGGGCGCGGTGACGAGAAATAAACCGGGTAGACCACACGATCACAAAAGACAAGAAACCCGGAGAGAATGTCGCACGGTACTGTAGCAAGAAACAGATATAAGAGGATCAGCCACTCTGACCGATGCGAGGCCGTTGGCCATGGATGAACTACCGGCCACCAGAAAAGAAGTCCGGATGTCAGGAACGACGCTTGTTCCATCGCATGCCAGGCTTCAGATCGCAACCCCAGCATAAACACCACAGGAATATGCCACCCAATCAATGTGGCTGTGGCCGCAAGCCAGCCAACCGCGGGCTGTGCCATTGCCCTTCCCAGTCGCTGTGCTGGTATCGAGTGAAACAATTGGCTGATTGGCCTTGCCAGGAATCGTTGCGGCAGGAGTCGTTGTGGCAGTCCGTGCAGCAGCGGCCTCATAGGCGTGCCAAGCCAGATTAACGGAGGAGCCAGCGTCATGAGCAGCAAATGCTGAATCATGTGCACCGTCAGCAGTTCGTGATCGAGCGCCGCGATTGGTGAAGCCAGTGCAAGCCAGACGAAGAACAGTCCGAGAAGAAAACGGGCGGCGTGCCAGCCCTGGATTGTTTCCACCCTACGCCTGCGAATACGAACCCATCCACGCAGGTAGACGAGTGCAGCGACAATCAAGACGGCGGAAACCGAAAATGATTCGAAAGCCACGTGATGGGTATGGAGCATCGACTGTCTTCTATCTTTTGTCTTCTATCTTTTGTCTTCTATCTTTTGTCTCTTCTTGGACCGCCGGAAGTTTTCTGGCTGCTATCGCCGAGCGCTATGTCGCGTGCTGCATCGCGCGCCGGAGATTGCCCTGCGGGATGCAACGTTTCCAGAAATGCTACGAGTGCCGTGGTCTCTGCTGGACTCAAGTTGTTTCCATAGGCAGGCATGTTGCCGCCGCCTTGAATCACCTGGCGGATGAGCTGGTCGTGCGTCAATCGCACGGCGACGCTGTCGAGGGCCGGCCCGCGCTGCCCGCCGGTATTGCCAAGGGAGTGGCAGTTGCGGCACTGTTTGAACTGAAATACCAGCGCACCCTGCCGTTGCAGTGCAGTTGTGCCATGTACGAAACGGTCCGGGACAGGATCTCCGCTCCACGCATTCATGTGTGGACTCCACGGCGCGAACTGCGCCAGGCGGGTGAAAGTTCCGAGGGTAATGGCAATCAGCAGAACCGTGAGAACCGCAATGGGCCTGCGCTTCCAGCTCTTTTCTCCCTCCCCAGAAAGAAACGGCAGGAGAATCAGCGCAAGGATGACCAACACAGGAGCGATCAGCAGGAACGGCGTCTCCATCGACGGAGGAAGCAGTGACAGCAAAGCGTAGAGCCACAGGAAAAAGTAATCCGGCTTGGGAGCGGTCTGAATGATCGTCGGATCGGGCTGTCCAGTCGGTCCAAATGGACCAAAGTAGAAAGCGCACGCGGCGATCGCGAGGATGATGAACGCCGTGAAGAACATATCCTTCCAGATCGCATACGGGACGAATGGCGCGCCGTCTTGCTTGGTCAGCTCGTGATATTCACGTTCATAGGTGGCTCGCTTTACGATGCGTCCCGGCATCGGCCATTCGTTGATGCCCAGCTTCAGCACCATCAGGAGATGAAGACCCACGAACGCGATCAACATTCCAGGAATTACGAACACATGCAGCGCAAAAAATCGGGAGAGGGTTGCGCCCGCGATGATCGGGCCACCCAGCAGCAGCTTAACCGCCGCGGGGCCGATGATCGGGACGCGGCTGGAGATCGAAGCGCCGATTCCCAATCCCCAGTAAGCGTCCTGATCGAAGCGCAGCACCTGTCCGCTGAAGGCCATCCCCAAGGTCATCAACAACAGGAAAACGCCGATGATCCAGGTGAGCTCCCGCGGGAATTTATAGGCCCCGAACAGAAACACCTGCACCATGTGAATGAGCACAATCGCCACCATGAAGTTGGAGCCCCATCCATGCATGGCGCGGATGAACCACCCGAGCGCGACGTCGTGGTTGAGGGCCTGCAAACTGCTCCAAGCCTGGCCCGCCGAAGGCACGTAGATCAAAGCCAGCAGAATTCCCGTCACCACCTGGAGAAGGAAGACGGTGAGCGCGGCGCTGCCGAACACGTAGAACCAACTCGCCGTCTTCCGCGGCACCGGATGTTCAGCGGCCTCGCGAATCGGCGCCGCCAACTGCAGGCGACGGTCGAACCATTCGCCGATTTTTGCCACTGCCGGCCCGATTTTGGCATTCATGATGCGCATGGCGGTTTCTCTCCGGTGAGTGAGGCGATCGCCGCTCCCGGCGTCGGCAACTCACCAGCCTGAATGCTGATCAAGCCGTTCTCAACTTTATAGGGATACTGAAACAACCCCCGCTCCGGCGGTCCTGACGCGCGCGCGCCGTCCCGGTAGTAAGCTCCACCGTGACAGGGACACATGAATAGCCCAGATTGGGGAAACCAGCGTACGGGGCACCCGAGATGAGCGCAGTTAATGGCAAAGACCTGGAACGTTTCACCCGCGACACGCCGCACCCAGCAGGCAGTGTCCACCGTCTTACCATCGGTGGGCATGACGTTAAGATTGCGAAAGGTAGCCAGCCGCGTCTGGCCCTCAGGAAATTCGTCAATGCGACCGAGCGGGACCCAGGCGAGATAGCTGTTCCCGCGCCCGCGCGTAATCGAAGAAAGCAGAAAGCCAACAACCGGCACCGCCAGCACCAGAGCCGCGAATCCGTTGAAGAGAATTCCCAGCTTCATGAAGAACCCACGGCGGGAGATGGTTGCGTCACTCGACGGAACAAGGACAGTTTTCGTGGACATATCTGAACTCCTAAGGTTGCGCGTAGTTTGAGGCGGAATATGGCTGCCCAGGATTTTGCACGCGGCGCGATGCGAGCCACGCGACAACATCGGTGATCTCCTGGTCGGTCATCGGTTTTCCGGGAACGTTTCCGCGCCAGTCGGGCGCGCCCAATTCAGGCCGGCCCGTGATGACGATCGTACGCAGCCCCTGATCGCTCACGAGCGCCAAAAATGAATCGTTGGTGATGGCGCTGCCTTTCCGGCCGCCCTCGCCTTCAGGGCCGTGGCAAGATGCACAATAGGTGCGGTAAGCGAGTTTGCCATTCGCCGCGTTAGCGGCAGTTTTCGCCGCATAGGAAGGCGGATTGCTTCCGTCGAGAATTCCCTTCCGCACCCAGTTTGAAAATATTCCGCTGGTAATCGCATCGACCTGTTTATCGGTCAGCATTCCGCCCGCGCTCTCGGCGAAGCCCGGCATCGTGGTGCCATGAACGCCGTTGGCGATCACTTTGCGCACGGACGCCTGATCCACAATGGCGAGATAAACCGGATCTGCCAGCGCGATCGCCGCTCCTCCGCGCCCTTGCGCGCCGTGGCAGCCCGAGCAGTTTTGCGCATAGAGAGTGGTAAATTTCATAACCTGGCTCGGAGCGACCGGCTCTGCATCCTTTTGAGGCTGGCCCGGCGGAGTAGAGCTGCAAGCCGAGAGCAGCAGGCTGAGCACTGCGGCGGTACCTAGCGAGCGAAATCGGTTCACGGGCGCTTGTCTCCTTCCCGTGGCGGGGTAAGTCCCGGAGCCTCGATCCCGGCTCGTATCGCGAATGACAGATTCTCGCGGGTCGGCATGGGCGACTGGCGCACCACGACGAAACCCGCGACGATTCCGAAGGCCACCTGCGACGCAATAAACCAGGGCCAATCAATACGGCTCGCCAGTAACGGATTGACCAGGCCCAAGCATGTGTACAGCAGCCCCGACCACAGGACCGGGCCGATCAGGCCCCCCAGCACGATCGGGTGCCGCGCGAACATCGGAAGCATCGCACCATAGAGCAAACCGACCAGCGCAGACACGAGGATGTGCACGACCAAGGCAATCGCGAAGGCGTCCGCGTGGAAGGAATACAACTGTGTTGGCCCGAGCTTCAGCGACTCGGAGTAGTCGACCGCCGCAAGCAGATTGATCGGGTACCAGATACTTCCGGCCTTCAACACGCCGTAGGTGCACGCCAGCACCGCCATGGCTACGCTCCCCGCCAGTCCGCCCTTCACGCCCGCCGACACTGGATAAGTCTTTATCGGGAGCCAGGCTCGTGCAGAATGTGCTATGGGAATCATCTCCACAATCCGGCGCTCGGTAGTTATACGAGTGTCATCGGGAACCACGGGCACAACCTCTTCGTGCTCGCGAGGCAAGACTTCGCGAAACCAGCCAACGCAACCTGCAAGAGAAAGTACAGCGCCAAGAACGGTGACCGACTGGCTTGTGACCAGGCCCGCAAACAGCAGGGTGAAGCCTAACGCCAAGACTAAAGGCCACGCAGTCGGCGCGGGCATTTCAATCTCGCGCGGAGTCCGAGGGTCTTCGCTTATCGGCTGAGTTGTCGGCAATGTTGTCATGGTTCTCCCTCAGCGCCCCAGCACGTAAACAACGGTGAAAACGACCACCCAAACGGCGTCGACAAAGTGCCAGTACATGGCGAGCACTTCTACCCGATGTGACTCTTGCATCCGCACCCGTCCGGCGAAAGCAAAAATCGCGACAGCCAGCAGCATGATCAGACCCGCGGTGACGTGAAAGGCGTGCAGTCCGACCAGCGAATAGTAGGTCGTCCCAAACAGGTTGGTTGAGATCGTCAAGCCGTGCTCATAAATGAGGCGGTGCCACTCCTGCGCCGTGCCAAACAGGAACAAGCCGCCTAGGACGATGGTGAAGAGCCATAAGCCGAGAAATGCGCCCGCTCTGTCGCGCGCAAGCGACTTCGCGGCAAAATGCATTGTTAGGCTGCTCGACAACAGGCAGATGGTGTAGAAGATCGGAACCTCGAGCACTTCGCGCGGAGTCGGTCCGCTGAGGCTCTTTCCCACATAGAACAGATACGCAACCACAAAGATGGTGAAGATAGCAGACTCGGCGATAATGAGGCAGGCCATCGCGACCTTGCCGCGATAGGGAAGGTTCCAGTTCGGTGGCGCCTCAGGGAACGGACTTGCGATTGCGCTCATTGCTTTCTTCCTTTATTCGTACCGGCTGTCTGGATCTTCGGGATGCTTCATGTCCCACAACGGCCGCCGGCTCGTGACCACTGGAATGGAGGCGAAGTTATACGCGGGCGGCGGCGAGCTGATGGACCATTCGAGCGTCCAGGCGTCCCAGGGATCATTGCCCGCCTTGTCGCCCTTGAAATAAGAGATAAGCAGGTTCGCCACAAACACCAGCACGGCAATCGTCTGAATGAACGCGCCGATGGTGATCAGCAGATTCAAGGTGTCCCAGCCACGCCCGGGCTCGTAGGTGTAGATTCTGCGCGGCATTCCCAGCAGCCCCGGAATGTGCATCAGGTCGAATGTCATGTGGAAGCCGATCAGGAAAAGCCAAAAATGCCATTTGCCGAGGGTTTCGCTCAACATTCTTCCGGTGAATTTCGGGTACCAGTAATAGAATGCGCCAAAGAGGGCAAACAAAATTCCTCCCACGATCACATAGTGAAAGTGGGCGACCACAAAATACGACAAGCTCAGCTGCCAATCGAAGGGCACACAACCCAACATGATTCCGGTTAAACCGGCGATGAGGAACTGGAACAGAAATGCGATGCTGAACAGCATCGGAGTTTTGAACTGAATCCGGCCACCCCACATCGTGCCGATCCAGTTGAATATCTTAATCCCCGTGGGAACACCGACAGCCATCGTAGTGATTGCGAAAAAGCTGTTCGCGTAAGAGTTCATTCCGACGGTGAACATGTGGTGCGCCCACACGCTCATGCTCACGAAGCCAATGCAAATCGTAGCCGCTACCATCACCGGATATCCGAAAATCGGTTTCCGGGAGAATACCGGGATGATTTCCGACATGAACGCGAAGCAGGGAATGATCAGGACGTAGACCTCGGGATGGCCGAAGATCCAAAAGAAGTGCATCCACAGCACAGCTGACCCACCGGCCTGCGCGTCGAAAAAATGGCCACCCAGATACCGATCCACCAGCAACATGATCTGTGCCGCGGATAGCGGAGTGATCGTGATCAGAACCATTCCCGACATCACCAGGTTGAGCCAGACCAGCAAGGGCATGCGACCGAGCGTCATGCCCGGGCAGCGAAGGCAGAGAATGGTCGCGATGATATTGATGGCAGTTCCAATGCTCCCAAAACCGGAAACCAGCAGCGCCAGCGTCCAATAATCCGAGCTGTGGCCCAGGGAAAAGGCCGGCGCGGTTAGAGGCGCATAGGCCCACCATCCTACGTCCGGCGCGTTGCCCGCACCGTAGAGCCCGTTTGCGCCCACTAGGCTGAAGTAAAGAAGAAATCCGCCCAGCGCCGAAAGCCAGAAACTGAAGGCATTCAGCCGCGGAAATGCCATGTCACGAGCCCCGATCATCACTGGCACAAGATAGTTGGCAAAGCCAAACAGGATTGGCATGGCCACGAAAAAAATCATGGTCGTCCCGTGCATGGTGAACATTCGGTTGAAGACCTGCGGCGAAACAAAATCGTTGTGCGGGTACATCAGCTGGATGCGGATGATAATGGCTTCAATTCCGCCGACTACGAGAAACAGCAGAGCGTAACCGATGTAGAGAATACCCAACCGCTTGTGATCAACCGTGGTCACCCACTCGTGAAGGATGTCGACCCAAGGCTTCTCGTCAATCTGCACGCCGGGAACCGTGATCGCATTCGATGACATATTGGTCTTCCAATTCCTCTAACGCAGCGTCTCCATGTAACTTACGACTGCGTCCAAATCTGCATTGCTCAACTGCATGGCCGGCATCAGCGAGCCGGGCTTTATTTGGTTCGGATCCTGAATCCAAAGGCGAAGCTTTTCTGGTGTGTTCGGAGCCGCACCGGAGGCGATCGTGACCCGGCTCATCAGGTGAGTAAGATCGGGACCGAAACGCCCGTCGGCATTCGTTCCTGCCACGGCATGACAGTTGATGCAGGCAGTGCCTTCAAAAACTCGCCTGCCGGTCTCCACGCTTGCATCCTGAACCGCAGGCTG